>DATHQY010000614.1:0-15091 GCA_035482215.1 Polyangiaceae bacterium | reverse complement strand
GTCGACGGTGATCTTCTGCGACAGGTCGCCGTTGGCGACGGCGGTGGTGACGTTCGCGATGTTGCGGACCTGGGTCGTGAGATTCGCCGCGAGGACGTTGACGTTGTCGGTGAGGTCCTTCCAGGTGCCCGACACGCCGCGGACTTCGGCTTGCCCGCCGAGCTTTCCTTCGGTGCCGACTTCCTTGGCGACGCGGGTCACCTCTGCGGCGAAGGAGCGGAGCTGATCGACCATGACGTTGATCGTGCTTTTGAGCTCGAGGATCTCGCCCTTCGCGTCGACGGTGATCTTCTGCGACAGGTCGCCGTTGGCGACGGCGGTGGTGACGTTCGCAATGTTGCGGACCTGGGTCGTGAGGTTCGCCGCGAGGCCGTTGACGTTGTCGGTGAGGTCCTTCCACGTGCCCGACACGCCACGGACTTCGGCCTGCCCGCCGAGCTTTCCTTCGGTGCCGACTTCCTTGGCGACGCGGGTGACCTCCGCGGCGAAGGAGTTGAGCTGATCGACCATCTTGTTGATGACGTCTTTGATCTGCAGAATCTCGCCTTTGACGTCGACGGTGATCTTCTGCGTCATGTCGCCGTTGGCGATGGCAGTGGCGACCTTGGACACGTCGCGGAGCTGAACGGTGAGATTGGCGGCGAGGCCGTTGACGTTGTCGGTCAGGTCTTTCCAGGTGCCGGAGACGCCTTTGACGTTTGCCTGTCCGCCGAGCTTTCCTTCGGTGCCGACTTCCTTGGCGACGCGAGTGACCTCGGCCGCGAAGGAGTTGAGCTGATCGACCATCTTGTTGATGACGTCTTTGATCTGCAGAATCTCGCCTTTGACGTCGACGGTGATCTTTTGCGTCAGGTCGCCGTTGGCGATGGCGGTGGCGACCTTGGACACGTCGCGGAGCTGGACGGTCAGGTTGGCGGCGAGGCCGTTGACGTTGTCGGTGAGGTCTTTCCAGGTGCCGGAGACGCCTTTGACGTCGGCCTGCCCGCCGAGCTTTCCTTCGGTGCCGACCTCCTTGGCGACGCGCGTGACTTCCGCCGCGAACGAACGCAAGGTGTCGACCATCGTGTTGATCGTGTTTTTGAGCTCGTAAATTTCACCGCGCGCGTCGACGGTGATCTTCTGCGACAGGTCGCCGTTGGCGACGGCCGTCGTGACTTTCGCGATGCTCCGGACCTGCGCGGTGAGGTTGGCGGCGAGGCCGTTGACGTTGTCGGTGAGGTCCTTCCAGGTACCGGAGACGCCTTTGACGTCGGCCTGCCCGCCGAGCTTTCCTTCGGTGCCGACTTCCTTGGCGACGCGCGTGACTTCCGCCGCGAACGACGAGAGCTGGTCGACCATGACGTTGATCGTATTTTTGAGCTCGAGAATCTCGCCCTTCGCGTCGACGGTGATCTTCTGCGACAGGTCGCCTTTGGCGACGGCCGTCGTGACTTTCGCGATGTTACGGACCTGGGCGGTGAGGTTGGCGGCGAGGCCGTTGACGTTGTCGGTGAGGTCTTTCCAGGTGCCGGAGACGCCTTTGACGTCGGCCTGCCCGCCGAGCTTTCCTTCGTTGCCGACTTCCTTGGCGACGCGCGTGACTTCGGCGGCGAAGGAGTTCAGCTGATCGACCATGTTGTTGACGGTCGTTCCGATGCGGAGAAACTCGCCGCGCACCGGTCGGCCCTCGATTTCGAGCACCATCTTCTGCGACAAATCACCTCGAGCGACGGCCGTGATGACGCGGGCGACTTCGTTGGTCGGCGCCACGAGGTCGGCGATGAGCTGGTTGACCGAGGCCATGCCGCTCGCCCACGCGCCCTTCGCCGGGCCGACCGAGGCGCGCTCGTGCATCTTGCCTTCCTGACCGACGACCGTTCCCACGCGCACGAGCTCGCCGGACATGTGCTCGTTCAAACCGATGATGTCGTTCAAGAGCTCACCGGCGCGGCCCAAAATTCCGTCCTTCTGGTATTCGAAGCGGACGGAGAAGTCCCCCTGCTTGACCGCTTTCAGCACTTCGAGGAGATGCTCGACTTCGGCGCGGCTACCGGACGACAGGCGGTCCCATTCCGACGCGCCATGGGAGCCCAGCGAGGCGACGGACGGAAGTTGCATATCCGGCTCGAGGGCGTACCGACGACCGTTGCCCTCGCGCGCCGCCACGTCGTCCCCGTTGCGACCGCTACGTGGGATTGCCCGATCGGTCGGACGGGCCCCGTTCTTCTGGGTGGCCTTCGTTCGGACGTGAGGCAGATTGGTGGTCTTCGTGGTCATTGCGATCTCCGCCAGCTGTCGCCAATGGCATGGGGCTGAATGCGAGCGCGAATCCCGCATCCGCGCGCACCGCACGCACGAATTCACGGTAGCCCCGGGCTCGCTCTCCCGAAAGTGCGATTAACGTGGCTCCGCACGATCGGTGAGAATTGCCACGGTGCATTTCGCCACGGGCCGCGCGAGTTGGGCGCTCGCGGTTCCGGCGTTTGCGCGCTCGTTGTTTGGCCTGACGCGTTGGGGCGCTCGCGGTTCCGGCGTTTTGCGAGGTCGTTGTTTGGCCTGACGCGTTGGGGTGACGTGGCCCGGCGCGTCGGCGTGGTTACCGTTCGCGCTTCCGTATTGGCGTGTCGCGAAATGCCGTTCGGCTCGGTATTGTGACGCACCGTGACTACTCGAACGACAGTCGAGCATCGCCGGCTCGAAGAAGCGCGACGGGGGCCCGACCACGCATGGGCCTCGGACGGCAAGCCGGAAGTCAAGTGGCGGCGCTGGGGCACCTATTTGGCCGAGCGGCAGTGGGGCACCGTCCGCGAGGACTATTCCGCTGACGGCAACGCCTGGGATTTCTTTCCCTTCGACCACGCGCGCACGCGGGCTTACCGGTGGGGGGACGACGGGCTCCTCGGCGTCTGCGACAACCGCGGTTTGGTCTGCTTCGCTCCCGCGCTCTGGAATGGCGCCGATGCGATCCTCAAGGAGCGCCTCTTCGGCTTGTCGGGGCCGGAAGGCAACCATGGCGAGGACGTCAAGGAGCTCTACTGGTACCTCGACGCGACGCCGACCTGCAGTTACGCACGAGCTCTCTACAAGTACCCCCAGCGCGCCTTTCCTTACGAGGAGCTCCGCGCTCGAGCGCGGGCCGCTTGCCGCGAAGACCCCGAATCCGAAATTCTCGATACGAATGCATTCGCCGACAACCGCTACTTCGACGTGACGGTCGAATATGCCAAGGCGGATGTCGACGATCTCCTCATTCGGATCACGGTGGAAAACCGTGGCCCCGAATCGGCCCCGCTGGTCGTCCTGCCCCAGCTGTGGTTTCGCAATACCTGGAGTTGGAGCACGCCCCCGCCGCAATCGGAGTCGGCGCGCCCAGCGGGGGACAAGCCGGAGCTATCGCTTGCCAATCCGATCGGCGATACCGCCGTCGTCAAGACCGTGCAAGCGCACCTCGGTACCTACTGGCTCTATATCGAACGATCGCCAGAATTACTCTTCACGGAGAATGAATCGAATCTCCAGCGGCTGTGGCAGGTTTCGCCGTCGCCGCAGTACGCCAAGGACGCCTTCGACGACGTCATCGTCCACGGCAACGCGGCGGCGTCGAACCCCGCCCGGCGGGGGACGAAGGTCGGCGCGCCTTTCCGGCGAAGCCTCGCGCCGGGGGAGAAGCTCGTCGTTCGTCTCCGTTATTCGCGCAACGCCCTCGCCGCGCCTTTCGCCGATCACGATCACGTGTTCGCGACGCGCATCGCCGAGGCGGATCAATTCTTCGAGGCGATTGGCCCCCGCGCGCTCGGCGCGGACGAAAAGGCGATCTTCCGCCAGGCCATTGCGGGGCTGCTCTGGAGCCGCCAGTACTATTCCTACGAAGTGGAGCGCTGGCTCCGCGGCGACGACCGCCAACCCGCCCCGCCCCCGCCGCGATGGCATGGCCGCAACGCCCACTGGCGACACATCTACAACAGCGAAGTCTTGTCGATGCCCGACAAGTGGGAATATCCATGGTACGCGGCGTGGGATCTCGCGTTTCACACGATTCCGCTCGCTCTCGTCGATCCGGATTTCGCCAAGCAGCAGCTCACGCTCCTCGTGCGCGAGTGGTACATGCATCCGAGCGGGCAGATTCCCGCGTACGAGTGGCAGCTCGGCGACGTGAACCCGCCGGTCCACGCGTGGGCAGCCTATCGGGTGTACCAGATCGAACGGCGGACGACCGGACGCGCGGATCGCGCGTTTCTCGAGTCGGTCTTCCTGAAGCTCATGTTGAACTTCACGTGGTGGGTCAATCGGAAGGACGCCGAGGGCCGCAACGTGTTCGAGGGCGGCTTTCTCGGGCTGGACAACATCGGCCTATTCGACCGGAGCAAGCCGCTGCCCGGCGGCGGGTCCCTCGAGCAAGCCGATGCCACGGGCTGGATGGGAATGTACTGCCTCAACATGCTCGACATCGCGCTGGAGCTTTCGCGCGAGAATCCGAGTTACCAGGACGTCGCGAACAAGTTCTTCGAGCATTTCTTGCTCATCGCGCGCGCCATGAACCAATCGACCGGGACACGCACGCGGCTCTGGGACGAGCACGACGGCTTCTATTACGACATCATGCGGAGACCGGACGGGCGGAGCGATCGCCTTCGCGTTCGTTCGATGGTGGGTCTGACGCCGCTCTTCGCCGTGACCACGCTCGAAGAAGACTCGCACGAGCGCTTCGGCGCCTTCTGGAAGAGGGCGCGCTGGTTGCTCCAGAATCGACCCGAGCTGGGCGAGCACTGCCCGTTTCTGGCGCACGGGCAACGCGAGCGGGCCCTCCTCTCACTCGTGGACCGAGAGAAGCTCGTGCGCGTACTGTCCCGGATGCTCTCGGAGAGCGAGTTCCTGTCGCCCTACGGCATCCGCTCGCTGTCGCGCGCGCACAAGGATCACCCGTACGAAATCGCCATCGACGGGCAACTGCACCGCATCGGGTACGAGGCGGCCGAGTCGCAGTCGGGGCTCTTCGGCGGCAACTCGAACTGGCGCGGTCCCGTATGGTTTCCGGTGAACTATTTGGTCATCGAATCGCTGCAGCGACTCCATCACTATTACGGGGACGATCTCCGCGTCGAATGCCCGACCGGATCGGGCCATTGGCTCACGCTCGGCGATGTGGCCAAGGAGTTGTCGAGGCGGCTCATTGGCCTCTTTGCCAGCGCCGCCGACGGCGCGCGACCGGCGAACGGGCCGCGCGAAGCCTTCCGCAGGGATCCGCACTTCAGGGACCACGTCACTTTCTACGAGTACTTCAACGGGGACACGGGGGAGGGACTCGGCGCGCGCGCACAGACGGGTTGGACAGCGCTCGTGGCGAAATTGCTCGAGCAGAGCCGACTCTGGTGAGCCTAGCGGCCGAGGAGATCCTTGAGCGGGATTCCGAACGCGGCGGCGACGCTCAGCAACACGGCGAGGGACGGATTGGCCTGCCCATTCTCGAGACGGCGGACGAGGGGCGCTCCGACGCCGATTCGCAGCGCGGCAACGCGCTGGGTCCAACCGCGCGCGGTACGCAACTGGCGCAAACGCTTCGCGAGCGACGAAGTGACGCGCTCGAAGTGACGGCCGCGTCGCGGAAGCCGTGCCAAAGCGTTGTTTCGGGCCATTGGATCGGTGGTTGTTGGACGGGCCGTCCGGTCCCGAGATTAAGCCTGAGGTAGGCAATCTGCCCGAGACGGATGCGGAAGGGCGATGTCGCGTGGGATGCCTTACGGGCTGGCGCGCGGATGCGCCGTCCCATGCTCGAGAGGACGGACGGAAGCGCCGATACTTGAGGAAGACGGCAGCGGCGATGCGTGCGGAGGACGAGCAGAGACCGGCCAAGGTGCTCGACGAGGCTCGACGAGGGTGGCGCGCTGCGGCGTGAGCACGCGGCGTGAGACCACCCAGTGCCAACCATGGTGCTCGAAAGCGTCACGCCGGTTGCGGACGGGACTTGTCCGTTTACTTTGGCGACCCCGTCGCGATAAGACCGTGCCACCAATGAGCGAAAGCAAACGCGTCCGCCCCGCGGTCCTTTGGGTGCCCACCTCTTATTTCGCCGAAGGCGTTCCGTTCTCGATGGCGAGCTGGGTCGCGGCGACGATGTTCAAGAACCTCGGGCATACCGACGGGGAGATCACGGTCGCGACGGCGATGATCGGGTTCGCGTGGTCGCTCAAGCCGTTCTGGGCCGCGTTCCTCGAGGCGTACAAGAGCAAGAAGTTCTTCGTGCTCGCGATGGAGTTTGCGCTGGCCGCGCTGCTCGCGGGAATCGCGCTCGCACTTCCGATTCAGAATAACTTCCAGATCATCATCGCGATCCTATGGGCCGTCGCGTTCGCCTCGGCCACGCAGGACATCTGCATCGACGGCGTTTACATCACTTCGCTCGACAAGACGGGACAAGCCGCGTGGGCCGGCGTGCAGGGTGTGTTCTGGAACGCGGGGCGGCTGTTCTGCACCTCCTTCATAGTGCTCGTCGCGGGCTGGGCTTCGGACCACGGGTACGCGATGCACACCGCGTGGATGTACGCGGTGGGCGTTTCGGCCATCACGATGGCCGCCCTCGGCGTCTATCATTTCTTCATCTTGCCCCGGGGGTCGATCGTCAAACGCGATCTCCTAAAGGCCGAAGCCGTCGATTCTCCGATGCCGATCCGGGCGGGGATCTCGATCGGCATCGGCGCGCTGCTCACGTGCATCATCGTGTTCGGCCCGAGCCTGATGGGAAAGCCACCCGCGAACCCCACCATCGGGTCCATCATCGGGATCGGCGCGGCCGCTTCGATCTTCATCGGATGGCGCGAGCACGTGCCTCCGTTCCTCGACTTCTTCCGCAAGCCCCAGATCTGGGGAATGCTTCTGTTCGTCTTTCTCTACCGCTCCGGCGAAGGCTTCCTCCTCCAGGAGGCTCCACTCTTTCTCCAGTCCTCGGTCGATCAGGGAGGCGTGGGCCTCACGCTCAACGAGAAGGCACTCATCGACGGATTGGTAAGCACGACGGTCAGCCTGGGGGCGGGCCTTCTCGGAAGTGCGTTCGCGGCGAAGTACGGCTTGAAGCGCGTGCTCGTGGTCCTCGCGCTCTGCATGAACATCCCGCATCTTTGTTACATCTACTTGAGCCAGGTGGTCACACCGGGCCAGCATCTGTCGATCTGGGTCGTTTGCGTTCTCGTGAGCATCGAGAAGTTCGGTTACAGCTTCGGCTTCGTCGGAAACATGCTGTACATGATGCAGCAGATCGCACCCGGCAAATACAAGATGACTCACTACTCGTACGCGACCGCCATCATGAACCTAGTGCTCATCCCGACGACGGCCGCGAGTGGGCCGATCGCCGACTGGCTCGGGTACAGAGCGTTTTTCATCTTCGTGCTCATCGTCTCGATACCGAGCATTCTCATCGCCTGGAAGGCGCCGTTCCCCGATCCGAAGGACGTGGTGGACGAGGACGGAGACGATGTGTCGCCGGGGGCCGGCGCTGCGGTGCCACTCGGACTCGACGAAGGTCCACGCCCCGTGTAACGGCGGACGGCGCGCTCGTTCTTTCGATGCGAAGGGGCTGCGGAACCGAGTATGTGTCGAGGTGCACGTCACCCCTTGCATCCCCGGAGAAGAACCCATGGAGCGCGCCGAATTCGACCCTGAGTACGTCTTTTCGCACCATGCGCCGACGCCCGACAAATTGGTCCATTACGACGCGGTTCACGCGGGGGCGAAGCGGTTCGCCGAGATCATTCTGGCGAACGTGCCGGCCTCCGACGATCGCGCCTCCGCGCTTCGATTGCTCCGTGAAGCCGCGATGATGGCCAACGCGGCCATCGCGCTCGACGGGCGCCTCCGGTAGAGCTCTGCCACGTCACGCGAAAGGCGCCTCGCGAGGCGCTTCGCGCCGCATCAAAAAAAAAGTGCGCGGCGGGACTTTTTCATGCCCCTCGTCTCTTGTGTGCGAGAGACGGGACCATCAGGAAGGCGTCCGTCGGAAGTTCGTCCATCCGTAACGTCTGCGGTTCCGCTCCCGGCGGAGGCGCGCGATGTCTGCGCATGCCTCGCACAGCGCGGCGTGCACGCCCACGTGAACAGAGGCCTTCACTCGGAGCGGCGCCGGGCCGTAATCGTTGGAGAACCGCATGCCGTCGATTCGCTGCACTTGCGGAGCGTTGCACGAACGGCTCCGACCCTACGGTGTCCAGGAGCTGGCGGACCACGAGTACGCCGAGCTGGCGCTCTGTCCAAAATGCGGCACGACGATCTGCACGCGAACCTGGCAGCTATCACCCTCCTCGAATTGGCGCGCGAGCCCCAAGGCGGCGGAAGGATAAGCTCCCGCTGAACCAAGGAGCGGCGACCCCGGAGACGACCCCATGGCTTTGGACGCGAACTCGCTTCTGCTTTCGCTGGCGATAAGCTCCGTCGGCTTCGTCTTCTTCATGTACGGCAAGCGCCAAGCACGCCTGCCCCAGATCGTGGCCGGTCTGACGCTCATGCTGTTTCCCTATTTCGTGACCAATCTGCTGGCCATGGCGCTCGTCGCCCTGGCCATCGTCGGCCTCTTCTGGCTCGCGATCCGCTTCGGCGCTTGAGGGACGCGCGTCCGCCGTAGGCCCGCCCGCGCGGCCCGTACGCTCACCCCAGGTTCTCCGCATTGCGCTTTGACGGTGACCGAAGGCGTGGCATGTTCCGCCCCGCTCGAACCGGCAGCGCTTGTTCCGGTCGCCCCCGTAGCTCAGAGGATAGAGCAGCGGTTTCCTAAACCGAAGGTCACAAGTTCGACTCTTGTCGGGGGCGCACAGAGCGACCGCCACCGCGCCAGCCGGAACCGCGCCGGGCGAAGTCGGAGCAAGCCGCTACGTCGAGCCTACTTCGCAAAGTAGGTCGTCGCGCGCTTCTGCCCTTTCGACCGAAGCCGCTTCGAATTGAGCCCCTCCTTCAGAACGCGGGGCAGCTCCTTCGCCTGCATTTCGAGCTCCGTCCGAATCTGCTCGGCACGCAACCCGTCCTTGTGCTTTTGAACGAGCGCGACAATCTTATCGAGCTCGGTCGCGATGTCGTCTGCCGAACGGCGCGGGAGGCGACCCGACGCGGTACGGGCCGCCCTCGCCGGCGTCCTGGGCATGGCTTCCGATTGGCGCGTTTTGCCTCGAGCGCCTGACTCCGAAAGAAGTTCTTCGAGGGAGGTCCCTCGGATCGCATCAATGACGGAATCGGTGAACGACGAGGCGAGGTCCGCGAGTCGTGAACGCAGGTTTGACATGGGCGGAAACAACGATACACATCCTCGCTAATCGGCGCCACATCAAAGTAGCCGGCTACCTTGCGAAGTACGTCGTGGCTCGCTTTTGGCCCTTCGCGCGAAGCTTCTTAGAGGTCAGTCCCTGTTTCAGAACACGCGGCAGCTCTTTGGCGTGAAGGCCCAACTCCGCGCGAATCTGTTCGGCGCGCAGACCGTCGCGGTGTTTGGCGAGCAGACCGACAATCCTGTCGAGTTCCGCCGCGATCTCGTCTGCCGAGCGCCGGTGAAGCCGGCCGGAGGAGGTGCTCGTGGAGGCCCTCGACGAGGCTCTCGACGAGGCAAACGCGGGCTTTGGCGAGCGGCGGTTCGGACCCTCCGTTCGGGCGGCTCGCACCCCCGATCCGGATTCGCGGAGGAGCTCGTCGAGCGACGTATCCCGGATGACGTCGAGGACTCCATCCGTGAAAGTCGCGGCCAGTCGTTCGAGTTGAGAGCGGAGGTTCGGCATTGGAGGGCGGGCATCCTACACGCGCAAACGCGGTGCGCGACTCGTGCGAATCGCTTTCTGGTGAGACGGTGAGGCTGCTGCACCCCTCGCGGGCAGCTTGCGGCAATTCGCATAAGAGTCCGTCAGTACGGTAGTGCCTTGGCAGCCGGGTGTTTGAGCGGCTTGGAATGGGGGCCCTATCTGTGCGGTCTATCATCGGTTTCCGAGCGGCCGCGAACCTGATTGAAAAGACCTCCGCCGCAAGCGTCCTCTCGTGTTTCTCACGAAGCCGGTTGTCACGGAGCTGCCTTTGGGTGCATTCGAAGGCAGGAGAGGCGGGCGTCGTTTTCGACGCGTCGTGGCAATTGCCGCGACCGCAAGGACCGCCGCTGGACCGGGGATGCGGCGCTGGAGGGAGATGTCTCCCCCCTGGTGGTGCGGGACGATGCGACGCCACGCGGGGGACAAACCGTGCACCGAATCTCGCCTTTTTGGGGGCCACCTCATTATGGGGCGCAAGGCTTTGCGCCGTATGCAGCGTAGGAATGACCAGCGCGCGCCGAGCGGCACTGCAGACGTTCCATGCCATCCAGGCGACCGATCTCGCCTCCGCGTTCAATGAAGCGCTGAAGAAGGTGCGTCTTGAGCCTGGCGACTACGGCGTCGAGCTCACCGCCCCCGAGGGGCCGTCCACGGCAGGGGGTGTCCAGGCTCTCCAGCACGTGCGGCTCGTCCCCACACGTCCGGGCTTCGCGACGCTCGTGATCGGACATGCGAACCATGCGGACGGGAAAGCCGAGCTCCGCACCTACGATTATGTCGACGCGGCCCACTGGCAGCGTTTTCGACGACCCCTGGCCCTCGATCGAGGCCAATACGACCAGGCGCTCGGCCTCGCCAAACAGATGCTCGACGTCATGCGCCTGGCCACGGTACTCGCGGGACCGCCTGCCGACCTGGCGGCGCAGGCATCGGACTCGCCTTCCGTAGAAGGCCCGCGGCTTTCTCGCGGCGTCGTCGCGGGCGTCGTCGCGAGCGTTCTGGTTCTCGCGGGGCTTGGAATCTGGTTGCTCCTCGGGGCGGCCCACCTCGGTTAGCGATAGCGCCACGCGTCGCGGGGGCGATCGCGAGGGGTGTCGCGATTGGTGTAGAGTCGACTCCGTCGACGCCGTGCCTCGTCTGAATGCGCGGGTGGGCCGGCCGTCGAACGGCCAGCGGGATCCGAGAAATGAAAATGCTCTTGCTCTCCAGCGTTCTCGTCACGAGTCTCGCCACGAGACTCCCCGCGAGCGCCGGCGATCCGCCGCGGGTGGGGGCGCCGGCGGGCGACGAGGCGCATGCGGCGACGCTCGACGTGGCGTCGGATCCCGTCGCGAAGATTCTGATCGATGCGGTCGACACGGGCAAAACCACGCCCGAGCGCCATCTGTTCGTGAAGCCCGGCCGGCACAAGTTGACGCTGGTCACGTTGGACGGACGGCGTCAGCGGACTCTCGGTTTCACGATTGAGGCAGGGGAGACCCGCAAGTTCACGGTCCACCTGGCGCAGTAGGAGCGGGCCGCGGCTGCAGGCTCGTCGCGCATTTTCCGAGCGGGTCGCGAGCGATCGAGAGCGATCGAGACGAAATGCATCCAGGGAGCGTAGGATTCGGCCCTCGCGTGCGCATCCGCTCGCCCATTGGCCCGATCTTCGCGGTCTCCGCCGTTGCCCCCCTCGTTCTGTTCTGGACGGCAACGGCACCCGCAGACCCGATTCGTACGTGGGGCGCATCG
Source organism: Polyangiaceae bacterium (assembly GCA_035482215.1). Classification (GTDB taxonomy): domain Bacteria; phylum Myxococcota_A; class Polyangia; order Polyangiales; family Polyangiaceae; genus Palsa-1150. Next base: position 3,611 of record DATHQY010000614.1, on the reverse strand, counting down.
CCGGACATCCCGGGCGAAACGCCGCTGCCGTCCAGCGCAGCAAGCGCGTCTGCCTCGGTTCCGGCGACGTCCACCCCACCGGGACCCCCACCCGCCCCTCCGCCGGCTACTCTCGGGACCCCGGTGGACGGCTCCACGTCGCCGTCGCCGGCAAACCCGCGCGTCGACGAGTCGTCCTTCGGCTCGCCCGGTGGAATGGTGCGCACCGGCAAAGCGATCGGCTTGAAATACACGCTGGAAGGGGTCGAGGTCCGCGGCAACACGACGACGCTCGCGCGGGTCGTCTTGCGCTACGTCCCGTTTCGACCCGGCGACGTGCTCGACGTAAACGATCCAGAGCTCGAGCTGACGCGCTTTCGCCTCCTCGGGACGGGGTTCTTTCGCGACGTCCAGCTTTCGCTGAGGCGCGGCACCCATCGAGGATACGTGGTTCTCGTCGTCGACGTCGTCGAGCGCAACACGTTCGTGGTCGACAACGTGTGGTTGGGCCTTTCGGAGGACGTCGAGTCGAGCGGCACGGCCCGCCCGCTGACGGCGTACGGTGGTGCCAAGGTCACGGAAACCAACTTGGCGGGAACGGGAATCGCGCTCGGCGGCGCGGTCGCGGTGGCCGACAGCCAACTCGCGCTTCGCGCCCGCGTCGCGAATCCTCTCTGGCTCGGATCCAACTGGCTCGTGGAGGCCGAGATCCTCTACAACGACGCCCGCGATTACTTCGGCAACCGCGACGTCATGGTCGACGAGCCGATGCCCGGACAGGATTTCGCGCTCGCGCAATACAAGCGCTTCGGAGGCCGGGTCGGTTTCGGCCACGATCTCAGCATTTCGTCCCAGATCTTCGTCAACTACCGACTGGAGAAGATCGACGCGACTCTCCCCGCGGCGGCGAGCGACTTTCGCGGGCTCGACGTCGAGCCCATCGATTTCATGCTGATCCCCGGTTCGAGCATTCTCTCGACGCTCGGGACGACGTTCGTGCACGACACGCGCGACGAGCCATTTTTGCCGACCAAGGGCCATGAGCTCGTCGGCAGCCTGGACGCGTCGCTCACGCCGTTCGGCAGCGACTACCCCTACGCCAAAGTCGTCCTGCGCGCGTCGCAATGGCTCACTTTGCCATGGGGCCACGTCCTCATGCTCGACGCGTTCGCCGGCGGGATCTTCGGCAACGCGCCGCTCTTCGAGCGCTTCTACGTGGGGGATTTCACGGATCTCTTGCCCGATCGCGTGCTCGATCTGAACTTCGATCGGCGCCCCGCGTCGAACTTCCTCAATACGGACATCGTCGAGAACCGATACGGCAACTACGCGGGCAAGATCGACGTCGAGTACCGTGTTCCGCTCTACCGTGGTTCGCGCTCGATCTACGGAGTCGATCTCTTCGGGAGCTTCGGTCTCTACGGGGTCGCCAGCGAGGAAGACTTCGTCGATCCGCCGCGCGGGTATTCGGGATTCGGCACCGTGCCGGTCGACCTGACCTTCAACGCGGGACTTCGCATCGACACGCAGGCGGGCGGCTTCGTGCTCGGAGTCGCCAATCTCGTGGGGCTCATCCCGGTCCGCGGTCCCAGCCAGGGAGCCGCCCACCCGTGAGGCGCCTCCGCTTTTCCGTCATCGCGTTGGCGCTCGCGGTCCCGCTCGTGTTCCCGCCTCTCGCGGCCCTGGCGCAGCAGCAGCCCGCGCAGCCCGCGTCGCTGCCGGGGCGGCAGGCCAACTACGCCTGGGACAAGGAGCTCCTGCGCGCAAGCTTCTCGTATCGCGACGTGCTCTCGGATCCCGCGCTCGCGCGCAAACTCTCGAGCGGGCTGCCGATGGTCATCGCCATGCGCGCGTACGTGTACGAAGAAGGGGAAGACAAGCCCCTGGCGCTCGCGCCGCGCGTCTGCCGCGTGGCCTACGATCTGTGGGACGAGGTGTATCGCGTGCATCTCAGCGAGCCCGAGCGCGAACGTGACCAGGCGGCGGTGTTCGACGGAGTACTGCGGCTTTGCGGCGAGGCGCGCGATCTACCGCTCGTCCAGCGCAGTCTCCTCACGCCTGGCAAACGCTATTTTCTCGGTGTCGTCGTCGACGTGAATCCTGTTTCGGCCGAGATGCTCGATCAGATGCGGCGGTGGATGTCGCGGCCCACGGGCAATACGGGCATCGGCCCGAGCGACGCGCTTTTCGGGAGCTTCGTTCAGCTCTTCGTTCACCAGATTGCGACGAGCGACAAAACGCTGACGTTCCGGACCGAGGACGTGACCCGGTGACCGATGTCGCACCCATTGACGCCCCCGCCCCCGGGCGCTTACGCAAAAGGGGTCATGCGCATTCACGACTTGCTCGACGCGGCGCTCGCGAAGCACTTCGCGTGGTCGTTTGCATGGCCCTGGGAAATCGCGTCCGTCGAAGACAGACTGCGCGCAGCAGCGGCGGGGCCGCCGCAGCCCGCCGAGGAAGACCTCGCGCCGGATTCCGACGCGGACGCGCCCGAGGCGGACTCGCCCGCGCAGAACGCCCTCGCGCTACCCGCGGAACCGCGGGCCGTGGATGCGAGGCCCGGTCGAGCGCGCGCCACGTGTCGTGCCTTCGCCATCACGGTGAACGACGTATGGGCTCTGGCTGATCCCGAAACGAGCCTCGTTGCGACCAAGCGGCTCCTCGGGCGCGCCGACCGGCTCGGTGTCGAGATCATCGAGATGCAGGAGCAGCCGGTGGAGGCGGTGCGTCTCGTGCGGCTCTTCGTGCGCCACGGGCCGCGGTTCTCGCGCCGGCAGCGAGAGCGAGCCGCAGCCGTGGCGTCCCTCGTGCCGCTCGACCGCGCCGACGCCATCGATCTCGCGGTCGAGATGGCCAAAATGGGCGATCGGGCGATCGCCTCGGCGCTCCTCTCGGACGAGGCCTGGATACCGTGGACGGTCGATGCCGGGAGTCTCGTGGCGCGCCTCGCGAACGTGGTCGACGAGGGCCCGACGCACGTGGCTCGCCGCGTCGCGATCGACTTGCTCGCGCGAATCGAACACCGGGAGGGCGCGGCACCCGCGCTTCGGAGAGCGCTTTCGCTGCCCAGTTTTTCTGTCCGTTCGCGCGCCCTCCACGCCCTCGCCATGGCGAGGCCCTCGGCGATCGCGGCGGCCGACATCGTGCACGTCCTTTCCGATCTGGTCGTGCATCCGCCGCCCGATCTCCTCGAAGACGAAGAAGACGGGGACGATGAGCGCCTCATGGCGGACGCCGTTCTCGCCGGGCTCGCGCAGGTCAGGGTGCCGGAGGCCGAGGAAGCGCTTCTCGATCTCATCGACGCGGAGCTCGAGACGCTCTGGCTCGACGCCGCGTGGGCGACCGAAGCGCTGGCGGTCGCCTTTCCGAAGACGGCGGCGGCGATGGTCGATCACTGGCTGCAGTGCGCGCGATCGAGCGAAAGGACGCGCGCACTCGCAGCCCTGAAGCGTCTTCCGAACGATCTGGCCGAGCCCCGCCTGAAGATTGCCGTGTCGGATCCGTCCTTCGCCGTGCGGGACCCCGCGCGAGGCGAATGGCTCGCGCGCTACCAGTCCGTGTGCCCGGTCTCCGTTCCGGACCTGCCTGGAGCCGCGCTTCTCGTCGAACCGCCGAGCGAGCGGTTCCTC
>DATHQY010000613.1:0-4129 GCA_035482215.1 Polyangiaceae bacterium | reverse complement strand
GGCGGAGCGACGTGTCCGGGGGGCGCCGGCTCGGCCGTCACGAGGCCCGCGAGGCCCGCGAAGGCGCCGGAGACGAGGCAGACGAGGCAGACGACGCAGACGACGCAGACGACGCAAGCGACCGGTACGCGGCGGCGTAGCCGGCGCACATGCGGTCCCTGCCGCCATCGCTTACCGCGAAGCGCCGCGCACGTTCGCCCATGCCGGGAAGGCGCTCGCGAGCTCCACGGGCACGATCGAGCGCCGCGGCGAAAGCTTCCGGCGACGGCGACGGCACGAGCCAGCCGGTTTGTTCGTGCTGCACGATCTCGGGAATGCCGCCGCCGTCGAACGCGACGACGGGCCGCTCCATCGACAGCGATTCGAGCACCGAGAGCCCGAGAGGCTCGTTGTCGGCCGTGCTCACCGTGATGTCGCAATCGGCGATGAAGGGTCTCGGATCCGGTTGGTGGCCGACGAAGCGCGCGTGGGCGCCTTGCTTTTTCGCGAGCGCTTCCAGCGCGGTGCGCTTCTCGCCGTCGCCGACGACCACCAGCTCGACGCCCGCGAGAGCGGCGGCGCGCACCGCGAGGTGCACCCGCTTCCACGCCGTCAGCCGGCAGACGATGCCCGCACGGAAGGCCGCTTCGTCGAGTCGCTCGCGCCGTTCCGACGGGCACCAGTACGTCGTGTCGATCCCGTTGCGCACGACCCCGGCGCGATCGGCGACCGCCGGCACGGTCTGGACGAGGACGCGCCGGACGTACTCGCTGACGCAGACGACGCGATCCGTTCGGGCGAGTGCCCACCGCGTGAACGGCGAGCAACTGGGGTCGAAGTAATGCATCACGTGGTGCTCGGTCCGGAGCTGCGGAAGCCGCGCGCGCTTCGCGGCCCGCGTGCCGAGGACGTGCGAGCCGAACGTGTGGGTGTGCACGACGTCGATGCGCTGCCGCTCGAGGAGCGAGACGAGCCAGTCGGTGTCCCGAGAGCCGAACGTCCGCGCGAGATAGGCGATCGGGTTTTCGCGCGCGGGTCCTCGGTCGTGGACGCGCAGGCCGGACGATTCGAAGTAAGCCAGAAGCGCACGGTTGGGCGTGATGAGCGCCACCTCGTGGTCGGCGCCGGTGTCGGCGGGGCGGGTGGCGAGGTCGACGAGAAGTCGCTCGGCGCCGCCGATGTCCCCGGCGACCACCACGTGCATGACACGCAAACGGCTCATTCTGTCGCGGGCGCGTGTTCCACGCGAGGACACGGTACCACACGAAACGTCACCGCAACGGGGGTTCGGGTAGTGTAGGCGCCACCGTGAGCATCCGCGTCGCCCTGCACCACGAAACTCGATACGTCTACGATCGCCCCATTTCCCTTTTGCCTCACGTCATTCGCCTGCGGCCGGCGCCGCAGTGCCGTACGCCAATCGTCGCCTATTCGCTTCGGGTCGAGCCTTCCGAGCATTTCATCAACTGGCAACAAGACCCCTTCGGCAACTTCGAAGCGCGGCTCGTGTTCACGAAGCCGGCGAGCGAACTCCGCGTCGAGGTGGATCTCGTCGTCGAGATGACGGTCATCAACCCGTTCGACTTTTTTCTCGAAGACGAGGCCAAGGAATTTCCCTTCGCGTATCCGCCGGCCCTGAAGCGTGACCTCTTGCCGTATCTTCAGGCCGCTCCGTTCGGACCGAAGTTCGCCGCCTTCGTCGAGCACGCGAAGAGCACGATCGGGACGCCGGGCCGGAAGACGATCGACGTGCTGGTCGACCTGAACCGACTCGTCAACAAGTCGCTCCGCTACGACATCCGGATGGAGCCGGGCGTCTTCGTCCCGGAGGAAACGCTCGATCGCGGCCACGGCTCGTGCCGCGACTTTGCGTGGCTGCTCGTGCAGACGGTGCGGCAGCTCGGGTTCGCCGCACGCTTCGTGTCCGGGTATTCGATTCAGCTCCGCGCAGACGAAAAGCCGCTGCGAGGACCTGCCGGCGTCGCGAACGACCTCGCGGATCTTCACGCGTGGGCGGAAGTCTTCCTGCCCGGCGCGGGCTGGGTGGGGTTCGATGCGACGAGCGGCCTTCTCGCGGGCGAAGGCCACATTCCGCTCGCGTGCACCCCCGATCCCGAGACGGCTGCGGCGATCTCCGGGAGCTTCACGTTCGCGAAGCAGGGCGAGGACGACCGGGTCGACGAGAAGTTCACGTTCGACATGACCGTGCGGCGCACCGAAGAGACGCCGCGCGTGACCCTCCCGTACACCGACGAGCAATGGGCCGCGATCGAAGCGCTGGGTCATGACGTCGATCGGGTGCTCGAAGCCGGCGACGTACGGCTCACGATGGGCGGGGAGCCGACGTTCGTCTCCGCGAATGACCCGGAAGGCGGGGAGTGGAACTTCGACGCGGTCGGACCGACGAAGCGCCGCTACGCGTCCGAGCTCGCGAAGAGGCTCTACGATCGCTTCACGCCGCACGGTCTCGTCCACGAAGGCCAGGGCAAGTGGTACCCGGGCGAGCCGCTGCCGCGCTGGGCCCTCTCGTCGTACTTCCGCAAGGATGGCTTGCCCATCTGGCAGAACCCGGAGCTCTTCGAGCGCGCCGAGCGCGGGACCGCGACGTCGGCCGAAGCGTCTCGTTTCGCCGCGCGCCTTTGCCAGAGGCTCGGCATCGATCCCGCGTTCGCGGTCCCCGCCTACGAGGACGCCTGGTACTACCTCTGGCGCGAACGGCGGTTGCCGACGAACGTCGATCCGCACGAATCCAAGCTGACCGACGAGCTGGAGCGCGCGCGCCTCGCGCGCATCTTCGATATGGGCGTCGCGTCCATCGTCGGCTTCGCGCTGCCGCTTCGCCGCGCGCTTTCCGGCGCGGAGCAGCCGTGGGAGAGCGGCCAGTGGTTTCTGCGCCGCGAGCGCATGTACCTCCTTCCGGGCGATTCGCCGATGGGTTACCGGCTCCCGCTCGATTCGCTCCCGTGGGAGGCGCCCGCCGACCCCGCGGCGACGTACCCGTCGGATCCGTTCGCCGATCCCGGGCCTCTCGCCTCCCGCGAGAAGCTCGCGGCGATCCTGATGCGGCAGGTCTCCCCCGATGCGCTCGGCTCGACGGCCGCCGCCACCGCCGCAGAGGGACGGGGCTCGCGCGTGCCCGCACGCGCCCCGGGCGGGGGGCTCGTGCGCACCGCGCTGTGCATCGAGCCGCGCGACGGCGTCCTCCACATCTTCATGCCGCCGCTCTACGTCGCGGAGGACTATCTCGGCCTTTGCGCCGCGATCGAGCAGACCGCCGGTGACCTGAACCAGAAAGTGCGCCTCGAAGGGTACCACCCACCCTCCGATCCCCGCCTCGCGCGCTTTCAGGTCACGCCCGATCCAGGCGTCATCGAGGTCAACATCCAGCCGGCGAAGAGCTGGAACGAGCTCGTGGCCAACACGACCGTTCTCTACGAAGAGGCAAAGAACACCGAGCTCCGCTCCGAGAAATTCATGCTCGACGGGCGCCACACCGGCTCGGGCGGCGGCAACCATATCGTGCTGGGTGGCGATACGGCGGCGGACAGCCCGATCCTACGAAGGCCGCACCTCCTGCGAAGCCTCATCGGGTACTGGCTCAACCATCCCTCGCTGTCGTACTTGTTTTCCGGGCTCTTCATCGGCCCGACGAGCCAGGCTCCGCGCGTCGACGAAGCGCGCAACGACAGCCTCTACGAGCTCGAGCTCGCTTTCAAACAACTCGACGCCCTACCCGAAGTGCGCGGGCGCGCTTCTCTGGGAGGGGCCGCGCCGTGGCTCATCGACCGGTCGCTCCGGAACCTCCTGGTCGACGTCACGGGCAATACCCACCGAACCGAGTTCTGCATCGACAAGCTCTACAACCCAGACGGTCCGAGCGGCCGCCTCGGTCTCGTCGAGCTTCGTTCGTTCGAGATGCCGCCGCATTCCCGAATGAGCCTCACCCAGCAGCTCCTCGTTCGCGCTTTCGTCGCCAAGTTCTGGGATACGCCGTATACGACGCCGTCGGTTCGCTGGGGCACCGAGCTGCATGACCGCTTCTTGCTTCCGCACTTCGTGCGCGAAGACTTCCAGGATGTCCTGTCGGAGCTGGCCGCGTCCGGGTTTCGATTCGACCCGAGCTGGTTTGCGCCCCACCACGAGTTCCGCT
>DATHQY010000612.1:0-6497 GCA_035482215.1 Polyangiaceae bacterium | reverse complement strand
GCTTCCGATGCGGCTCTGTGCACGGCGGCCGCTCCTGCGCGCGCCCATTGCTCCGCCGCGACGAAGCAGCGCTCGGCAGCCTCCCAGAGCCGGGCGTGGCGATCGTGCTCGGCCGCTTCGGCGTACGCCTCGCCCGCGCCTCCCGGGTCATTCAGTCGTTCGCGCAGCTGCCCGAGTCGTTCGTAGAGCCCGTTGCGCGCCACGCGGTCGTCGACGCCCGTTGCGCTCGTCGCGATCACCTGCGCCGCCCGATCGATGGCGCCCGCCTTTTCGAAGAGTCCGGACGCGGTCGTAATCGCTTGATCATCGTCCGGAATCAGAATGACGATGCGCTCCCAAGCCTCGGCCGCCGACGCAAAGTCCTGGCGCTTTTGCTCGTGCAGCGTCGCCAGCCTCTTTTCGAGCGTGATCTTCTTTTCGAGATCGGTCTGCGCGGAGGCCTCGTACTCGAGCAAAAGGGAAAGATCGTCCCATCGCTGGTTTTTTTCGAGCGCGCGCGTGAGGGCCTGACGGGCTGCCTCATCGGATCGATCGATCGTGAGAAGCTGCTTCCATGCGTCGATGGCCCCGTCGACGTCGCGGAGATTGCCCTCGCTGAGACCCGCGATTTCGCGCAGGCGCTCTTGCCGCACCTCTTGCGAAAGCCCTGGACCGCGAACGGAGGCGCGAAGCACGTCACGGAGCGCGCGGTATTCGCGCTTCGTGCGGAGATGATCCTCCACCCACGAGAGCGCTTCGGGTTGGTTCGGCTCGTGCTCGAGAATGGAGCGGTATGCCGCGAGCGCTTCGTCGCGTTTTCCCTCGTCGACCAGCGCCTGCGCGGCCTCGAGGGATCCAACGGGCATCGGCGCGGCCGGCGCGGCGGGGAGCGAAGCCCCGGACGCCACGTGCGCTGGCCGTGCGGAAGGAGCGGGGACCGATCGCGGTTTGGGAACGGAGGGCTGGGGCAGGGGCACTGGCGGCGCCGCGGACGGCATTCGCTGCCCCGATTGTGCGTAGAGCTCGCGAAGCTTGGCTTGCGCTTGGGGATCGCCGAGCGTGCGAAGCGGCTCGAGGACTTCGATCGCTTCCTGCAGTTGTCCGCTGCTCTCGTAGCTTCCGGCGAGGAGCCACCGGGCGTCGGCCGCCATCGGCCCGCTCGGATTCGCTTGAATGTAGGCGAGATAGCGGGAGGTGACGCCTTCTTCGCGCTGGAGGCCCCGCGCGTAGTGGGCATAGAGTTGCAGCGCGCGATCGTGGCCGGGCTCGATGTCGAGAGCGCCGGCGGAATACGCGAGACCGTGCTCCCCGTCGTAGACCTCCGCGAGGCCGACGAGCAGCTCGGTGCCGAGCGTCTTTTCCTGCGTAGGGACATTCTCGCCGGCCGTGAGGCGATCGACGATCAGCGAGCCGTATTCCTGCTGCAAGCCCGCGTCTTGCGCGTCGAGGTGGCGCGCGCGCCCCAGCGCTCGCGTGGCTCCGGCGAGATCGCCGGCTGCGCGCCGGGTCGCCGCTTCGTCCCGCAACAGCGCCAACTTGCGCGCCGGGTCCGTTTCGACGGCGAGCTCCGCTTCGAAAAGCCCCAGCGCGTTCTGCCACTCGCCGAGCGCCTTGTAGACCTCCCGCGCGCCATAAATGGCATACGTGTTCGCCGGATCGAGCTCGAGAGCCCGACGGAAGTTGTCGAGCCCCTTGCGCGGTTGTCCGAGGCTCTCGTTCCAGAGCCGCCCGAGCTCTTCGTGAATCCCGGTAAGCTCGGCGCGAATCTCGCCGTCCTCGTTGGCAACGGGCGTCAGGGCCTTTACCCGTCGTTCGAGCAGAGCGACGAGCGCCTTCACGTCGCCTTTTTCACGATAGAGCTGGGCGAGGCGGTCCGCCGCCGTGCGCTGCGTCGGGTCGCGCTCGATCGCCTGCATCAAGACGCGGGCCGCGCGATGCGCGTCGCCCAGGGTCGTCGACCACACGTTGGCCGCTTCGCTCAGCCAGTGGGACGCGTAGGCGGGATCAGTCGTCTGGGTGCCGACTCGCTCGAGCAGCATCGCATAAGACTTCGGATCCGCAGCGCCGGACTGATGCGCAGTCGCAAGAGCCTGCTCGTCGTGCGGGTTGACGACGAGTCGCTGGATGAGGGTGTCGACTTGACTCGGATCCATACTTTCTTCAAGGGTAACACTTTCCCCTTTTCGATCACCAGGCTCACGCCGTGGCGACGGCCCGCCTGGGCCTCCATCGAGAGGCGCGCAGGGTTTTGGTCTCGTTTGCGCCTCGTCGGAGGCACGCGCCAAATGCGAGCGTGGTTGTCATCTTGTGACTTGAATGAAACCCCGCTTTTCTCGATTACGCGTGAACCCGCCCTCGTTCATGCGCAATGAACCGCGGATTTCGCGTGCGATTGGCTTCGACGCTGACGTCGGCCAATGTGCGTTTTCTCGGCTCAATCGCAATTGCCGCAAGCAACGAAAGGGTCCGCTCGCGCGGAAGGTTCCGCTCTAAGGTTCCGCTCTAAGGAGACGGCGGCAGCACGTTGCGCGGGTCGCAGACCACCGTCGACGCGCCGTCCACCATCGCGTTGGGCGAGAGGCGCGCGGCGTCGATCCCGTCGCGGACGCGCCGCGTCTCCAAGTGCAAGTGCACGAGTCCGGGCGAGCCGCTGTCGCCGACGGTACCGATCGTGTCCCCTTCGCGAACGGGGGCTCCGACGTGGTCGACGAGTCCTGCGGCCGGTGCCTCGAGGTGGCCGTAAAGAACGATATAATCGCGCAGCGCGCCACCCTCGCGAATCGTATGGCGCGTGATCACGGTCGTGCCGAAGAGCGGACCCACATAGACGACTTGCGCGTCCCCCTGCTGGTGATCGAGGGCGACCAGCGTCACTGGCGTGCCGCGCGGCGCCGCCAGATCGATCGCGCCGTGGCCGACGCGTTCCTTCAGGTGACGTTGCATCTCGTCGGGCCGATCCAGATCGTACCCGCTCACCACGAGGCCCGGCCGGTAAGGCACCGGGTATCGGTACGCGCCGTAGTCGTCAGCGCGGTCCGGCCGCCGGGGTATCTCGTCGTACACGGCCCAGCGACCGTGGGCTTCGTGATGGGCGTTGGACGCGCTCTCGGCTTCGGGAGCGCCTTCGTCCTCGCCGGGAAGGCGCACGCAGGAGTCGCCGTCCGGCAGCATTCCCGCGGGGCATGTCGCGCGAGCCACGGTCATCCGGGGCGGCGCGGGGGCGAGCTCGGAGTGCGGGGCCACGACGGTCCGTTCCCTGGCCGCAGAGCCTGCACCCATCGAGGCGACGGCCACGACGGCGAGCGGCCAGGGAGCCAAGCGCAGTGTGCGCAGCCGTTTGTCCGGGGGATTCAAGGGCGGCCCTGGAGATCTTAACAAGAGTCGGGTATCGGTCCCACTCATGGCGGTCGGTGGCGACGATTTCGGTGCGATCCTCGAGGCCCTATTCGACGCGGAGCGTGCCGCACGCGAAGCGCAACAGGAGCTCGCGGACGGGGACTTGTCCGAGGTCGTTCCGGTTCTCGAGCAGGCAACGCGCGAAGCGCTGGCGCTCGAGGCGGAGGACGAGGACGAGTCGTCCCTGCGGCTCGTTCGGATTGCGGGCGTCCTGGGCGATCTCGAGGGCGCACGTGTGGTCGACCTCCTCATCGACATCCTCGGCGCCGCGGACGCCGAGACCCGGCAGGCGGCGGGCGTCGCTCTCTCCGGCCTCGCATTCGACCGCTTCAAAGACGTCGCTCTCGGGATCGAACGGGCGTTGACGCGGATTCCGAGCGGCAGTCCCGCGCTGTCGGAGCTGCCGTATTTGCTGATCGAGATTCCCGAGCCCGGGGTCAACCGGTTGTTGGCTCGGTTCCTCGCGCATGGCTCTGCCGACGCGGTGGCTGCGGCCGTCGAGGCGATTGTCGAAATCGGAGATCCGTCCGCTCTGCCGTTGCTCGAGCCGCTTTCAGGTGACCCCCGGCGCGTGCAGCTGGAGGACGAAAACGGCCAGGAAGGCGACGCGTCGATTGGCGAGCTCGTTGCGGAGGCGCAAGCGATCCTCGGAGGTGCCGCCAAGCCGGGCGCGAAAGCCGGTCCGGCCGCGGCAAAGCCAGGCAAGGGAATTTCGTGACGGTGGAGGCCGGGCCGTCGCGCCCGAACTCGACCCCGCCGCCGTTGGTGAGGCGGGGGCGCTTGCGCTTCGGCTCGGCGGAAGCGGCCATCTTCGAGACGTTCGTCGTCCCCCGCTATCTGTCGCTGTTCGGCGAGCTCGCGCTCGAAATGATGGTGGAGAGCGAGGATGCCCAGCTCGTGCACTTGCACTGCCGCACGGGCTACCCCGACCGAGGCGTCGTTCTGAAATTGCCGGGCGCCTATGTCGTCGGGGTCGACTCCTCCGCGGCCGCGCTCGAGCTCGCGCGAGCCAAAGCGGCGACGATGCCGGGGATGGTCAGCGACTACCGGCTCGTGACCGAATTTCCGACGCCACTCCCTGAAGCCGCGTTCTCGCACGCGCTGACGCTTCATCCGCTCGGCGAGCTCGACGATCGCGGTGAGATCCTCAGCGAGTCCGCGCGCCTTCTCGCGCCCCACGGCCAGGTGCTCGTCGCCATGCCCATGCGCGGGAGCTTTCAGGAGTTCGCCGATCTCTTGCGTGAGTACGCATTGAAACACGACGATTCGGCCGTGGGTGATGCCGTGGAGAAAGCGGCGCAAACGCGTCCGTCGATCGAAGTTCTCGGGGTCGAGCTCGAAGAGGCGGGGTTCGACTTCGTCGACCTCGCGCTCCGCCCCACCACACTGCACTTTCGCAGCGGCCGCGATCTGTTCGAAGACCCTATCGCACGTCTCGTGATCCTCCCCGAGCTCCGTCTCGAGCTCGGGGCCGGCGAGCACGAAGCCGCGCTCGCCTACGTTCGTGACGCCATCGACAAGTACTGGAGCGACGGAAGTTTCGAGCTCACGGTCAACGTCGGTTGCGCCACCGGCCGCAAGATCTGACTATTCGCAGTACCCGTCGACGCATTCCGCGCCGGCAGGGCACGCCCGGCCCGCCGCGGTGTCGCACTGGCTGCCCAGGGTCGTCGATGTGCCGCACACCGCGAACGTCCCAGCCGCTACGGTGACGTCCTTGCAGACCATGTTCGCGGCGCAAGGGTTCGCGTCGCTCGTGAGATCGCAGGCGACATAACAATCGTGGTGAAGGCAGATGTCCGCCGAATCGCAATGGTTCGCGAGGGCCCCTTGCACCCCATCGTTGAAACATGTGAACGCGGCGCTTTGGTCGGGAATGCACCCGGCGTTGACGCAGACTTGTCCGGATGGGCAAGCGGGCGCGGCGTCGCTCGTCCCGCACGGGGCCGCGCAGTGTCCTTCGACGCAGACCGTACCGCCCTGGCAGTCCGCATTGGCGGCGCAGACGTGCGGGTTCTCGCTGCATACGTGACGAGTGAAGTCGCAGGCGAACCCGGCCGCGCACGGAGCGCTTGCGCTGCACGGCGGCGTGCAGATCCCGTCCACGCACGAGTCGCCGCTCACGACGCATTGCGTTCCGTCCGAGCAAAGCTCGCTCTGCGGCACGCACGCGCCGTCGATGCACCGTGCATTCGCCCCCGCGTCGCCGCACTCCGAATCCGCGTTGCAAGGGGAGCCGGGCGGCGGTGCCGCATCGACGAACGGCGCATCGGCGAACGACATCATCGCGTCGAGCGTAGAGCTCGCGTCGATCGACACCATCGCGTCCGACGGCGCGGTCGCGTCCACGCTCGGACCGCCGTCGGCGAGAGCGCCATCGCCTTCGCCAATCGACGCGTCTTGCAGCGGGCTCAAGATGCACTGCGCGTTGCCACCCGTGAGTCTGCAGGTGTACGGGCTGACACAGCCGACGTCGCCCCCACAATCGTGGCCGTAACAGTAGCCGTCGTGGCCGCACGTATAGGGGTTGGGGCACCCCGCGGGGCTCGTGCAGACGATGCTCGTCTTTCCTTCGTCGCCGCTGGCTCCGCTTGATCCGCTGGCCCCGCCTGATCCACTGCCCCCGCTCGATCCACTGCCCCCGCTCGCGCCAGTGAAGTTGCCTGGGCCGCAGGTTCCAGCGGAGCACGTGGACCCGGCGCCGCAATCACCATCCGAGTTGCACGGCCAGGGAACGCACGCGCCCGACTCGCTGTTGTCAGGGCAGTCGAAGCAACCATTCGAGTTGCAGACGCGGTAATTGCCGCCGTTGGAGTAAATCGGGCACCCGGCGAGAACCGCGGCGATTCCCAGCGTAGTGATTCCGAACAGGAGATGTTTCATAAGTCTCTCCGTTGAAGCGCCGTTCGTGGCGCGGCGTGTCGGCAGCCCGGCTTTCTCTGACGCCGCGGTCGCGAGGGCGCAAGCTTTCATCGAACGCCGCAAGCGTAGCAATGCATGTGCCCCGTGACGACTCGAGGTCCCGAGGCACGGGCGTCCGGGGAAACCGTACCCGCGAAGCGAGGGGGACAACCGTTACGCAAAGGGTTCCGCGCCGCCGGCGAATTCACGCGGCAAGACTT
>DATHQY010000611.1:0-3691 GCA_035482215.1 Polyangiaceae bacterium | reverse complement strand
GCGCTTCCTTCGGTTGGCACGGGACGTGTCCTTCGGTTCGGGAATGCACCCGGTATTTTTCGGTTTGAAACGGGCGTACTACGCGACGCTCGGGCTCACGCGACGGATGCTCCGCAAAATGGGCCTCACTGCGGCTCGGATGGACATGCTCTACGTGATCCACAAGAGAGGCCGATACCCGACGCAACAAGGCGCGCTCTGGCGGACCCTCGGTGTCTGCCCCTCGGTCGTCAGCCGCATGCTCAAGCGGCTCGAGGAAATGGGCTACGTCGAACGCGACGTGGTGACCAACGACACGCGCCGACGGACGGTCACGCTCACGACCCGGGGGCGGGCGCGCATTCTGCGTGCGATCCGGCAATTCATCGGGTGGGGTTACGCGGAGCTCGCGCTTCGTTCGGCGCTGGAGCCCGACCACTGGCACAGCGAGTGGCGCACACACGTGGCCATCTCGCGCGCCGAAGAGTTCCTCCGTTTGATACGGGTCGCATTCGGCGACCGCGCTTCGTTCGTGGTCTACACCGACGGCCTACGCGACGACGAGCTCCCTCGCGCCACGAGCCTTGCCCTGCGGTGGGTCTAGCCAAGACCGTGCGACCGTTTGCGACGCACCTCGCGCGAGCCTTACCCCGACGCCAGGACGGAACGCGCGATGACGAGCCTCTGGATCTCGCTCGTGCCTTCGTAGATGGTCGTCACGCGAGCGTCCCGGAAGTGGCGCTCGACGGGAAACTCGCGCACGTACCCGTATCCGCCGTGAATTTGGACGGCGTCCTGGCAGACGCGGACGGCCGCCTCGCTGGCGACGAGCTTGGCCATCGACGCCTCGCGTGAGAACGCCACGCCGTTCTCTTTGCGCCACGCCGCGCGCATCGTCAGGAGGTCCGCCGCGTCGAGCGCCACCCGCATGTCGGCCAGCTTGAACGCCACTGCCTGGCGCGTCGCGATCGGTGCACCGAACGTCTCACGCTGCGCCGCGTACGCGACGCTCTGCTCGAGCGCCGCGCGGCCGATTCCTTGGGACTGCGCGGCGATGCTGATGCGGCCGCCGTCGAGCGCCGTCATCGCGATCTTGAAGCCTTCGCCTTCGTTTCCGAGGCGCATTGCGGCGGGGACGTGGCAGCCCTCGAAGGCGAGCGCCACGGTGCTGGCGCCTCGAATGCCCATCTTGTCGGCGGCGGGGCCGATGGAGAGGCCCGCGGTCCCCGCCTCGACGAGAAAGCACGTCAGCCCTCTCGTGCCGGCCACGCCCGTGCGCGCCCACACGATGAACACACGCGCGTGGGTCCCGCCGGTGATCCATTGTTTGGTGCCGTCGAGGACGTAATCGGCGCCGTCGCGCCGGGCCACGGTCCGGAGCGCGCCCGGGTCGCTGCCTGCGTCCGGTTCGCTGAGCGCAAAACTCCCCACGCCCGCGTCGCCGCGCGCGAGGCCGGGCAGATACGCGCGCTTCTGGGGCTCCGTACCGAAGCGCGCGATCGTCTCGCCCACCATGTTGGTCACGCTCATCACGACGGCCGTTGACGCACAAGCGCGCGCGACTTCGCCGATCGCGAGCGCACACGCGACGGCGCCGGCTCCCTGGCCCCCCACGTCTTCGGGAACGTTGATGGCCAGAAGCCCGAGCTCGCCGAGGCCGCGGAGGTTCTCGCTCGGGAATGCGCCGGCGTCGACTACCTCGACGCGCGGCGCTATTTCGCGCCGAGCGAAATCGCGCGCCGTCTTGCGGACGAGCGCTTGCGTTTCGCTCAACGTGAAGTCCACGGCCGCTGCCTCAGAGGCCGAACGAGACTTTCGCCGGCCAGCTTCCGGGCGAGGGGAGGCCCTTCATCTTGGTCAGCACGTTGACGAGGCAATCGGCCTCGTCGGCGTCGTCCTTGCCCGGCGTGGCGATGCCGGCCGCGATCACGTGCCCGCCGGACCCGACGTACATCGTCGCGCGGAACGTTCCGCCTCCGGACGCCTCGCCGGACTTGCACTGATCGATCGCGGCGTGGTGCTTCGTGAGCGCGGCGGTGACTTTCTCCGAGCTCCAGTCGTTCGGCGGGCGCGTCGCCATGAGGGGCAGCTCCATGCCGTAGCGCGCTTCCGCTTCGCCGCCGCCGTCCGGCTTGGGCCAGTGCGCCGCGTTCACCGCGTCGAGCAGGCACTTCTCGGTCGCGCGATCGCCGAGCTCCGTGTCTTCGAGGTACGCGTACTTGGCGCTCCCGTCGGGGGCGATGCGCACGAAGAACTTGACGCTCCCCGCGAGCACCTCCACGCGATCGAGGCCCGTCTTCTGGCAATCGGTGAACTGGCCCTCGAGGTCGTGGAACGTCCTTTTGATCGCCTCGGGGTCGACGGTCCCGAGCTCGCTCTTCATTTGAAGGGCGGGCCGCGCCGGCTTCGCCGCTTCTTCGTGGACGGGTTCCGGCGCCTGGGGCGGCGGTTCGCTGCCGCCGCAACCGCAAAGGCCGAGCGCGACGAGTGCGGCGGGCCCGAAAAACGGCCGAGCGCATGCACGAAAGATCCGGACGTACGTCATCAGCGTCGTTTCCATTCTCGAGCGAGTGTTGGGCGAGGAGTGGGCAACCGTGTTGGCCAGTGTTGTCGGACGAGCCTCGGAGCGCCTGCGCTACCGTAGAAGATTCGCGGCGATCACGATCCGCTGAATCTCGCTCGTGCCCTCGTAGATCTCGGTGATGCGCGCGTCGCGGTAGTGCCGCTCCACGGAGAACTCCGTCGAATACCCGTATCCGCCGTGAATTTGAATCGCCTTGTGGCAGACGCGCGTCGCCATCTCGCTCGCGTAGAGTTTTGCGATGGAGCTTTCCATCGTGTGGCGCTCGCCCTTGTCCTTCGTCGTCGCCGCGCGATGAGCCAGAAGCCGCGCTGCGTCGATCTCGGTCGCCATGTCGGAGAGCATGAACTGAATCGCCTGGTGCTCCGCGATCGGGACGCCGAAGCTCTTTCGCTCCTTCGCGTACGCCACGCTTCGCTCGAAGGCGGCGCGCGCGATGCCGATCGCCTGGCACGCGATCCCGATGCGGCCGCCGTCGAGCGTGGCCATCGCCACTTTGAATCCTTCGCCGACCGCTCCGAGCACATTTTCGTCCGGGACTTCTACGTTGTCGAAGAAGACGGTGCACGAGTGCGCGGCGTGGATGCCGAGCTTGTGGTCCGGTGGGTTCTGCGTGAACCCCGGCGTTCCGCGCTCGACCAGGAACGCCGTGTGTTTCACCCGGGCGCTCCGCTCCGTCACCGCGAAGACCAGGATCCAATCCGCGTGCGGCCCGTTCGTGATCCAGTTCTTCGCGCCGTTCAGGACCCACGCCCCTTGTTTCGCGCCGCCCTTCCCGTCTGCTCCCGTTCGCTCGGCGCTCGTGACCATCGTCTGCGCGTCCGACCCGCTCATCGGCTCCGTGAGTCCGAAGCAGCCGAGCTTCGCCCCGCTCGCGACCGGCGCGAGGACGCGCTGCTTCTGTTCCTCGGTCCCGAACTTGTAGACCGGGTCGCAGAACAGCGAATTGTTGACGCTCATGATGACGCCGCAGCTCGCGCACGCGGCGCTCACTTCTTCCATCGCGAGCGCGTACGACAGCGCGTCCATCCCGGCGCCGCCATACGCCTCCGGGATCGCGACCCCGAGAAGGCCGAGGGCGCTCATTTCCTGCAGAATCTCCTCCGGCCAGCGGCTCGTCTTGTCGAGCTC
>DATHQY010000610.1:0-6600 GCA_035482215.1 Polyangiaceae bacterium | reverse complement strand
AAAGTCGATGGCGTTGGTGGCGTCGACGACGATGCGATCGCTCCACGCCGCTGCGACGCTGGCCAGGTCTCGAACCGCGGGAAACGGCACCGCGAGGATGACGATGTTCGCGCGCAACCCCTCGCCAATGGACGTCGTGGCGACATAGGGCGACAGCTCCCGAACGAGCTCGGCGAGCGAGGACGACTCTCCACGCGTCGCCATCGACACCGCGATCTTCCGTCGCGCGAAACGGATGGCGAGTGCGCGACCGATCGCGCCGGCCCCGATGATTGCAATGCTCATGCGTCGTCTCCCCCGCGAACCTTAGGCGCGGACGCCCGTTGATGGCCGTCGAACGTGCGTCAAATGTCGCCAGGCCACCCCACGCTGCCGCGCGGGCGGCCCTAGTCGCCGATCCAGCCGAGCTCGCGGAGGATCCGTTCGCATGCGCGGATCACTCTCGCGTCGTCGCTGATCACGGTATGCGCTTTGATTGAGGCGCCGGGCCGCGCAAAACGGATCGCGCCGGAGAGGCCCAGGTCGATTCGAAGGGCCTCGCGGGCCCAGTCGCTGGTTCCTGTCGCCGCGACGAGAAGCGACGTCCCCGAAACGGCGCCGGCGATCGAGCGGGCGTAGGCCTGCGCGCCCAGATGGTCCACGAGCAGCCGGAGCGGCACGAATTCATGGTTACGGTCTTCCAGGGCCGCGTAGAAAGCGTGCGCTTCCGGCCATGACTTCGGCTCGATGCGTGTCGGATCCCAGACCATCGGCGTCGCACCGTAGCTGCCGGTTGGCGGGTCCGCACGGGCCGTCGGATTTGCCGTGCGATTCGTAGCTTCTCGCTCGTCGACCGCGTCGGACAATCCCACGTAGAGGGGCGGCATCGGGAATCCGGGACGGTGCACCGCAGTTCAGAGGGAGGGGCTTCGATATGGCATACTGGCGCACGGGCATCGGGCTCATGGTCGTCGCGATGATGGTGGGCGGCGACGGCTGCGATCCGGAATTGGGCGCGGCGGCGCCGTCGAATACGGGCTCGCCCCATTGTTCGCCGGGAGGGCCGGCACTGGGCTGCACCGAGGAATTGTGGCTATGCACGGGTGGCGAGCAACCCACCCAGTACTTTCCGAACATGGATTGCACGAGCAACGGGACGGTGACCGTCCAAGACGGACCGGAAAGCGAGCCGGCGCTCGCCTATTGTTGCTCGGAGGAACCGTTGCCGGATGCTGGCGCCGGCGTGACGTTCGTCTGCAGCGCGGATCCGACGGCGCCGTGTGCCGAAGCGGCGGAGGGCTTTTCGTGCGTCGGAGGCGATACGCCCGCGGCCGACGACGCGTCGCTTGCGTGCAGCCAGGTGCCCGCCGCGCTGTACACAGGCAACGTCTCGTCCTCCACCACCCAATATTGTTGCAGCGGACCCGACGCCGGCGCGAGCTGCGCCGTCGATCCGCTCGTGGCCTGCAAGGAGGGACGGGTCGGGTTCTCGTGCAGCGGCGCGCTAGGGCCCGGCGCTACGGATTCCATTCTCGCATGCGACGAACAGACACTGGTCGACGGGCAAGCCCTCTACTGTTGTGCGTTTCAGGCGCCGGCTGGCGAATGTGTCCAAGATTCGGCCGTGCCCTGTGACGCGGGCGCTACGGGATACGCCTGCGGCGGTACCGCGACGCCGCCGCTCTCCGCCGATGCCTCGAGCTGCCTCGCGGGTACGCCGATGGGAACAACGACCGCCTACTGTTGTCCTTGACGACCCAACGCGTTGGTCGGTTATTGCGCGTCGAGCAGCTGCAGCAAACTCTCCGCGTTGATTGGCTTGACCAGGTGCTCGTCGAACCCCGCCTCGAGCGCCTGCGCGCGGTCGGACGCCTGGCCGTACCCCGTCAGCGCGATGAGTGACACGCGATCGTGTCCCGGCTCGGCGCGGATGCGGCGGGCGACCGCGAAACCGTCGAGCTCGGGGAGGCCCACGTCGACGATGGCGGCGTCGGGCCGGACGTCGTCGATGAGGGCGAGCCCGGACGCTCCGTTGTCAGCGCCGTGGCATTCGAAGCCCGCGAGCGACAGGAGCTGGCACAAGAGGTCGCGGCTATCGGGGTTGTCCTCGATGACGACGATGCGCGCGCCACGCGGCAAATGCAGGCGGCGCCGCGGTCCTCCCTGCTCTTCGACAGTACCCGTTCCCATCGGAAGGCGAATCACGAACTCGCTGCCCTGGCCGCGGCCCTCGCTGTGGCACACGACGGTGCCCCCGTGCATCGAGACGAGCGAACGCACGAGCGTCAACCCGACGCCGAGCCCGCCCTCGGCGCGATCGAGCGTGCGCCGCGACTGCACGAACAGATCGAAGATCGCCTCGGTCATCTCCTTGGGGATGCCCACGCCGTCGTCGCGGACGGAGATCACCGCGTCGTCGTCCTCGCGGCGGACCTGGAGCCACACGTGCCCGCCGCGCGGGGTGTACTTCGCGGCGTTGTTCAGGAGGTTCACCTGCACCTGGAGGACCCGCGCCGGGTCGCCGTTGACGAAGATGGGAGCGGCGTCGATCTCCGTCACGAGCTCGAGGCCTCGGTCGCCGATCGCGGAACGCATGGCGTCCACCGCGTCTCTGGCCACGGTGCAGAGGTCGATCGTCCGTGTGCGGAGCTCGATCTTGTTCTGGGTCACGCGGCTCACTTCGAGGAGGTCGTCCAGCAGGCGGGCCATCTGCTGCGATTGGCGATCGACGATCGTGAGGAGCTTCTTCGTCCTCTCGTCGTGCCCCATCGGTTTCAGGAGCGCCGTCGCCGTGACCACCGCGCCCAGCGGATTGCGGAGCTCGTGCGACAGCATCGCGAGGAAGCGATCGCGCCGGACGACGTCCTGGCGGATCCGCTCTTCGGCGCGCCGCTGTTTGGTCACGTCGCGCGAAATCGCGATGACGCCTACCACCCGGTCGGAGGAATCGCGAAGAGGGACGCGGGTGACGAGCGTCCAGTCGTCGTCCCCGTCTCGGGCGGCGCTCTTTTCGAGGCGGTAGTGCTGGGCGTCGCCCGTCCGGAGGACGTAAGCGTCCTGCTCGTGGAGGGCCACCGCGACCTCTTGCGGGAACACGTCGAACGGCGTCTTTCCCGCGAGGTCTTTGGCGTCGACCTTGAAATGCGAGGCCATCGCCTCGTTGACGCGAATGAACTTGCCGTCGAGACCCCGAAAGTAAATCGCGTCAGGGACGTTGAAGAGCAAGCTATTGAGCAAGAAGCGCTCGTGGAAGAGCGCATCCTCCGCGGCTTTCATCCCGGTCACGTCGATGAGAGTGATGACGACACCGGCGACGCTGCCCTTCGCTCGATACGGCAGAATCCGAAGAAGAAGCGACGACCCCGCGGGCCCCCCGAGCTCCCGTTCGATCGGCTCGCCGGTCTCGCGCACGCGCTTCAGATCGGCGAAGAGCTCGGGGTGATCGATGCTGTGCGTGAAAGTCTCGATCGAGCGCCCGAGGTCCTGCGGCAGGAGCCGGAACGTATCCGCGCTCCGGGGCGTGAATCTCCGGATTCGAAGCTCGGCGTCGAGGAAGATCGTCCCGATGTCCGTGCTCGACAGGAGATTGTCCATGTCGTTCGTGAGCTCTGTGAGCTCGGCGATCTTCTTTTGGTACTCGGCATTGACCGTATAGAGCTCTTCGTTGACGCTCTGGAGCTCCTCGTTCGTGCTCTGGAGCTCTTCGTTCGAAGTGAGAAGCTCCTCGTTCGCGGCCTGGAGCTCTTCGTTGCTGGTCTCGAGCTCCTCGATCGTGGCCTGGAGGCTCGCTTTGGTGGAGCTCAGTTCTTCTTCGAGCGCGCGCAGCTGGTCCCGGGGCACGGCGGCGAGATCGATCTCCGTGCCCGGGGGCTGCGGCCATCGGGAAGGCCGGGCGTTGTCCTCTTCGAACGTGACGACGAAGTGCGGTGCGGCGGCGGGGCGTCCGCCGAATTTGCGAATTACGACGCGGCATTCTTTCTCTTCGCCGTCGACGAGGATTCGCACGCCCTTGAACGTGATGGGCTGCGTCTCCCGCAGGGCGCGTTTCAGCCCGGGGGTGAGTACCGTCTTGAGCTCCGCGTCCACCGCATCCAGAATGTCGAGGCCCTGGCGGCCGTCGTGCGGTTTGAGGAAGCGGCTGCCTCCCGCGAAGGCGTGAATCATCTCGCCGTGCTCGTTGAGGAGCAGGCCCGGGGGCATGAACGCGTCGAGCACCTTGTCGTAGGTGCCGAGGAGCTTCGTCAGCGAGTACCGCGCGAGCGGGCCGCCCTGGCCCTGCCCGTCGTGGACGGGGAGCCGCACCTCCCCCGGCTTGGCCGGCTGAAAGCGCGCGTCGACCGGAATGCGAACGTCGCTGTGCTTTCGGAAAATGCGCCAGTGGCGGTGCAGGGTCTCGAAGTCGTTGGCGAGCGGCCCCGCGCTCTCGCTCGGCCCGAGGAACGCGACGCCCCCGCGGTTCAACGCAAAATGGAACAGGCTCAGCGCCTTCTGCTGGGCGGCCGGCTGGAGGTAGATGAGGAGGTTTCGGCAAGAAATGAGATCGATCCGGGTGAAAGGCGCGTCGCGAATCACGTTGTGCGGCGCGAAGACGATCTGTTGGCGCAGCTCCGGGACGACCTGGTAGGTCGGACCCACGTGCGCGAAATAGCGCTCGAGCCGGGAAGGGGAGACGTTGCGCACGGCGTCTTCGGTGTAGATGCCGCGCGACGCGGTCTCGAGCGATCCGCGGTGCACGTCGCTCGCGAAGATCTTCACCGGGCGCTCGCCCACGCGCGACATCACTTCGTGGAGCACGATGGCGAGGGAGTAGACTTCTTCGCCCGTCGCGCAGCCCGCGACCCAGATGCGGATGGGGGCGCCTCGGGGGAGCTTTTCGAGAAGCTCGGGCAAGACCCGCTGGCTCAGGACTTCGAACGCTTCTTCGTTGCGGAAGAAGCGCGTGACCCCGATGAGGAGGTCGCGATAGAGGATGTCGAGCTCCTCCCGGCTTTCGCGAAGGCGCTTCACGTACGTTCCGAGGTCGTCGGCGCGGGCGAGCTGCACCCGCCGTTCGATCCGGCGCGTGACCGTGCTCGGCTTGTAGTGGGTGAAGTCGATGCCGAATTCTTTCTCGAGCATCCGATAGACCGTGTCGAGCGTCGTCTCGCCGAGGGCGGGCTCGCCGTCCCGGAAGCCGCCGTTGCGCGTGCGCTGCTTCTCGACGTGTTCCGAGATCGCCGCGGGCATGTTCTCGGGCGCGAGGACGTAGTGCGCCACCCCGGCGTCGATCGCGGTCCGAGGCATCCCGTCGAACTGGGCGCTCGCGTCTTGGACGATGACGAGGCCCCCCGCCTCGCGCACGTCACGGATGCCGCGCGACCCGTCGCTCCCGCCGCCCGAGAGCACGATGGCGACCGCGCGGGCCCCGCAGTCCTGCGCGAGCGAGCGGAAAAACACGTCGATCGGGAGGGTGAGCTCGTACTGCCGATCGCGCTCGCTGAGGAGGAGCCGGCCGCCCGATATGATCATCTCTTTCTTCGGCGGGATCAGATAAACGTGATCGGGCTCGATCGGCATCCCGTCTTCGACGAGCTTGATCTTCAGGTCGGTGTGGCGCGCGAGGAGCTCGCCCATCACGCTCTTGAAGTCGGGCGATAGGTGTTGAACGACGACGAAGGCCATTCCTCCGTCGTTCGGGACGCTGTCGAAGAACCGTTCGAGCGCCTCGAGCCCTCCGGCCGACGCGCCAATGCCGACGACGTACGGCGATTGGATTCGGGCCGGTGAGGTGCGCTGTTCTCCGACGCTTTCGTGGGTCGTCTCGGTGGACATGATGGCGAGGCGAACGACAGCAGCAACCGTGCCTGTGGCTGCGCCACGAAAGCAGTCGCAAATATCCGCGGAAACTTGCGCGAGCTCGCCACGACCGGCGGCGCTCGAACGCCGTCGCCTTGGGCGCGCAGGGTCGCGTGGCGGAGGCGCGCAGCGTGTCACAAATGCATTCCACGCGACGCCGGGGCGGTGGTTCTTGTGTCGCAACCGGCGCGGGTCGGACCTCGTCGCGGCGTCGGGTGGGACCCGTCGCGGCGTTGGGTCGGACCTCGTCGCGGCGTTGGAACGAGTGTTGCGTCACAACCGGCGGGCGAGGTGCGTGGCGTCGCCGCCGAGCTCGATCCCTCTTCCCACGAGAACCAACGATGGCCAGACCCTCCCTCGAAAATCGCCGCGACGTCGTGAGCACGACGCTGACCCTGCGGCTCACCCCGCAAGACCGCGCGCTGCTGCAGCAGCTCGTTGCACTCAAGGACGAAGAGCTGATCGACTCCGGTGCAAACGCCACCGCCGCAAGCTACGTGCGCGGTCTCATTCGGCACGAGGCGCGGGTGAAGGGCCTCGTCCCGAGCGAACGCAAGGACGGCGAGGTCACCACGCGGCGCGCCGCGCGAAGGGCGGGATGACCCTCTAGCCACGTGGCCGCTCATGTGCGCGCGTCCAATCCGATGAATCGATCCGCGGGGTCTCCGGGCGAAACCACGACCAACATTCCGGCCCGTCTGGATCGGCTGCCTTGGAGCCGATGGCACCTCTTGGTGGTGCTGGCGCTCGGCGTCACCTGGCTGCTCGATGGGCTGGAGGGCAACC
>DATHQY010000609.1:0-3577 GCA_035482215.1 Polyangiaceae bacterium | reverse complement strand
GGAACGTTCGACGCGGTGCTCACCGACCAGAAGTCGCCGGCCGACATCGGTTACGACACGAAGCGGAGCCGCGTGCTGATTCCGCACTTCACGGAAGACACCGTCGAAACGTACGATCTGAAGTAATCGGCATACCGGAGCGCGCGGCGGGACGGCTACCGAATGACCGTCCCTTTCGCGCGCTTTCGCATCCCGCTTGACTCGCACAACACCGCGCGGGTACCGGGACCCGCCGCGACGCGCGCCCTAATTGCAGCCGATGCGTGACGACGAGATGGCGACGTCGTCGTACCAGGCGGTCTCCATCTCGCCGAGCTGGAGCCACCCGAGCCCGAGGGTCTGGATGCTGAGCGCGGGTGGGCCGCCCGTGGCCCAGTTCTGGCTGACTCCCGCCGTCATGGTGCCGTTCCAGCTGAGGCCGGGGACGCTCGTGCCGTTGAACCAAAACTCGATGTCGTTGTTGGTTTCGTCGATGTGAAACTCGTAGCAATTCCACTGATTGGCAGCCGGCGCGACGCTTTCCGCTTCGCCCATCGAATCGAGATCAGGCAGCGTCGAGTCTTTGCCGTTGATGATGTTGTTCCAATCGACGATGTCGCTCTGGCAACCGAGGCGGAGCTGACCGGTCGTGGCGCTGTTCAGATTGTTGTAGTCCGTGAAGAAGGTCGAGCTCTGAACGTCGGAAGCCATTCCCGAGTACATCGAGAGGAATCCGTTGTGGCCCGACGTGGCAAAGCCCGCGTCGCCGGTCGTGCCCGAAGCGCCCGAGAAGCGCGCTTCGAAGCGGATGTAGACTTGCTGGCCGAGGGTGGCGAACGCCTTGGTGGTGATGGCGTAATAGCCACACGAGTCGCCCCCGACGACGCGCAGCGAGTTGTTGCCGGTGTAGTGCTGCGATGAATCGACGCCGATGAGCAGTCCGCCTCCGGAAGCGGCGCCATTCGTCATGTTCGGATTGCAGCCCATGTAAGGGTGCCAGGTCGATGCGTCGGGGGCCATTCCGGCGGTGTCGGATTCGAAGCCGTCGCAGAAGGCCGCGGTGCCGCAGCTCCCTCCCGCTTCGGCGGTCGTGCTCGAGCCGCTCGTCCCGCTCGCACCGCTCGCTCCGGCAGCGCCACTCGCTCCGCCCGCCCCGCTCGTGCCTGCTGCGCCGCTGGCACCACTCGCGCCACTGGCGCCCGACGTGCCGCTCGAGCCGCTTGCCCCGCTGGTGCCCGAAACGCCGGCCGCTCCGCTCGTCGTCCCCGAATGGCCGCTCGCACCCGTCCCGCCGGTCCCGCCCGAGGTCCCCGAGGCACCCGTCCCGCTCCCCGTGGTGCCTCCGGTGGAGCCGGTCGCGCCGCTCGTGCCGGAAGAACCGGTATTCCCCGCGCTGCCCGTGGTGCCGATTCCACTCGAACCGCCATTGGAGGATGAGCACGAAGCCCCCCCAGCCAGTGCGCTGAAGCCAGCAAGGACCGTGAGCGCCACCCACGAAAGCCCGAACGATCGATACGGTAAGGTCATCGTGAAGGCACAGTGACGACGCGACCAGTTCCCTGTCCAGAAATTTTCGCGACGCAGCGAGATTTCACCGACACGGCCGTGCCATACCGCGCGTTTCGCGCCCGCGGCGAGGCCCACGACGGCGGATCGGAGCCATACCAGTGATAAGCTCGGCCGCGTGATTCGCCCCCTTAGCCAACCTTACCCCTCGCGCTACGGCGCCCCGGTCATCGACCGCGTCGACACGGCCATCTTCTTTCGCACGTATTTCGTGAACTGCATGGAGTGTACGTACTGCCATGATTCATGTTGCCAGTACGGGTCGGACATCGACGGCGACAACGTCGCGCGCGTCCAGGCGCACGCCGACGAACTCGAGCGCTACACGGGTGTGCCGCGCGAGCGGTGGTTCACCGGCGAGTGGAACAACGACGTCGAGTTTCCCGGCGGCCGCCAGACCCGCACGGCGGTCGAAAACGGCTCCTGCGTCTTCCGCAACCGAACCGCGCGCGGGTGCTTGCTTCACTCCTTCGCGCTCGATCGCGGCCTCGATTACCACGAGATCAAGCCGATGGTCGCGTGGCTCTTCCCCGTGACGTTCGACGGAGGCCTCTTGCATCCGTCGAACGAAATCGAAGACCGCTCGCTCCAGTGCATCGACGACGGGCCGACGCTCTACAAAGGCGTGCGCGGCGAAATCGAGTGGTGCTTCGGCAGCGCGCTCGTCGCGGAGCTCGACGCGATCGAACGCGGGGGCTGAGCGGGACTCCCCGGGGAGCAGCCGCGCCGCCGCCGCCGCCGCCGCGGGGGAGCGAAACCCGACCCAGGGATGGGCGAACCCGGGCACAGCGCCGTCTCTTGTCACTCGAATGGAGGACGGGCAGATAGAGCGCTTCGTGCGAAGCTCCCACCGTCGGGCACGATATGGAAGCATCAACCAAAGCGGCGGGAGTGGGTGTCGGCGACGTCCTCGCCGGCAAGTACCGCGTCGACGGCGTTCTCGGTGCCGGCGGAATGGGCGTCGTCGTCGCGGCGCACCATCTGCAGCTGGACGAGCGCGTCGCCCTGAAGTTCTTACTCCCCGGGAGCGCCGCGAACGAAGAAGCGATGGCGCGGTTCGGCCGCGAGGCGCGCGCGGCGGTGAAGATCAAGAGCGAACACGTCGCACGCGTCATCGACGTGGGGACCCTCGAAACGGGCGCCCCTTACATCGTGATGGAGTTTCTGGAGGGCGCCGATCTCGCCGCTTGGATCCGCCAGAAGGGCCCTCTCCGGATCGACCAGGCCGTGGAGTTCGTTCTTCAAGCGTGCGAGGCGATCGCGGAGGCCCACTCGCTCGGGATTGTCCATCGGGACCTCAAGCCGGCGAACCTCTTCGTCGTACGTCGCAACGACGGCGTCGAATCCGTCAAAGTGCTGGACTTCGGGATATCCAAGTTCACGTCGCAAAGCGCCGGGGACATGTCCGGTACGCGCACGAACACGATCATGGGTTCGCCGTATTACATGTCGCCCGAGCAAATGCGCTCTTCGAGAGACGTCGACGCGCAGACCGACATCTGGGCGATCGGCATCATCCTCTACGAGCTCCTGACCGGGAAGACGCCTTTCATGGGCGACACCTTTTCGGAGATCTGCGTCAAAGTCGCGACGGACCCGCCGGCCCCGATCCGGCAGGCGCGCCCCGAGGTCCCCGAGGGTCTCGAGGCGATCATCATGCAGTGCGTGGAGAAGGACCGGCGCAATCGGTACAAGGACGTCGCCGAGGTCGCCGCCGCGCTGCAGGAATTCGCGCCCCGCCGCGCGCTGGCGTCGGTCGAGCGCATCTTCGGCATTCTGAATCGAACGGCCGGAAGGACGGCCTCGGCGTCGGAGATCAGCGGCGGGACGCTGTCCGCCACGATGGGCCCTTTCGGGCGGACCGAGGCGTACACCGACTCGTTCATCGCGATCGAGCGGCGCCGCGTGAAGTCGCGCCGCGTCCTCGCGTCCGTCATGGTCGTGGGGGCTCTCGCGGTCTTCGCGGGGGCGTTCGCTCTCTTTCCGCGCGCAGCCTCGACGCCGCCGGCTGCGGAGACCAAGATGTCGGCCG
>DATHQY010000608.1:0-3409 GCA_035482215.1 Polyangiaceae bacterium | reverse complement strand
ATGTGGTCGACTTCGCCGCGGAAGCAGCCGCCTCCCGCCTCGAAGGTGAGTCCGTCGCCGAGCTTGGCCTGCGCCTCGCGCATGCGCGGCCCGATGTCGAGGCGCAGGGCCGTGCGCGCCTGATCGCGAATCCGGTCGCCGTCCGACAGCGCCTTGAGCGAGAGGAGAAAGCTCTTCGTCTCGATCGTCGGCTCGAGGTCGGGAATGCGAAGCTCGTTGTCGACCACCGCCGCGTGCCCCACGAGGTACAGATCGCCGTCGAGATCCGAGTCGATGCCGAGCGCGTGCACCGGGCCTCCGATGTGGAGCTTCAAGACGAGCTGGCCCTCCGATTCGTAAATCTCCGGCTTCGAGAGGTAGAGGGCGGGATACTCGGTCGAGAAGAAGAGCTTCCCGTCGGTGAAGGCCATGCTCATGGCTCGCGTCAGCTCGTCGTACTTCGCGGCGATCGGGATCGTGACGGTGAACGGGCCCGGCGTGATCGTGGTCACGTTCGAGAGCGGCGGCAATTCGGACACCGCGGGAGCCGCGCCGTCGACGTCGGCCGCCGCGTCTTCGCCGCAGGGAAACGTGATCGACGGCTCGACGACGAGGGCGAGGTCTTTCTCGATGCCGTCGGCGAGCACCGTCGGGCCGGCCTCCATGTCGAGGACGCGCAGGCGCGCACACCCGTTGGCGTCGCCCAGCGCGAACGGGATCGGCCTGCTCACGCGGCCGTAGGCCTCGAGCAAGAGCGGACGCAGATCGTACGAGAACGACTTGAGCGACGACGACACGGCGGTGCCGATCCGGTCGAATACGCCCGCTACGCGGTCCACGACGGAGAGGCGCGTGTCGTTCGACGTCACGTGTACATCGACCGACTGCAGCTTCACCGCATACGACGCGCTCACCGCGGGCTCGCCTTCGACGCGGACATCGACCGGGAGGTGGACCGTGGTCAGCGGAAGCGACACGGTGGCATCCACCGTGGTGCGCAACACGATCCGACCTTGCGAAAACTCGATCGACATCGGTCCGCGGGTCCATTCGTAGTGCCGCTCGGATCCGAGGAGCGGGAACGTTCCCTCGCCGGTACGCGGCGCGGCCGCGTCGATCGCAGCCGCAAGTGCGGCGGACGAAATCGCGGCGTGCACGACGATGCGCGAAGGCGCGGGGTCCGCGAACGCCGCCCCCGCCAATGGCGCGGGCCGCGAAGGATAGACCGGGCCGAAGCGCTCGCAGCTTGCAGCGGCGAGCGCCGACGCGAAGAGCAACGAGCCGAGAGCCTTGCGCGAAGGGTGCATCGGCGTCCCTTCTACTAAAACGAAGCCGTGGCGACGAGCGTACCGCCCCGCATCGACGAGCACCCCGGCCTTTCCAGAAAAAAGGGAGGTCACGCCCAATGAGCTTTGCGCTGGAGACTTCATCGACCGCGTGGCACCGTCCGGCCCGGGCCAGAACGAAAGGCAACGCTCGTGAAGATTCATTTCGAAGAGCCCCAGTTCGCGTTTCAGTTTCTTCGCATCGTCGGCGCGGCGGCGTCACGGCAGGCCGACGTCGGCGAGAGCTTCGCCACCGCGAACCGCATCGTCGACGGCGACTTCGAGAGCTGGGAGCGCGAGTGGAGGCGTACCGGAACGCGCATCGAGACGACGGCGGACGCGTGCCTGGCGAAGGGCCATCGCGCGAGCGCCGGAGACGCGTACCTGCGCGCGACGAACTACTTTCGCGCCGCCGAGTTCTTTCTGCACGGCAACCCCGGCGATCCACGCATTCAGGACCTCTCGGACCGGAGCGCGCGCTGCTTCGTCGAGGGATTGCGGGCGAGCGACATCCCTTTCGAGGCCGTCGACGTCCCTTATGAAGGGACCACGCTGCCGGGCATCTTCTACCCCGCGCGCAACCCGCTCGCCGCGCAAGCGGGCCACGGCACGCAAACAGGCAACGGCGCGCGCCGCACGCTCATCGTGCAAACGGGCTTCGACGGCACGATCGACGGGCTGCTCCCGTGGGCGCAGGCCGCCACGCGGCGCGGCTGGAACTGCTTTGCGTTCGAAGGCCCGGGCCAGGGCCGCGTGATCCGCAAACAGGGGCTCCCGTTTCGCCCCGACTGGGAGCGCGTCGTGGGCAGCGTCATCGACCACACGGTCAAGCGCCCGGACGTGGACGCGAACCGGCTCGCCCTTCTCGGCGTGAGCTTCGGCGGACTCCTGGCGCCGCGTGCGGCGGCCTTCGACACACGCATCGCCGCCTGCATCGCCAACGGCGGCGTGCTCGACTTCATCGGCCCGCGCGTGCCGCTCGGGATGACGCGCGAAAAGCTCGTGTCGAGCCTGCGCCACGCCCCCGAACAAATCAACGCGGCGATGCGCGCCCAGGCCGCGAAGAGCCCCGCATCGCGATGGGGCATCGAGAACGGCATGTACACGTTCGGCGCCTCGACGCCGGTCGAGTGGCTGACGAAAGTGCTCGATTACGACCTTACGTCCGTCGCCAAGCAAATTCGCTGCCCGATGCTGGTCGTCGACGTCGAGAACGACAACAGCTTCCCGGGCGAGGCCCGCAAGCTCTACGAGCTTCTGGCATGCCCGAAGACATGGCTCTTCTTCACCGAGGACGAAGGCGCCGGCGACCACTGCCAGACCGGCAGCCCGGCGCTCTCCCAGCAGCGCATCTTCGATTGGCTCGACGAGACGCTGTCGTAGGCTCGTAAGCTCCCGGCTCCGAGCACCGCCGTGACCGTCGTCTTTCCCGCAAAAGGAAGCCTCCTGTTCCTGCTGGCCGTCGCTCTTGCCACGTGGCCGGCAAATGCCGCCGCAGACGACGCCGGGAGCGGCCTCCGGTACGACACGACCGCCGACCTCTCGATCGCCCTCGTGGCGACGGGATTGACCCTCGCGGCGGACCTGGCCAAGCCGGTGCTCGCACCGCCGGCATGCCGCGTTTGCGAACGTCACGCGGACGGATCCGATGCCGTCAACGCCGTCGACCGCGCCATGCGCGACGCCCTCCGCTGGAAGGACGTGACCGCCGCGGAACGGGCCAGCGACGTGACGGGATTCGCGCTCGCGCCCAGTTCGTCGATCGGGGTCTGCGAAGGAGCCGCGGCGGTCGATCATCGATCACGGGAAGCGCCGGCCAACGCCCTCGTCGTCTTCGAAGCCGTCGCCCTTTCGAGCGCCCTCGACGAATTCGTGAAGTTCGTCGTCGCACGGCAGCGGCCCTTTGCTCACTACCGCGACCCCGCTTACGTGGGTCCTCGCAACCCCGACGAAAATCTTTCGTTCTATTCGGGACACACCGCGCTCGACTTCTCCATGGCGGCAGCAAGCGCAACGGTGGCGTCGCTCCGTGGATACCGGGGATCGCCGCTCGTCTGGGCCACCGGATTCCCCGTCGCGGCGCTCACCGGCTACCTCCGCATCGC
>DATHQY010000607.1:0-12882 GCA_035482215.1 Polyangiaceae bacterium | reverse complement strand
CGAATGGGCTGCACGGTGCGGCAAACGGAGACGGAGACCGAGGTCACCGGGCCGAAGACGCTGCGCGGAATCGACGCCGACATGGCGAACCTCTCGGACACGGCGCAGACCCTCGCGGCGATTGCGCCCTACGCGGACGGCCCGACGCGTGTGACGGGGATCGGCTTCATCCGGCGCAAGGAGACCGATCGGGTCGGCGCCGTCGTCGCGGAGCTCGTGCGCATGGGCATCGACGCGCGCGAGGAGAGTGACGGCTTCGTGGTCCATCCGGGGACGCCGCGGCCGACCGACGTCGAGACGTACGACGACCACCGGATGGCGATGAGCTTCGCGATCACCGGTCTGCGGGCGTCCGGCATTCGCATCAAGAGCCCTTCGTGCGTGTCGAAGACGTTCCCGAATTACTTCGACGTGCTGGCGGGGTTGCGCGGCCAATCGTAGCGGCCCGAGCGCGCCTCGCGCAGGCGTCGCCGGTCAGCCGTCGCCGCTCGAGTCGACCGCGACGTGCAGCGGCTGGACGGCGCCCTGGAAGAGCGGCATGGCCTCGGCCCGCTCGGCGTGAGCCAGGAGGTGCGGGAGCGGCTGCGACGCGAGAAGCCGCGGGTGCGCCTCACGCGCGAAGCGGAGGGCGCACGCGAGCGCGATGTCCGCGTGCGACAGCGAGCCAAGCCAGAACGGCGCGGAGCCGATGGCGCGCTCTCGTTCGAGTAGGCCGAGCGTGTCGCGGACCTGGGTCTCGCAGCGCTCGATCCAGACAGCGTTGCGGCGCTCCTCCTTGCGCAAAACGCGCTCATAGAGGAGCGACACCGCCTTGTCCGCGAGGCCCGTCGAAAGGGCGCACAAACGGAGAGCGCGACGCCGCTCTGGGCCGCTTGGCGCGATGAGCCGGCGATCGGCCGGCGCGAGGTCGTCGAGCGCGTCGAGAATCGCGGAGCTCTCGATGAGCGTCTCTCCGCCATCCAGAACCAGCACGGGAACACGGCGCAACGGGTTGTGCTTCGCGACCTCGTCCGCCTGCGCCCAGACGGACCACGGCTTGTGGTCGAACGGAAACCCGTAGTGGTGCAGCGCGATGGCCACGCGGCGAACGAAAGGGGAGTCGAACTGTCCGATCAGCTCCATGGGAAGCTTCTATGCGAAAAAAGAGATAGGAGGACCGCCAAGTCGCCAAGAGAGAATCGGCCAAATCCTTTGGCGTCTTGGCGATCTTTCTCTTCTTGTCGGCGACTGACGTTATCGACGGACGGGCGTTCGTTCGACTCGCGGCACCGCGGCTTTCGGCGGATGAATCGCGGCGGCGGCCGGCGCGGTGCGCGCGGGGGCAGGCTGCGTCGGGTCGGTGCGTTGAGGCGCGGGCTGTGTCTTCGAGGGGTCGAGTTTGCCCGCGGTTCGCGCCGCGACTTCGGGCGTCCACTCCACCCAGCGGTCGCGCCCCGCGGCCTTCGCCTGATAGAGAGCGGCGTCGGCACGTGCGAGCCAGGTCTCGGGCGTCAAGCCGTCTTCCAAAAGTGCGAGCCCGATGGAGGACGAGACGCGAATTTCGTGGCCGTTGTGGACGACGCGTGTGGCCCGCACGCTCTCCTGCAACCGCGTGGCGAGGGCGCGCGCGTCTTTCGCGTCGGTCTCGCGCAAGACGACCGCGAACTCGTCGCCGCCATAGCGCGCCACGAGATCGCCGCGGCGGGGAAAGCGCCGCACGAGGCAATCCGCGATCGCTTTGATCGCGGTGTCGCCCGCTTGGTGGCCGAGCGTGTCGTTGATCGTCTTGAACTGATCGACGTCGACCATCATCAGCGCGAACGAGCGCCCGACGAGCGCCGCGAGTTTGACCGTCCGGTCGAGGAATTCGTCGAAGCTCGCCCGGTTGGGCAGGCGCGTCAGCGGGTCGAGCGTGCCTTCGCGCTTGGCCGACTCGAGCTGCTCGCCCAGCGACCGCACGTGCGTCGCGAACTCGGCGAGGCGCTCTTGCTGGCGCTTCTGTTGTTCGGCGAGCGCGCTTTCGAGCGCCGTCGCGGTCTGGGAGACTTCTTTGCGCAGGGTCTGGATGTCGTTGCTCTTCAGCGCCGCGCGCAGGCTCACGAGGCGCTCGTGGGCGAGCACACCGTCCTGCTTGTCCTGCGAAGAGGCCCGATTCACGATCTCCACGAACGACCAGATCGCGTCGCGCATGTTCGCGAGGGAGGTCTCGACATAGGCCGCTTCTCGTTTGCGGTGGCTCGCGACGACCTTTTGCAGACCCGTCCAGTCGCGGCGGCTGCTCGCGGCGCTCTTGTCGTCAGGCTCGGATTTGGCGGCACGCGCGTCGCGTGCTTCGGCGGCTGCCTCGTCGAGGGGCGCCGCGACGAGCGCGTGCTGCGACCATCGCTCGAAGAGGCGCCGGACCTCCTGCGCGTCGACGTCACCGAGGTCGAATGCGCACGCCCCGAAGACGCGAAGAATCGCGCCGAGCGTGTCGAGCGCCGCCTCCGCGTCGGCGCTCGAGACCGAGTCCGCCGCGGGTGTGCCATTCGCCGGCGCGCCGCTGGTGCGCGGACTGGGCGGTGGGGTTCCACTGTTCTCTTTTTTTCCCCTCGCGAACAAGACGCCCATCGATTCCTATCAAACGGCCCCGTTCGCACGGAGGTTTAGGCGGGCTTTGCGTATGCAGCGGCATGCGGCCGCGGCCTTCTGCATGCGTACGGCACGTATCCGGTTCGAACGCGCGCGGTGCGCATGAGGTGTGGCGCGCGGGCATGCGTGTGGCGCAGGTGGCTCATGGGTGGCCGTGTGCGTGAATGGCATGTGCGTTGCTGAATCGAAGCTCGAACGGATTTCGAGAGGACACCTCGAATTCATGGAAAGGCAAAACACAATGACGGACACGACCACCCTCTGGATTGTTCTTGTGGCCGGCGCGGCGGCGGTCCTCGTCGCTTTTGTGGTCGCATCGCGGAGCGCCCGCGCGCACCGCGCGCGGCTGCGCCAGCGCTTCGGGCCCGAGTACGACCGCGCGCTCGCGGTGCACGGCAACCCGGCGCGCGCGGAGCGCGAGCTCGACGCGCGCGCCAAGCGCGCCGCGCGATTTCATCTGCATGCGTTGGACGACGTGACGCGCGGCCGTTTCGCGACCTCGTGGAACGAAATTCAGGCCCGCTTCGTCGACAATCCGGCGGTGGCGGTGCGCGAAGCCAACGCACTCATCAAGGAAGTCATGCTCACCCTCGGGTATCCGGCGAGCGATTTCGACCAGCGGACGGCGGACTTGTCGGTCCATCATCCGAACGTAATCCAGCACTACCGCGCGGCGCACGCGCTCGCCGAATCGAACGAAAGCGGGCAAGCGCAGACGGAAGACCTTCGGCAGGCGGTCGTTCACTACCGGGCGCTCTTCTCCGAGCTGATCGGTCAGGAGATCGTGCGGCCGTCGCGGGACCTCCGTCACGCCCACGCGTGACTTGTGACGTTTGCGTCACGTTCGCGGCGGCTTGGCCGCGGCGGGAGCCCGAACGCTCTCGACGCGGCCTTTGCTTTGCGCACAATGGCGGCCATGGAATTCTCACCCGTCATGCCGGCCCTGCGTTACCGCGATGCGGACACGGCGATTCGATTTCTCGTCCAAGGGTTGGGCTTCAAGCAGCATGCTCGGTACGACGGCCCAAACGGCGTCGTCGCGCACGCCGAGCTCACGCGCGGCACGGGCATGGTCTTGCTCGGAACCGACGCCGGCGACGGCAAGGCGCTGGACGGGGTTGAACTCGAAAGGGGGCCCGCAGCGACCTATCTGGTTGTGGAGGCGGACGCGGAAGTCGATGCGCTCTACGCCTCGGCGATGCAAGCCGGCGCCACGTCTGTCAGCGCCCCGAAAAACCAGGACTACGGAGGACGCGGCGCCACCGTTCGCGATCCCGCAGGCAATTACTGGAGCATCGGAAGCTACAAGCCGAGCTCCGCGAAGTAGCTCAGCCTTCGACGACGCGTGCGGCGACGCCACCGGGGATCGCGAGGGGAGGAGGCGCGAGGGTGGTGGCCGGTGCGGGGCGTTCGTCTTCCTCGCCGCGATCGGCCTCGTGCGAGTGCTCGCCGCGGTGATCTTTCGCGATGAGTACGTAGAGGCAGGGCACGACGAACAGCGTGAAGATCGTGCCGATCGTCATGCCGCCGACCAGCACGTCGCCGATCGAGTTTCGCGCGACTGCGCCGGCGCCCGTCACGAGTGTGAGCGGAAAGTGGCCGACGACCGTCGCGACCGACGTCATCAAGATCGGCCGAAGGCGCGTGGTGGCCGCGGCGCGCACCGCCGCGATCTTGGAGAGGCCGAGCTCTTGTTGCGCGTTCGCGAACTCGACGATCAGAATCCCGTTCTTCGAGACGAGACCGACGAGGGTCACGAGGCCGACCTGCGAATAGATGTTCAACGTCGTCGTCCACCCCTCGGTGAGGTGGAAGTGCAGACCCGGCGGCGCGCCGAACTTCAAGAACGTGAAGATCATGGCTCCGAACATGGCGAGGGGCACCGAGCCGGCGAGGATCACGAACGGATCGCGGAACGAATTGAACTGCGCGGCGAGCACCAAAAAGATGAGCGTCAGCGCGAGCGCCATCGCGGGGAGGAACCTGCCCGACTCCTGGCGCAGCTGCCGTGACTCGCCCGTGTAATCGACGCGGTAGCCCGGAGGCAGGACCTTCGCTGCGGCGTCCTCAAGCACCTTCAGGCCGGCGTCGAGGGATCGTGGTGCGACGCCGGAGATCTTGACGGCATTGAGCTGCTGGAACCGGTTGAGCGTACGCGGCACCACTTCTTGGCGCACCGTCGCGACCGCGCTCAGCGGAATCAGCGAATTGTGCGGACCGGAAATATGGATGTCCGCGAGCTGCGACGCCGTGAGGCGCTCGGATCGTTCGATCTCGGGGATGACCTTGTAGCTGCGGCCGTCGATGTTGAAGCGGTTGACGAAGTTGCCCCCGAGCATCGACGAAAGGTCGGACCCCACTTGTTGCATCGTGAGACCCATCGACGCGATCTTGTCGCGGTCGAGAACGATGTTGGTCTGGGCCTGGTCGATCTTCACGTCGAGGATCGGCGGGAAGGCGAACTGGCCGCTCTTCATGGCTTCTTGCGCGAGCTGTTGCGCGAAGCGCAGCACTTCTTCGTGCTCGGCAGTCGACGACAGCACGAACTCGACGGGGAAGAACCCCGCGCTCGGAAGCGCGCCCGGAAGGAACGCCGGTGCCCGCACGCCCGTGATGGCGCCGAGCTTCTGGGCGACTTCGCCCTGAATCGGGAAGATGCTCCGGTTGCGGTCCTCCCAGGATTTCACGAGCATTCCGGCGAAGCCGCTCTCGGGGAATGTGATCTGGAAGCTGTGATCGAACTCGGGCTCCGACTCGAAGATGTCGTTGACCTGCTTCTCGAAAGGCCGGAGCTGCTCGAGCGTCGCGTTCGGCGGCACGTCGAGAGCCGAGAAGACGACGCCTTGGTCCTCGTTCGGTGCGAGCTCCTGCGGCGAGAACATGTACATCGGGACGACGAGGATGGTCAGCGTGATCCAGATCACGTAGACGACGGGGCGCACCGAGAGCACGAAATCGAGGGCGTGCGTGTACCCCCGGCGAACGGCATCGAACGCGCGGTCGATGATGCGGGCGAGAAAGCCGCGCTTGTCGTCGCGCAAGAGCCGCGAGGACATCATCGGCGAAAGCGTCAGCGCGACGATGCCGGAGATGAACACCGCGCCCGCCAGGGTGAACGCGAACTCGCGGAACAGAGCGCCGGTCAAGCCGCCTTGAAAGCCAATCGGCGCGTAGACAGCCGCCAGCGTGATCGTCATGGCGATGATCGGGCCGACGAGCTCCCGCGCGCCGACGATCGCAGCCTGAACGGGCGTCTTTCCCTCCCGCAAGTGCCGCTCGACGTTCTCGACGACGACGATCGCGTCGTCGACCACGAGCCCGACCGCGAGAACGACCGCGAGCAGCGTGAGCAGGTTCAATGTGAAGCCGAACACCTGCATCAAGAAGACGGCGCCGATGAGGGACACCGGAATCGCGACGAGCGGGACGAGCACGGTACGCAGCGATCCGAGGAACAAGAAGATCACGATGACGACGATGAGCACCGTCTCCGTCAGCGTCTTGACGACCTCGTCGATCGCGTTGTTGATGTACTTCGTCGAGTCGAAGGCGACGGTGACATCCATGCCGGATGGAAGCTCGCGCTTCAGGACGTCGACTTCGTTGCGAACGCGCGCGATGACGTCGAGCGAGTTCGCGTTCGGGAGGACCCAGATGCCCATGAACACGGCGCGTCCGCCCGACAGGCGCACGTCTTGGTCATAGGTGTCTGCGCCGAGCTCGACGTCCGCCACGTCCGACAGGCGGACGAGGGCGCCGTTCTGTTCGCGGATGACGAGCTTGCGGAACTCGTCGACCGACGTGAGGTCGGTCGTCGCGGTGAGATTCAACTGTGTGAGGTTGCCTTTGGTCTGGCCTACCGCGGCGAGGTAGTTGTTCGCCGCGAGGGCCTGTCGCACCTGCGAGGGGCTCACGTTGAGCGCCGCCATGCGGTCGGCCTTGAGCCACGCGCGGATCGCGAACGTGCGCCCGCCCAGTATTTCCGCGCGCTGGACGCCTTCGAGCGCCGAGATGCGCGGCTGGACGACGCGGAGCATGTAGTCGGTGACCTGGTTGTCCTCGAGGATCGTCGACCCGAAGCTCAGGTACATCGCCGCGATCTGCGCGTCGGAAGGCTCGATGTTGATCGCCGGCACTTCCGCTTCGGGCGGCAAGTCGGCGCGCACCTGGTCGACGCGCGCGCTCACGTCGGCGAGGGCCGCGGCCGCGTTGAAGTTGAGCTTCAAGCGCACGCTGATCGTCGAGAGGCCCTGGACGCTCTGCGATTCGATGTAATCGATCCCGTCGGCCGCGGCGATGGCCCGCTCGAGCGGCGTCGTGATGAATCCCCGGACGAGGTCCGCGTTTGCGCCGACGTACACCGTGCGGACGGTGATCGACGCGCTCTCGAGCTTCGGGTACTGGCGGACGTTAAGCGTCCGGACCGCTTGCAAGCCGGCGATGATGATGACGAGGTTGACCACGATCGCCAGCACCGGCCGGCGAATGAAGATGTCGGTGAACTTCATGGCGCGCCTACCGGTTCTCGGGGTGCGGATCGAGCTCGGGTTTCGGAGCGACGTCGTTGCGCACGACGATGGGTGCGCCGTTGCGCAGCTTGAAGGCGCCGGAGCTCACGAGCTCCTGGCCGGGGGTGACGCCGTCGAGAACCGCGATGTAGTCGCCGCGCGCCTCCCCGGCACGGACGAATTGCTGGCGCGCGATCTTCGCGGCTTTGCCGTCCACCGAAACCGGATGGCCGCCCTCGTCCTTCTTGTCTTCGACGACGAACACGGAGTCGCCGTACGACGCGTGCACGACGGCTGTGGCCGGGACGACGACGAGGTCGTCCTTCTTCGGAAGGAGCACGTCGACCTTCGCGAACATGCCCGGGCGGAGCTTCTCCTGCTTGTTCGGCAGGCTCGCACGGAGCTTGATGGTCCGCGTGTCGGAGTCGATCTGTGGATCGACCGCGGCGATCGTCCCGCTCTGCGGCTCGCCCGGAAGGCCCTCGATCGTCACGCGGACGGGCATGCCGACCTTCACGTCGGGCAGACGCTGCTGCGGCAGCTCGAAGTCCGCGTACACCGTATCGATCGCCTCGAGCACGGTGACCGTCGTCCCCGAATTCAGGTATTGGCCGAGGTTCACGTTGCGGATGCCGAGCTTGCCCGCGAACGGCGCGCGGATCGTCTTGCGGTCGATCTGCGCAGCAAGGGCAGCGAGGTCGGTCGTCGACGTCTTCAGCGTGGCTTCGTCGGTGTCCAGCGTG
Source organism: Polyangiaceae bacterium (assembly GCA_035482215.1). Taxonomy (GTDB): domain Bacteria; phylum Myxococcota_A; class Polyangia; order Polyangiales; family Polyangiaceae; genus Palsa-1150. The sequence goes on along the minus strand of DATHQY010000607.1, from coordinate 5,021 downwards.
GACTGGGGAATCGCGTTCGACTGCACGAGCGCCCGCGATCGGCCGGCGTTGATTCCCGCGAGATCGAGCCGCGCCTTCGAGGAGGCGAGCTGGGCGCGCTCGACGCTCGTGTCGAGCTCCACGAGTACCTGCCCCTCCTTCACCGTTTGCCCCGAATCGAAGAGGATCCGCGAGACGATGCCGGGGGAGTCGTTGCTCACCGAGACACCCTTCGCGGCGGCGATGCTGCCGACCGCGGAGATCGACCCCTCCCACGACTGCTTCTGGGAGACCGATGTGCCGACCGATTCGGGTGGGGGCCCGGCCGCCATCGCGGTCTTGCCGAAGTGAATGAGCGTCGAGATCTGCTGGAACTTGATTCCGACCAGCACCGCGATAAGCGCGACGAGGCCGAGAATGGGGAGGATGTAGCGCACGGGGATGGGATGCACCGCGGAGGTGAAAGGTTCCGCGGAGGCCGGCAGAGTGGCACGAGTTCCGCGTCCGGCAAGTATCGGATGACGCTCGGCCTACGAACGGGCGACACGAACTGGCAAAAAGCGCGCCACTGACCGCGCTGCGTCGGTTCCCGAGGGCACCGAAGCACGATTCGCCGGACGCTCGGCAGAACGAGTGCATTCCGAAGTCGCCTTCGTCGGACCGTCGCGCTTCGGCGCGTTTTCTTCGGCCGCCCGCGTGGCACCGCTTCTGCACCGTGCGGTCGTCGCCGCTCTCGGCGTTCGCGCAACGGTTCGCACGCGCCGAGATGCCCGCTGGAGGAGTCCCATCATGCACGATCTCGATCGCGTCACCATGCAACGTGAGACGGAGTTCGAAGCCGAGGGCTTTCCCTCTCGCGGACCGGCGGGTTTCCGCGGCGAGTTGGGCGAGGCCGAGGGAGGCTCGCGCTTCGAGGGCGCGTCGCCCTTGCAGGAATTCGAGGTCGCCGAGATCGGCGCCGAGCTGCTCACCGTCTCGAATTCGCGCGAGCTCGAGGCGTTCTTGGGCGACGTGGTCAGTCGCGCGGCGAACGCGGTGCGCGGAGCGATCGACAGCCCCACCGGCCAGGCGGTCGTGAACGTCCTCAAACCGATCGCGCGCGCGGCGATCCCCGCCGCGACGGGGGCGCTCGGCGGCGCAATCGGGGGCGCGATCTCCGACGGCGTAGGCGCGCCGATCGGAGCGGCGGTGGGTAAGGCCGCCGGCGATCAGGTGGTGCAGGCGCTGGGCCTCGAGCTCGAGGGCCTGAGCCACGAAGATCGCGAGCTCGAGGTGGCCAAGCACGTGGTCCGCTTGGCCGCGGCGACGGCCGCCAACGCGGTCGGCGCGCCTCCGCACATGCCTCCTCAGGCCGTGGCGCAGAAGGCGCTCGCCGAGGCCGCGCGCCAGCTGACGTCGGGACTCGTGGCGGGGCCCATGGAACACCATCCCCATCACCACCAGCAGCGCCATCATCACGGGCAGGGCGCACCCATGTTCGGAGCGGAGGCCGGTGGCTGCGCACAAAGCGGCCGTTGGTACCGACGCGGCAACAAGATCATCCTCATCGGCGTGTAGGTAGACGATGGATTACGCCTCCACGTCGCAGCGCATGATCTACCAGGAGGCCCTCGCGCTCGAGACGCGCCTCGACAGGCTGACCTCTTTCGCCGTGCGCATCCCGATGGTCCCGGCCGCGGCGGTCTCGAACGAGGCACAGGACGCGATCGAACGATTCCTCGACGTGGGCAAGCGCGACTTGCGGGGGCGGGTCCGCGAGTACAAGCGCTGGCTCGAGGGGCCCGGGGCCGCGGCGGCACCCGAGGAAATGCAGCATCGGTTCACGATGGTGCGCCTAGGCTTCAACGTCATTCTCGAGCAGTTCGAGATCTTCAGCTCGGCGCTCTCGCAACGCGCCGAGCACGGCACCGGCGTCTGGCTCGCCGGCCTCGACGCCCTCGCCCTCGACGCCCTCACACTGCAGGGAGACTTTTATGAGGCCCCGCCGGTCATCTGTTACCTCGATCGGGGGATCGGCGCGGCGATCCGGCGCGCGCGCACGCGGCTTCCCGGTGGCGCGCCCAACCCCGTGGCGATCATCCGGGTGCCGCGCGAGCGCATGGTCGGTTCCGGCATCGGCGCCTCGCTGATCCACGAGGTGGGCCACCAGGGAGCGGCCCTGCTCGACCTCCTCCCGTCGCTGCGCGAGGCGATCCGAAGAGCCGCGCCCGCCGGCGACGCCGGTGCCGTGTGGGCGCTCTGGGAGCGATGGATCTCCGAGATCGTGGCGGACTTCTGGTCGGTGGCGACGCTCGGTATCGGCGCGAGCCTCGGGCTGATGAGCGTTGTCAGCCTGCCGCGCTACTTCGTGTTTCGGACGGTTCCCGACGATCCACACCCGACGCCCTGGATCCGCATGAAGCTGAGTTGCGCGATGGGCCGCGCACTGTTCCCCGATCCGCAATGGGGTCAACTGGCGCGGATCTGGGAGGAGCTGTATCCGACGTCGTGGCTCTCTTCGCAACGCCGCGAGGAGATCGCCGCGCTCGAGAGCGAGATCCCGCGCTTCGTGTCGCTCCTGATCGAGCACGCGACGCACCGCACGCAAGGCCGTTCGCTGGCCGCGGCTCTCCCGACGGCAAAGCGCCACCCGCAGCAGCTCCGGGCCTACCAGAAGGCGTGGCGACGTGATCCCGCGCAACTGACGAACGCACGGCCGTCGCTGGTGTTCGCGGTCTTCGGCCAGGCCCGCGCCGACGGGACCGTCACTCCAGAGGAGGAGAGCGGTCGACTCGCGGGTCTTCTCACCGAATGGGCATTGCGAACGGCGCTCGAGACATCGGCCAATTGCGTCGCGCCGTTGAAGCGCTGGGTCGCTGCGGTGGCTTGATTTGTCAGAGCACAGGAGCTGGAAACCATGACGGACGACAAGGACAAGGGTCTCGCTGAGCCTCGGCACTATGGATCCGAGGGCACGCCGCCTACAACGCCGCTCGAAGGGCCGATCCCGGACGGATTCGGACGCGGTGATCCGCGGCACCCCGTGACGGTGGCGCTCGAGCGATCGCGCAAGCCGATCCCCGAGCGCACCGCGCTCTGGGCGCTCCTCCGCGGCGCGTCGGCGCGGCTGTCGTATCCCGCGTACCAGAGGTTCATCGATCGCTTCATGGAGGATCCGGCGGCGCGCGCCGGTGCGGACCGCGCGGCGACGCCGTTCTTCCGCATCAAGGGCTACGAGCTGCTCAAGGCGGGGACGGCCACGTTCCTCGAAACCCATTGCGGGATCGTTCCGAGCCGCCAGCGCGGTCCGGAGCCCGACGTCCAGAAGGCCGAGGGCGTCTTCGCGCGCGTGCCGCCCGAGGACTTCGAGCGGCTTGGAGCCTGGGAGCGGCTGACGCCCGAGGGCCTCGAGCGCCGCTGGGAGCGATATCTGCGCGAGACGCCCGTCAACGCTGACAGGCCGGAGCCACGCGCGCCCGTCCTTCCGTACCTCGACATCATCCGGCGCAAGCTGGGCGAGTACCCCGTCGAACGGCAGGAGCAGCCCGGAGACGTGCGGGTGCTGATGGGCATCATCGAAGAGCGCCTGCAAGACCCGCCGATGATCGAGCTCATTTGGTCCTATTGGCACGAAGAAGGAATGCTCGCCCAAACGATGTCCGCCGTGGCGCGCCGCTTCCAGAACATCCGAGCCAACGGCCGCGATCCGCTCGCCAATCTGGAGCTCGATCCGCTGCGGCCTTTGAACAACGTATTGTGGGGTTACATCCAGGACGAGCAGCACCGTCTCAGCGTGCTTCGGCGAGCGTACGAATACGATCACCATTACGGCTTCACCCTTCACGGCAAAGCCGTCCGTGGGCTTCGCCCCGCCGACACTCGGTCCCGGTTCCTCGAGGCGTTCCACAACCTGCTTCACCTCACGAACGACTTCTACCGCCAGGACGACGACACCACCGTCGTCGCCGACGGGTTTCCGCTGCTCAACGGTCTGCGCGAAGTGCATCTGCTCCTCACGCAGGGCGGGCACAATCAGTACGGCGACTTGCCGTGGACCGCGCGGCAGGAAATGCTCATGGAACAATGGATCCTGGCGCGACCCGAGATGCGCGAGTTCATCGGGGGCCGGATCATGGTCGCGTATCCGGAGCTCTGGATGGATCGCGTCGATTCGATGAAGCAGCTGCAGGGCTGGGACGAGACGACGAGCGTCCATTTCCGTGATCTGGGCGTTTTCGGCGAAGAGATCCTGCTGTCGATTCGGTACGACCCATGGGTACAGGTCATCCTGCCCGACGACGCGGCGGCCTGGGCGCGCTACTGGCGACCGGAGATCCAGGGCTACATGCACGCGTACCGCGCGGTGACCGGCGTGGACTTGCGCGCCGACACGACGGACGCGCGGCCGCTGGCCGAGCGCTACTTGCCGCCCTCGGTGCATCTGCGCAACCGGCTGCTCGCGCAGCAGCAGCAGCGCCCGCGCTGACCGGAGCGCACCCGTGCTCGACTTCACGTCGTCGCTGTATCTGGGCATGACGCACGCGAGCGGCTCGCTCGCACCGTGGTCGTCGCTCACGACGGGAAAACCTGCCGTCATGGCATCGGCGCCATGCACGGCGCGCGTCGAGCACCAGCTCGCGGCGCTCCAGGGCTGCGAGCGCGCGACGCTTGGCACGTCCACTCTGCACGTCGTGTGGGATCTGTTCGGCATGCTGGCGAGCGAGGACACCTCCGTTCACGTCGACGCCGGCACGTACGCCGTCGCGCGATGGGGCGTCGAGCGCGCGCGCGGGCGCGGGGCGGCCGTCCGCACGTTCTCGCATCACGACGGGGCCGACCTGCGGCGTTCCATCGCGAGGCTCGGGGCGTGGAGCCGCCCCGTGGTCGCGACCGATGGGTTCTGTCCTTCGTGCGGCGAGTTCGCGCCTCTCGCCGAATACCTACAAGCGGTGCACGCGAAAGGCGGCCTTCTGGTGGTGGATGACACGCAGGCGCTCGGCGTATTCGGCACCCCTTCGCCGGACGCGCCGTACGGCAGCGAGGGCGGTGGCTCGCTGCAGCGC
>DATHQY010000606.1:0-19752 GCA_035482215.1 Polyangiaceae bacterium | reverse complement strand
GCCTCGTCTGCCACGACGGGTCGACCGCAACGCCGGCTCTGAGCGTCGGAGGGACCGTGTATGCAGTCCTCGGCAGCGGAACACCCCTCGCCGACGTGACCGTGAATCTTACCGGCGAGAACGGTTCCACGTTCGCCTCCGTGACCAACGCGGCCGGCAACTTCTATGTCCTCCAGAACGAGTGGCAACCCGTTTATCCACTTCGCTCCAATCTCGTCTATGCAGGAATTACGTCGACGATGAGCACGATCATCGGTCGTGACGGGTCGTGCGCCACCTGCCATGTCGATCCTGCGAGCCGCATCTCGGCGGGGCGGGTCTACCTCGCCGCGAGCGCAGCGCTTTTGCCGGAGGGAGGAGCACCGTGATCCGACGGGTTGTGCTCTCCGCCGCGGCGGCGTCGTTCGTGGCCTGCTCGGTGCCGGATCCCAACGCCACGACGGCTCTCGCGATGCCCGACCGGGCATCGTTTCCCGCCGTGCAAGCGTTCCTCGACCACCGGTGCGGTACGCTCGACTGCCACGGAACGCGCTATCGCAACCTGCGCATGTGGGGGCACGACGGGATGCGCCTTGCGTTCGGCGATGTTCCCGGGGCCGCTCCGACGACGGACGCGGAGACCGACGCGTCGTACGACGCCTTGATCGCGCTCGAGCCGGAGGTCTTCAGCGCAGTCGTCGCCGACCACGGCGCCGATCCCGAGCGACTGACGTTCGTGCGAAAAATGCGGGGAACCGAGAACCATGTGGGAGGCGCGATCGTCGTCGTGGGGGACGTCCGCGACATGTGCGTCACCTCGTGGCTCGCGAGCCAGGTCGACGAGTCCGCGTGCGCGGCCGCACTGATCTACCCGTAATCAGTGGATCTCCACGCTTAGGGCGGTCCGGACGACCGAGGCCAGGCCTATGCCGCCTCGGCGCGAAAAAGCGCGCGCGCCCCGTCGCGATATGACGCATCGACGGCCGGCCTCTCCCAGTCCACATTGCGAAGATGCGTTGGCCGCATTCGTCACTCGGATCAAGGAGGCCCCATGCAAAGCTCTCGAGAAGCGACGGTCGATCGGGCCCAGTCTCTAAACGTCGACCTTCGTAGCCGCTTTATCGCCAGGGTCGCGCTCGCATCGGGCCATTTTGTTTATGGCAAGATGTTCCGAACGTACGCGAAGTGTGCTGACCTTCAAATGGTCGTGAGATACGGCTCGACGCCTCCGGAGGAAGCGCTCCGCTCGCACCCGCCGCCGCTCACGGACCCGTCGCCGTCCCTTAGACTAGAACCTCTTGTACGGGAGAAACTTGCCGTCCAGCGTCACGATGACGCGGTCGCCCTTGGGGTCTCTGGTCTTCTGCACGTCGATCGTGAAATCGATGGCGCTCATGATGCCGTCGCCAAACTGTTCTTGAATCACGTCTTTCAGCGACGTCCCGTATACACACAGGATCTCGTAAAACCGATACATGAGCGGATCGGTCGGCACGACTTTGCCTCCCAGACTGTTGCCCTTCGTCGGGTACTCGGCGAGCGCCTCCTGCACGTCGGCGCTCGCGCCGAGTGCTTCACAGAGCTTTGCGGCGGCCTCCGGGTGCATCGAGTTCTCGCCATAGCAGCACGAGGCGACGCCCATTTCGGAGAGCCCGGTCGCGGCGGAAAGGGTAGCCCACGTCTTTTTCTTTTCTTTTTTTGCGGCGAGGAGAATCGCCGTCATTTCCCTCTTGGTCATCGCGGCACTCCTGGCTTGACGGAAGAGTGCAGCGCCGCCGTTCCCGCGGCGTCTCGTGCGCAGGTCGAACCCGTTTCGCGGCCCCTTTTTGCATCGGCGTGGCCTTGACCAGCCCCCGCATTTTTGCGACGGATTGAGTCACGGCGGGCCACTCCCGGAACACGATGCGAATTCGATCTGCCATCACCCTCGCGGCATCGGTGCTTCTCTGTGCGTGCGGCGCGAACGACGCCGCGGGGCCCTCCCCGGACGATGGCACTCCGAACGATTCCGGCCCGGGCCGGAGCGGGGCGACCGGAAGTAGCGGCGCGGGAGTGGATGGCGGAGGCGCCGGCGGCTCCGGATCGAGCGGAGGCTCGGGGTCGAGCGGTGCCTCGGGATCGACGGGCGCCTCAGGATCGAGCGGCGTCTCGGGAGCGACCGGAGGGTCCGGATCGAGCGGGACCTCCACTTCGCGCGATGCGTCGACCTCGCCGCCTCCGGAGGCGGGACGGGGCGACGGGGCCGCGAGCGATGCGACCGTCGACCGCGACGGCGCGGGCAACGCTGGGCCCGAAGGCGGAACGAGCGAGCCTGCCGACGGCGCCGCGACGACCGGTCCGTGCGATCTCTACGGCGCCGGCGGCGCGCCTTGCGTGGCCGCCCACAGCACCGTGCGCGCGCTCTACGGAAGCTTCGGCGGAAGCCTCTACCAGGTGAAGCGCGCGTCCGACATGACGACGAAAGACATCGGCGTTCTCACGGCCGGCGGCTTCGCCGACTCCGCCGCGCAAGATACGTTCTGCGCCAACACGACGTGCACCATCTCGATCGTCTACGACCAGTCCCCCAAAGGCAATCACCTCACTCCGGCCCCGGGCGGCGGAGCCGTCTCCACCGCGGACAATCCGGCCAACGCCACCGATCTCAAGACGACGATCGGCGGTCACCCGGTATACGGGATTCGCATTCGCACCGGCATGGGGTATCGCAACGACAAGACCTCCGGTGTCGCCACGGGCGATTCGCCGGAGACCGAGTACGAAGTCACGAGCTCCAAGAATCTCGTGAATGGCTGTTGCTTCGATTACGGAAATGCCGAGACGAACAACCATGACGACGGCTCGGGAACGATGGAAGCCGTCTATTTCGGTCTTGGCGTCATATGGGGAACGGGGACCGGCACCGGCCCCTGGGTGGAGGCGGACCTCGAGAATGGCATTTTCGCGGGTGGCCCCGGTGCGACGATGGGCGTCGCCACGAATACGTCCCTCACGAGCACGTACGTGACGGCCATGGTCGTGGGTCGCTCCGGGAGCTTCGCGCTCAAAGGCGGCGACGCCCAGAGCGGTACCCTGAAGACGATGTACGACGGTGACCGTCCCGACGGATACAACCCCATGAAGAAGCAGGGGGCGATCATCCTCGGAATCGGTGGGGACAACAGCAACAGCGCGGGCGGCGAGTTCTTCGAAGGTGTGATGACGGCGGGCAACGCGGCGTCCGCCGTCGACGATTCGGTCCAGGCCAACATCGTCGCGGCGGGCTACGGCCGCTGACACCGGCGGCTCGCCGAGAGCCACCTCCTTCCCACGCAGAGCGTGGCTACTCGCCGTAGGGGTCGTCGGGATCCTGGTCGCGCTCTTCTCGATCCGCGCGGATGTGCTTCGCGAGCACGATCGTCTCGAAGAGCTCGTAGTTCGAGGTCGGCGTCTTGTCGGCGCCGGCCGCGTGAAAGTAGTTGATCGTGATTGTCGTCTTGCGGCCCCGGTCGCCGGGATCCAGGTCGAACACCGCGATGCCGTAGCCGGTGCCCGTGTCGCGTTGGGCGGACCAAATGGCGTCTTCGAGGGCGTCCGCGCCGGGACGCACGAAGGTCCCGGCTGTCCCCGACGCGACGGGCCGGTTCGGCTTCGTGAAGATTTTGGCCTGGGTGAGCCCGTTCGCCGAGTCGACACCGTAGACATCGAGCGGCGCGCTCGTACCGCCGCCGCCGAGGATCAGGTGGATCGTGCCTCGACTCGTGTCGAACGAGCCGTCGGAGGACGGCGCCGTGACCGCCGGACGGGGCTGCAGCGTGTCGACCGTCGCGCCGGTCGTCGCGTCGACGCCCGCGTCACGGTTTGCGCCGCGCACCGGGAAGCTTCGCTCGTAGTCGTGATCGTGCCCGCACACGACGAGGTCGACGCCGTAGCGATCGAAGAGCGGGAGCCATTCCTCGCGGATTCCCTTGTCCGAGCCGTTGCCCGTCTTGGACGACGAGAGCGCGTCCTGGTGCATCTGCACGATGATCCAGTCGACGGAGCTGTCTTCGGACACCTCACGCAACGTCTGCTCGAGCCATCGCGTCTGCTCGCCCCGGCTGTAGCCGCGGATGTAAAACGAGGTGCCTGGCTCGATCGCGGCGTTGCCCGTGCTTGCGGCCGGCGTGAGCGGTGCAGGGCCGCCGACGAAGGCGGCTCCATCCTGGTAGATCACGTCGTCCGCCGACAGCGAGACGAAGACGGCGGTGCCGATGCGAAAGGTGTACCAGCGGCCGGAGAACGACGAGCCGTTGTCGGGGAGCGCGTAGCGCGTGAGGTACGAGGTGAAGCCCTGCGCGCCGTTGTAGAACTCCACTTCATGGTTGCCCGGGCAGGGCATCCACGGACGCATCGAGGCCGAGGCCTGCGCATTGTTGCCGAAGTCCGCCCAGACGGAGGGCTGTGCGGTCGGATTCAAGTTCGCGTAGCAAAGGTCGCCATTGAGCAAGTGGAAGAGGGGCGCGAAGCGCTCCACGACCTGCACGGCGTACGCGCTCTGCGGATAGGAGAGCACCCAGGCGGTGACGGGCGTCGCGAGATCGCCGAAGCTCGTCCAGCGGAATGCCGCGCGCCCGCTCGGCGCCGTCCGGAACGAAGCTGCAAACGGCTTCTCGGCGTTGCCATCGTTGTCCGACGTCACAGAATAGAAGTGGTGCGTATCGGCGCGCAGGCCCGCGATGCGCGCGTGGTAGGCGAACACGGTCTGTCCGTTGAGGCCGTCCGTGTACGACTTCTGGACGGCGTGCACCGTCTGGAACATGGACGTTGCCGAGGCGCCAAAGTGCACGCGTGGATTGACCGACTGGGCGGCCGATGCCCACGACACCACGACCGTCGAGGTCGGATCCTGACCCCACGTCAGGTGAATCTGTTCCGGCGTGCCGTCCGGGGACGCGGCCTTCGCGGTCCGCTCGAGCGCGAGCGGCGAAGCCGCCGCCGCGATACCCGCCACGCCGGCGCCGGTCAGGAAGCCGCGACGGCTGACCGCGCCTGCGGAGACTGTGGGTTGCGGGTCCTTGGGATCCTGATTGTGGCTCATAGAATGGCCAGACAGCTATCCGGCGGCAACGAAGAGGGTCAAGCGAAAGACCTGTGACAGCGCGCAGGCGCCTTTGCGAACTGGCTCGCTTTTCGCGAACCGTCGAGCGACCTCGGCTTGCTTGCACTCCCGTCACGGCGCGCGGAGCTTGGCCCGCGCGAATTCCAGATTCTTGCGCAACCGCTCGACCTGCTGCGCCGGCGCGGCGCCGCTCTCGAGGAGCTTCGTGCTGATGGCGGCCGATTCTTGGTATTTGCCGAGCCAGTACGTCGACACGGCGAGTTCGTCCGCGGCACGCCACGCGTACACGGACGTTTCCACAAACAGAATGTCGCTCGGCATCGGGATGGCGACAGCGGCGCGTGCAAAGAGTTCCGCCAGCGCCCATTCGCCGGCCAAACGGTAGTGGCGGGCGAGGTCGCACAACGGCTCGGCGCGTGACGGGCGATACTGGAAGGCCGCGAGATACGCGGCGAGCGTCTCCGGCCACGGGAGCTTCAGCGCGTCCTTCAATACAGCGACCTGGTAAAGGGCATACCAGGCTTCTTCGGGCCAACCGCCCATCGCGGCGCGGCGCGCGAAGACGTCGTGCGATCGGGCCGCATCGCCGGCGTCCCGGTAGCTCTGCGCGAGATAAAACACGTAACGCGCGTTGGCGGGGTGCTCCTTGAGCGCCTCTTCGAGAAGGAGCGCGTCACGCCGGTATTTCTCGCGCGGGTCGACGTTGCGCGCGCCGTCGGAGTGGCTCTGCACGAGCAGCTCCTCGACCCGGCCCGTCGTGTGCGGCGTGTCTGCGGTCAGATACTCATGAAGAACCCCCTCGTAGCGCCAAGGAATCGCCGATCGTGCGAACGTCGGGCGATACCAGGTCGAATCCGATCCATCGAGCCGGCAGCGCACCATGCACTGGTCGTCAGCGAGGTCCGGCAGATGAAAACCGGGCGGGGCCACGAGCTCCTCGTCGGCGTCGATGAGAAGCACGTAGTCGGCCTTGCCCCGGGCAAGCTCCAGCGCCTCGGTTCGATTCGCCCCGAAGTTTCGCCACGGGCGTTCGTGTACCGCGCCCGGAATTCCTTCGAGGGATTCGCGCGCCACGCGCGCCGTGCCGTCGGTCGATCCCGTGTCGACCAGGATCCAGTGGTGAATGAAGGGACGCACCGACGCGAGGCACCGCGCGAGCACACGCTCTTCGTTCTTTACGATCATATTGAGGCAAATCGTTTGGGCCATGGCTCGCGAATCCATCGGAGCGGGCCGCGTCTCCCCCGTCAAGCAACCGTGACCCTGTTGTCGCGGCAGTCGGTATCGGCTATGCGCACGAGGACGTTCCGGTCGATCCGCCGGAGTCGTACGGCTCGTGGATGGCGTTGCTGGAGGCCGGAGCCGACCTCGAGCTCGGTCCTCTATCGATTGTCCCGTCGGTGTGTGTCGACGCGATGGACGGAGGCGCGGCCCTTTTATCCAAAGCTCGGCGTTGGTCTCAACTTCTGAGGCGGATCGCCGGCGCAACGAGAGACTCCGCGCGGAACGGATCGAGGGCCTCGCCCGTCCGTTCCAAGTCGCGCCCATCCCGAGCCTCCAACAACCTCACCGCAAGGCGATCGAGCAGGTCGGCGCTCTCTACGTCCCTCGCCCAAACCGGATCGATCCCGGAGACTCCCCACGCAGCCCCTGCGATCGAGCCCGCGATGCATGCGATCGAGTCGCTGTCGCCCGACGAGTTGGCGCCTCGCAGCACCGCGTCGTTGAAGTCACCGTTCGCGCGAAGGACGCACCACAACGCTGCGGCGACGGCTTCCTCGCCGACCCACGCTCCGCCGAGCAAGGCACACACGTCTTCGTGCTCGGTGCCCGCCGTTTCCTCGACTCGATCGAGCGCGGCGATCATCTCCCGCACGCCGATGGACCGAGCGAGTTCCGGGGTGCATCCAAGCTCCACGAGCAAACGTTCATCGAGCCGCCCGACGCACCTTCGTACGGACGCAGCGAGCCCCTCGAGCGGGTCCCCGCGGAGAGCCGCGCCGACGGCCGCGGCGGCGGCCACAGAGCTGGCCATTCCCGTCGGATGCCGGTGGGTGAGCGCGCTCTGCGCGGCCGCCGTGCGGACGAGAGCTTCCTCATCGCCAGCGAAGAAAAGACCGAAAGGCGCTGCGCGCATCGCAGCACCGCACCCTTTGGAATGAGGCACCCCTGCCTCGCGCCAGGCAGCCCCTCCCGCGAGGGCTTCGCACCCGCTCATGCAGGCCATGCCTGGCGCGCGATCGTTCGCAGGCGACCCGGCCCACGCGACGAATTCGAGAGCGAGGGTATTCATGAGATTCTCCAGGCCCGCGTGCCCAGCGCGGATCAACGCGCGCGCGGCGGCGATGGACATCTGCGTATCGTCGCTGAACGTCCCGATCGTGTGCGAATCACTCGCTTCGAATCTCGCAATCCCGCGCTCGCCCCACCGCGCACGGATCGCGCTGACGCTCGGGACGAACTCCGCTGGGTACCCGAGCGCATCGCCGACGGCAAGACCGATGATGCATCCTCGGAATCGATCGGCCTGTCGCGACATGGGCTCGCACTCCGAAGGAAATGATACCACTGAGCGACCGTGGCGCTTGCACGCCCAATTTTGGCGCCTTCCAGCCGTGAGGGGCGCGGTCCTCCACCGGCGGTGGCGCTCCCTTGTTCTTGAGATGTCGCTTCTCTTGCTGGAAGGACCGATTTTCGAAGGCGCAAGACCAACGCGTGCTCAAGAGAACCGCGATCCTGACGCCCGGATGGCGCTCATAGGCGCCAAGAAATCCTACGATCGGCGCTTTGTGGCGCCTCATTACCAAGCCAATGGCGCTTTCTTGCACCCGGCGAGCGCCATGCTGTTGGCGTGAAGGCGCCATCCACGTCCCTCCGAGCGCCATCTTTCGTCAAAAATGGCCGCTCGTGGCGCTCACGACCTCGATTCGGGTGTCCGGCAGGCGCCATGGACCACCCAGAAAGCGCCATCACGAGAAAGGCAGGCGTCATTTCTCAAACCGGGGGCGCCTCGTGGCGCCGTGACGGCGCCATGAATGCGCCATAGGCGCCATCTTCTCGTGCGGGGCCCGCGGGATCGGCGATCGAGGCGCCATTTTTCCGCGCGAGGAGCGCCATTTGAGGCAAACGTGGCGCCTCCGAGCCCACTCGCGGCGCCACTCACGCCCGCTACTGGCGAGATCCGCCGGAAGGCCAATTCAACTGAATGCCCATCTCGAGGACCAGGTGATCGAAGGCGTCCCGCACCGCCGCATCCGTCTGCTCCCAGAAAGCCTGCACGCGTGCAAGCTCGAGAACCGTCAGTGCGAGCCCTCCCTGACCGACGATGCAACGCTCCGCATGACCCCCGAACCCGCCGGAGCACGACGACGCGATGTCGTTCGGACCCACGGTCCCGAACTGGAAGCCGACGCGCGCAAAGGCCTCGGTGTGCAGCGTGGTGGACGACAACGGAAGCACCCAATCGATCCCCGCTAAAGGGGTCGCCGCGCTTCCGCCCCGCCAGCCCTTGTATTGCACCATGCCGCCGGCGCGGAGCTGTCGCCCGACGGAGTACCCCGCCTCCGCCGCCTCGGGCCCGGCCACGAGGTGAAGCTCGTGGAGCGCCGGGCGGTAACCGAACGCGCCGTCGACCGCGACGGGGGATACGAGGGTCTCGGCCACCCTTTCGGTCCCCGCCGGCTGCCTGCCCAGCAAGTCGTCGGCCAGAGTGCCGACACGGGCGCGGACCATCGCAGTCGTCTGCGCGACCGAAGCGCCGGCAAAGCCGTAGTGCGCGAGGCGCCGCTCGGCGTATGCGAGCGGGTCTTCCAACGTCGGCTGCCCGCCCGCATCCGGCCCGCAGTGTTCTTGCCAATCCGCATCGAGCGGCGAATTCGAACGGAGCCGTGGAGGGGTCGCGCTGCGGGCGAGCAAGTCGGCACACGCAGGCCCGAGCGGCCGGCGCGAGAGAGACGCAGCGCATTTGCATTGCGAATACAGTTCGTCGAGGGACGCCTGCGCAAGCGCGACGAAGCTGTCGAAGTCGGGCGCAAGATCGCGCTGGTCCACCCGTTGCCACGACGAAGGCCGCGGCGAGGCGGCGGCTCGCGAAGCGCATTGCGCGTACCCCTGCGACGCGTCGACGGGTCCGTACGCTTGCCCGAGGCAGGCAAACTCGGACCAGACGAGCGACGAGCCCGAGAGGTTCGCCAATTGCGCGCGTCCGTCCTCTTTGGCGGGAGTGCGTGGATCCGGCGCCGGTTGGCCGGCGAGAAGAGCGCCCAGCGCACCGCTCGCGATGAGCGTCGCGGCGTCGTACATGCCGCCGACCGAATCGAAGTCGCGAAGACGCGAGTCGAAGAAGCCGAAGAAGTCGGCGAGATAGCGGCTCGCGAGGCGCGTACGCAAGGCCGAAATGGCGAAATGCTGGTGGAGCTCCGGGTATTGCTCGATGGTGTCGTAGAGCGCTCGGCCCCGCGCCGCGTCGAGAAACGCGCCGGCGAAGGCGCCCGCGAAGCCGACGAAGCTGCTCCGCGTATCGGGACCGCTCGGCAGCGGGTCGTACACGTCGTTGTCCATGTCGACGAGTAGGTACGATAGCCCCTTCGGCCGGTTGTCGTTTCGGTCGCTCGTATGCGCCGGTCCCCATGCGCCGAACGCACGCCCCGCGCCGGGTTCTGCCTCGGGGACCCAACCCTGGCGCGCGATCCGGATCGCGAGGCCGACGGGCGTGTTGTCGAGAATCCCACCGTCCGCGAACGGCGTGTCGCGATAAATCGGGAGCGCGCCGCAGTCGGTAGGCCCCTGGTGCCGCCGCACGCCGTCCTTCGGTCCCGCCATGCAGTGGGGCAGTTCGACTTGCGGGAACGCCGCAGGAAATGCAGACGACGCGAGCACCAGATCGATCAGCAGCGCGAGGGCCTGCGCGCGCCCCGAAGCGTCGTTCTGCTCAGCCGGGAACGGAAGAAGCGCCTGCGTCGCGCTCTTCTCGTCCTCCGGAACGTAGTTGTGGATTCGGGGATAGCCGTCTTGCCCGACCGTGATGCGAATGGTGAACGGCTCCTGGATGTCGGGCACCGTCTGGTTGCCGTCGACCTCGATGGCCCTCGGCCGTATTCGGCTTGTCTCCGCCGAGAACACGAAGTCGCAATCGGGCGAAAGCGCTTGCCGGCCGAGGAGGACGGAGAATGTCGTCTCGGCAATCTGGCGCACCCCGTCTTGTGGAAAGATGGCCGTGGGCGAAGTGTTCTTGGTCCCGGATCGCAGCTGCGCGAGCGAAGCGTTCATCCAGACCGACCGGAGGGAGGAGTTTTCTGGATTCGGGACCGCGGGACGGCACATCTCGAGTGCCATGAGAACCGCGTTGATGGTGCCCGCCGACGCGCCTACGTAGAGCGCCGGCCTCACCCCTTCGCGCTTCAACTCTTCGCTGAGCGCATAGAGGTATCCGCCTTGGTAGGCTCCCAGCGAGACGCCGCCGCTCACGACGATGACCAGCCCATTCTCCGGCTTCTCGGCCGCGGGCCCACGGATGGGCGGGGGTACCGCCGGCGGGTAGGTGAGGGCGGCCGGCGGTAACGCGGGCGAACAGCGAGTGCACGCGAGTGCCAGAATCGCAGCGGCGTTTCGGGTCCTCTTCACGAGGCGGACGCTAGAGGGGCCGACACGCGGGGTCGATTCCATTGCGTTGCATATCTCATCGCACCTATCGCGAGGGTCACCCAGGTAGTACTTGCAGGTTCGCCGCGCGTTGAGTCCGCTCGGGCACTGCAGTCGCCTCCGCCGCGCGTGGGGCCGACGGGGCCAACGAGGCAAACGGAGCCAAACGCAACAGCCGCGCACGCTATTTCGGACTCGATGATCGTTCGTTGCTCTCCGCACCCTCCGCTCTCGGTGGTACCAATACCATTCGATGGTGGCGAGTCGTAACCCGCTCCCGGCGAAGGCTACCACTCCGTGGATGCCACTCGGCGGCGCTGCGTGCGCAGACGGAGCCGTCCCGGCGGAAGGCGGAGCGCTCTTGCCGCTACGGGTCGCCGCGCTCCGCGATCTCGCGCGCGACGCCGCGGGCGCGCAGTCGATCGGCGAATGCTTGCGCGTTGCCGCACGCTCGCTCGACAAGAGCGAGCTCGATCTCCCGTTTCTCCTCTTCTACGCCATCGACGACACTCGCAAGACCGCGCGCCTCGTCGCGTATACTTCGATTGTGCCCGGCGCGCCGGCGAGCCCCGACCGTGTCGATCTCGGCGCCGAGGGCGGCTGGCCGTTCGCGGAGGCCATCGCCGCGGGACGTCCGCTCCTCGTGAATGACCTCTCGCGGCGTTTCGGCGACCTCCCCGCGGGGCAAACCGCGGCGCACGACGCGTACGTGCTCCCGATTCAGTGCGGAACGATGGCCGCGACGGCCATGGCGGTGGTCGGCGCGAGCTCGCGCGCAAAGTCCTCGGAGCCGGACGAAACGTTCGCCACCTTGTTCGCCGTGGGCCTGGGCCACGCCGTCGCCAACGCGACGGCCGTAGACATGGAGCGACGCCGCAAGGAGACGGAGCGCGACATCGAGCGGGCACGAACCACCTTCTTCGCGAACGTGAGCCACGAGTTTCGCACCCCGCTGACGCTCATGCTCGGGCCGATCGAGGAGGAACTCGCGGAGCTCGACGAGCCTCTGCCGCCGGGGCGGCTGGCGCGCCTCTCCGTGGCGCACCGAAACAGCCTGCGGCTGCTCCGCTTCGTCAACACCCTCCTCGATTTTTCGCACATCGAGGCGGGGCACATCCACGCTTCGTTCGAACCGCTGGACCTCGTGGCCGTCACGGAGAGCCTGGCGACCAGTTTTCGTGCGCCCATCGAGAGCGCGGGGCTCCGGCTCTCCACGCGCCTCGAGGCCTTGCCGGAGCCCGTCTACGTCGATCGCGAGATGTGGACGAACATCGTCCTGAATCTGCTCTCGAACGCCCTCAAGCACACGTTCCGCGGCGGGATCACGCTCTCGCTTTTCGCGAGCGACGAGAGCAAAGACCACGTCGAGCTTCGCGTCGACGATACGGGGATCGGGATTCCGCAGAAGGAGCTCCCGCGCCTCTTCCAGCGGTTTCATCGCATCAAAGGCTCGCGTTCGCGATCCGACGAGGGCGCCGGGATCGGCCTCGCGCTGGTCCGCGCGCTCGTCACGATGCACGGGGGCGACGTCAGCGTGGTGAGCCGCGAAGGGCTCGGGAGCAGCTTCCGCGTGCGTCTTCGCCTCGGCTCCGCGCATCTTCCCGCGGATCGGATTGTCTCCGCGCCCTCCGCCGCGGACAAGGACGACGCGCACGTCTCCGGATACGTCGAAGAAGCGCTGCGGTGGACGAAGGAATCCGACGGTCCGGCGGCGGATCCGGATCTCGACATTCGCGACGCGCACGAGGTCGCGGCCACGGGCGTCCGATCGCGGATCCTCCTCGCGGACAACAATCGCGACATGCGCAACTACGTCACGCGGCTCCTTCAACGCTCGCACGACGTCGAAGCAGTGGCGGACGGCGAGGCTGCGCTCGCGGCCGCCCTGGCAAACCCGCCGGATCTCATCGTGCTCGATGCGATGCTCCCGGGCCGCAACGGGTTCGAGCTGCTCCGCGAGCTGCGGACGGCGGAGCGCACGTCCCTCATTCCCGTCGTCCTTCTCTCGGCACGCGCGGGAGAGGACGCCGCGCTCGAGGGCCTCGAGGCCGGCGCCGAGGACTATCTGGTCAAGCCGTTCTCCGGCAAGGCGCTCCTCGCCAGAGTGCGTTCGTCGCTCGCTCTCGCCAAACGGCGCAAAGAGTCGGCCGACAAGCTCAGAGAAGCCAACAAGGAGCTCGAGGCCTTCAGCTATTCGGTCTCGCACGACCTTCGCGCTCCACTCCGCGCGATCGACGGATTCAGCAAGGTCCTCGTGAGCGACTACTCCTCCGTGCTCGACGATCAGGGCAAGAAGTACCTCGAACGAGTTCGCGCCGCGACGCAGCGCATGGCGCAACTCATCGACGACCTCCTCGCGCTGTCGCGAATCACGCGGACGGCATTGAACCGGGGCCGCGTGGATCTCACCGATATCAGCCGGCGGATCCTCGCGGAGCTCGCCGCGCGAGATCCGCATCGTGTCGTGGAGTGCGTCATCGCGGAGGGCCTGGTCGCTCAGGGCGACGTACAGCTCGTGATGGTCATGCTCGAGAACCTGCTCGGCAACGCGTGGAAGTTCACGTCGAAGCGCGAAGCCGCGCGCATCGAAGTCGCCTCCGAAACGAAGAAGGGGGAAACCATCTTCCTCGTGCGCGACAACGGCGCCGGATTCAACATGGAATACGCCAACAAGCTCTTTGCTCCGTTCCAGCGCCTGCACTCGGCCAGCGAATTTCAGGGCACCGGCGTCGGTCTCGCGACGGTGAACCGCGTCGTGACGCGCCATGGAGGGAAGATTTGGGCTCGTTCGGAGCCCGACCGTGGCGCGACCTTCTTCTTCACTCTCGGAGATACGCAATGATCGCGAAGCCGACCATTCTCGTCGTCGAAGACAACGACGACGACGCGGAGCTCACCGAAATGGCGTTCCGCGAAGCCAACATTCGAAACCCGATCTTCCGCGTCGAGGACGGAGTGGAGGCCCTCGACTACATCTTCGCGCGTGGCAAGCACGCCTCGCGAAACGCGAACGAGTTGCCGGCGGTCGTGCTGCTCGACCTGAAACTGCCGCGGCTCAGCGGCCTCGAGGTGCTCACGACGTTGCGAACGACCGAGCACACGAAGCACCTCCCGGTCGTCATCTTGACTTCGTCCACCGAGGACCAGGATCGCCTCGCGGCCTACGCGCACCACGCCA
Organism: Polyangiaceae bacterium; assembly: GCA_035482215.1. Taxonomy (GTDB): domain Bacteria; phylum Myxococcota_A; class Polyangia; order Polyangiales; family Polyangiaceae; genus Palsa-1150. The sequence continues at coordinate 5,875 of DATHQY010000606.1, read as the reverse complement.
ATAGCTACGTGCAAAAACCGGTCGACTACGACCAGTTCGTTGTCGCCGCCCGCCAGCTCGGTCTTTATTGGGTCGTGCTCAACGTGCAGCCGCCCGGGCCGCAGGCCTGAAGCGCGGGAAAGGGGGTCATCGACCATGGCTGGCATCCTCATGCTCGTGTCGAGCGCAAAAGTCATTCGGCTCGCGGATGGGACGCCGCACCCGACGGGCTACTTCGTCGAAGAGGCCATCAAGCCGTACGATCATTTCGTCGCCGCGGGCGTCGGCGTCGTCGTCGCCACGTCGGACGGGCAGACGCCGCATCCCGATCCCTACGGTCTCCATCACTACTTCCACTATCCGGACGAAGACGAGGACTTTCTCGCATCGGTGATGCGCACGTTCATGCACGACGTGGACGACATTCGGATCACACTGCAGCACCTTTCGGAGCTCGATCTCATCGCGGCCCGGCGGGTCCACGCGGCGATGTGCGCGGCCGGGTCGAGCGACGCCGACGCGCGCGCGGTCGTGGGCCGCGCGGCCCGCACCGCGTGGGCCGAGAGCAAGAACTACATCGCCGTGTTGTCTGCGATCCCGGAGGTCGTGCGGCTCGTGCCTCCCGCACGCCTGGGTGCGCTGTCCGATGACGTGATACGCGAAAGCGAACGTATCTCGAACCATACGCTCCAGCGGCTGAACGACAATCCGGTATTCCGGAATGCAGTGCGTCTGGGATCGCTCAGCGACGCGCGCGTGCTGGAGTTCGATTGCTTGTTCATCCCGGGCGGACACGGCCCGATGGTCGACATGGCCAACAATCCCGAGGTCGGCCGCGTGATTCGTTTGTTGCATGATCACAAGAAGACCATTGGGGCGTTGTGCCATGGCCCCGCGGCGCTCCTCAGCGCCGGCGATACGGCGGGCGGGCGCTGGATCTTCGACGGCTACAAGATGACCTGTTTCACGGACGAGGAGGAGGACCAGACCGAGCTCGGAGGGAAGGGCATTCCCTGGTACGTGGAAACGGCGTTGAAGAACGCGGGCGCCGTCTTCGACGATGCCCCGCTCCCGTGGACCTCCCACGTGGTGGTCGACCGGCATCTCATCACGAGCCAGAACCCCATGTCGTCGGACGCGGCGGCCGCCGCAGTGCTCCAGCGCATCGGCGCATTCAAGAGGAATGCGGCGTGAACGCGGCCGTCCAGGGTCCGCGGGAGCTCGCGCTCGCGTTCTTCGAAGCGCTGAACCGCAGGGACGCGGAAGCGGCGCTCGCCCTCATGGCTGCGGAGGCTTTCGTGGAGATCGTCCCGGCGGGTCTGAAAGGCACCGCCGCGAAAGAGGGACGGCGTTTCCTGCAAGACCTCGTGGCTTCCTTCCCGGATCTCTTGATCCGGATCCGCTCGATGATGACGGCTGGCGAGCTGGCCGTCGTGGAGCTCAAACTCGAAGGAACCCAGGCCGCCGACTTCCTGGGCGTCCTGAACCAGGAGAAGCACGTCGACGTGGACCAGGCGTGGATGCTGTGGACGGCGCGCGGGCAAATCGGCGGCCTCCGCGCGTACTGGTGCCAGAACCAACTGTATCGGCGCCTCGCGGTGAAGCGCTTGGATCGTATTTCGATCCTCGGGTAGCCGATGACGACCTCCGCCGCTGCCAGAGTCGTGCAGAGCTTCTTCGATGCGTACCGCGCTCACGACGTCGAAGCGATGGTGAACGCGTGCGCCGAGTGCGCCGAGTTTCACTACGTGCCGTTCGAAGTGTGGGGCAAGCAGCGCGTGCTGCGCGGCGACGGCAAGGTGCGCGGCATCGGCAAGGTCCTCTGGACGGGCCTCATCGCGTCGTTTCCCGATCTCTCGAACGAAGTGACCTCCATCCACGCCGACGACGAAGGCCACGTCGCGGCCGAAGTCACCATCAGGGGCACACAGGCGAAGGTCTGGGGACCGATCGACGACCGCGGCCGTTCGTTCGCGCTCCGCCATTTGTTCTTGTTCACGGTGAACGGCGAAGGCACGATCGACCGGATCAGCGCCTATTGGGACTCCGCGGATTGGAACCGCCAGCTCGGGCGTCTCGAGGTCGATTGACGGCGGAGCTGCGTCGCGTCGAAGGGACCCGGCGACCACGGACGTGAGAGAAGAGGAGATAGAGCGTCATGGGCCTCATGAAACGGGAGGAATGGCAGGGTCTCGCGGGAGACGTCGAATGGACGCTTCGCTATGTCGACGACGAGGCCGTATTTCCCGAATGGCAGTGCGGGACGGGGAAGATCCCGCGCGAAGCATGGGCCGGGTGGCACGAGGCGTACAAGATGACGTACGCCGAGTACGTCGCGACGCAGAGCGAAAAAGAGGCTTCCGCGTATTCGGTGAAGGCGGCCATCCAGAGGTCGACGATCGCGGATTCGCTCGACGAAGGCTGGAAGTCGAGCGCCAAGCTCCATTACGGAGCGACCGCCCTGGCGGAATACGCGGCAGCGCTGGCCGAGCTTCGGATGGCGCGCTTCGGGCTCTCGCCGCGCTGGCGCAACATGGCCGTTCTCGGCTGCCTGGACGAGATCCGGCACACCCAGATGGCCCTGTACTTCGCGCACGAGTTCGTCGCGAAAGATGCCCAATTCGATTGGGCGCAGCGTGCGTATCACACGAACGATTGGGCGATCGTCGCGGCGCGAGGTCTCTTCGATGGGCTGATGTTCAGCTCGAACGTCGTGGACCTGGCGCTCGGCCTTCCGCTCACGTTCGAGAGCGGCTTTACGAATCTCCAGTTCGTCGCCCTCTCGGCCGACGCGCTCGCCGCGGGGGACGTGAACTTCGCCAACCTGATCTCGTCGATTCAAACGGACGAAGCTCGCCACGCGCAACAAGGAGGGCCGACGCTGGAGCTCCTCGTGAAACACGACCCGATTCGCGCGCAGTGGGTCGTGGACAAGAGCTTCTGGCTTTCCGCGCGCCTCTTCGCGATCCTATCGGGTCCCTCGATGGACTACTACACGCCGCTCGCGCACCGCAGGCACTCTTACAAAGAGTTCATGCAAGAGTGGATCATGACGCAGTACATGCGCATGCTGAAAGAATACGGGCTCAAGAAGCCCTGGTACTGGGATGAGTTCATCGAGGGCCTCGACGTGTGGCACCACGGCCTCCACCTCGGGGTTTGGTTCTGGCGGCCCACCGTCTGGTGGAAGCCGCAGGCCGGCGTCTCGCGCGCCGAGCGCATCTGGCTCCAGTCGAAATACCCTGCCTGGGAGGAGCTCTACGGGCCGATCTGGGACGTCATCACGGACAATCTGCGGCGCGGAAAGGAGGAAGACACCCTTCCCGCGACCCTGCCGTGGCTCTGCAACCTGTGCCAGCTGCCCATCTGCACGATGTCGAAATCGGCGAACGGCAAGTGGTCGGTCAAAGACTTCTCTCTCGACCACAACGACTACACCTACCATTTCTGCTCGCGGGTCTGCCGCCAGATCTGGTGGGAGGATCGGGACTCGATGCACCTCGAAACGGTGGTCGAACGTCTCTTGGCGGGAGAAATTCAGCCTGCCGACCTCGGAGGTGCGCTCGCATGGATGGGCATCACGCCCGACGTAGCGGGCGACGACGCGTACGGCTACCGATGGGCGAAGAGCGGCGGCGGAGCGGCCGCCGCCCCCGGGCGTGGCGTAAGATGAGTCTCGTGAGCAGCGAGCCGCGGGCCATCCCCATCAACGCGTTGTTCGGCGGCGACTTCGTGACGCTCCTCGTCGTCGTCCTGAGCACCGATACGATGGCGGACGTGGGCAGGAAAGTCGCCGCGAACGTCGTCGGCAAGCGCGTCGCTCCTCGCAGGGCGGACATGGCGGTGTATTACCGCGATGAGCTCGTGCCGAGCGATCGGACCGTGGCGCAGGCCGGGATTGCACCTCTGCAATTCGTCCTCGTCGACTACGTGGACGATTGAGGCGCCGGAGAAGGTCCATGCAAGATGCCGTCGGCCCCGTTCTGCGCATGTGTGACGAGATCGAGCTCGTCATTCAGGCGATCGTCGAGGACAACCCCGATCGCGAGATCGAAGTCATCGGGAGTGGCTCGTACGTGCGCGTACAGGCCCGCGGATTCATGCGCGTCACGCTCGATTCGCTGCAGCGAAACGTGGGGCGCACGTTCCAGATGCGGCAGCTCGGGGCGATGCTGTCGTCGTTCGCGGGGAGGATCGCAACGACGAGCGACGAAATCACGTGGAGCTTGACCCCAGGCCTGAGCCCCAAGAAGTCCTCCGTACCGCCCGAAAAGGAGAGCTCCGCATGAAAGAGCCGCTGCCCCGCGCCGCCGCCCGTCGCCGAACGTGGACGACCTTCGGCGACGTCCGGCGAATGCCGAGCGAGTACGAGATCGTCACCCACGACACGAACTACACCGCGCGCAAAGGCCGGGACGCCGCGCTCGAGCAGAACCCGTCCTCGGTCGCGAATCTATGGTTTCTCACGTATCGCGACAAGTCGCCGCTCGCCGCGGACGACTGGCTCGCCTTTCGTGATCCTGACGAGATGACCTACCGGCGTTACGTCGCCGCCCAGCACCGGCAGGAGACGGTCCTCGCAGGCGTTCTCGAGGAGTACGCCGCCGCCCGCCGCGACCAGACGCTCGGTCCGCGCTGGCGAGCCACGCTCGCGACACTTTTTGCGCCGATGCGCTTTCCGCTCCATGGGCTGCAGATGGCCATGGCATACCTCGCGCAGATGGCGCCTTCGTCCTACGTCACGAACTGCGCGGCCTTCGCGGCTGCGGACTTCTTCCGCGGCGTGTCCTTGATTGCCTATCGCACGCGAGAGCTCCAGCGGGCATTCCCGGATCTCGGCTTCGGCACGCGCGAACGCGAGCGATGGGAGCAGGACGCGAGATGGCAGCCCGCACGCAAGGCGATCGAGCTCTCGCTCACGGCCTACGATTGGGGCGAATGCTTTGCCGTGGTGCACCTCGTCTTGCGCCCCACGCTGGACGACGTGTGGCTGCGCCAGCTCGCCGAGGTCGCGCGCGACAACGGCGACGATGAGACGTGGCTCTTGCTATCCAATCTGGATATCGACGCACAGCGCTGCCGGCGGTGGGTGATCGCCCTCGCGAAGTACGCCGTCGCGCAGCGGACCGAGAACGGCGAGGTCTTTCAAAAGTGGATCGGTCGATGGGCCCCCCGCGCCGACGAGGCGGCCGCGGGATTGGCGGAGATGCTCGCACTAGGCCCCGAGAAGCCGCGCCCAGCGGCAGAGACGCGCGAACGCGCACGCCAATCGCGAACTTCGCTGCTCGCCGAGGCGGGGCTCGAGGCCCGCTGAAAGGAGCGGTCGGCGAAACGTGAGTGATCCAAGCGTTCCGCCCGACAATGCGCGCAGCGCGTGGCGGCATGCCGCGGCGGTGGACGAGCTCTGGGAAGACGAAATCGTCCGCGTTCGCGTCGGGGACGTCGACCTCCTGCTCGTCCGCCTCAGGGGCAACGAGGTGCACGCCTACGACAATCGGTGCCCCCACGCCGGATCGCCGCTGAGCGATGGGAGCCTGAACGGCACGACGCTTCGCTGCATCGCCCACTTCTGGGAGTTCGACGTACGCACGGGGGAGGGGGTCAACCCGCGCAATTGCAGCCTACGCAGATTTTCCGTACGGATCGTGAACGGACACGTGATGGTGCGGGTGGACCCGTGATTCATCGCGATCGAAGCCTCCGAAGGGGCGCGCCGCCCGGAACCCGCACAGCTCGGCGCCCTAACTTACCCATTGGAGGGCAAGGCTGGTCGCACGCGGCAGCTGGTCGTCGCGCAGACCGCTGGTGTAGACGACGAACGAAGCGCGGTCGCCAAAGGCGACCCTTATCAAACGCAGGAACTCCTCGGCGTGCGAGATGGCCACGTGCGCGCGCC
>DATHQY010000605.1:0-2286 GCA_035482215.1 Polyangiaceae bacterium | reverse complement strand
TCGTCCTCCACCCATGGACAGGAGCGGAATGCGGACGCCACGTCCTGCTCGGACCACGTCGCGAGTCGCGCGCGGTTCGAGGAGACGACGACGCGAACCGCGACCGGCTTGTCGAGCGTCCCGCGTCCGCGCAGCACCGTGCCGGCCTGGAGGCGCATCGCCGGCGCGTGCACCTGGACCGCGGTGACGTCGGCGTTTCCTTCGATCACGAAGACGAGGGCGAACCCCGAGACATCCTCCCCCAGGCCGAGGTCGCGTACGACCGCGCAGCGAGCGAGCGCTTCGCGCTCGTCGTCGGGCAGATCGCTGAGGGCCTCGACGCCCTCGAGGTCGACCGGAGGTGGCGTCCGCACGGCGGCCGTGGACGACGCGATGGACACTTTCGCGGGGGCGCTCGGCAAGCCCGGGCCCGGCTTTACCACCGCCGGCGCGCTCGTCACGATTTCGTCGAGATCGAACTCGCGAACGGAGCCGGGCATCGAGGGGTGATCGTGGGGAAGCCTGGGTGCGGATCGGTCGCCCTCGGCCCAAGGATCGAGGATGCCCGCATGGACTTCGGCCGCGCTGGGGATGTCGGGTGATCCCGCAGACGGCGGCACCGAGCTTCGCGCCCCGGGCAGAACCGAGGTTCGTGCCGCCGGCAGAACCGAGCTTCGTGCGGCGGGGGGCACCGAGCTTCGTAGCGCGGGCGGCAAGGGGCTATCTTCCGCCGGCGGCACGGAGCTTCGCCCGGCAAGCGGCAGCGGGCCTTGTGCCGGCGGCGGCACCGAGTTTCGCCCGGCAAGCGGCAGCGGGCCTTGTGCCGCCGGCGGTACGGACGATCGCGTTGGCGCGGCCGTCGCGGCGTAAGCACGCGGCGCCGGAGAGAGAGCGCGCGGCGGCGGTACCGGAGCGGGAAGCCTCGCGGCCGTGGCGGCCCGCTCCGCTGCGGCCCGCTCCGCTGCGGCCCGCTCCGTTGCGGCCCGATCCGCTGCGGCCTTTTCCGCTGCCATACGGAGCGCCGTTTGCTCTTTGGCCATCGCGAGCTTTCGCAGCGCGCTCGCCAGCGCACCGCCACTGCGGGGCGCTTCTTCGGCGATCGGGTCGGGGGAGTCGACCGCGATCTCCGGCAACGTCACTTGCTCGACCGAGTCTGCACGAACGCGCGTGAGAAAATCCTCAGTCACCTCTTCGACCGAGTCCGCCGATCCGCGCTCGATCACGTCGTCCGTGATGTCCTCGATGTATTCATCGCCGACGTCGGCTTCCTCCTCGTCGTCGAGAAGCTCATCGACCGTGTCGTTCTCGGCGGGCGACGGCGGGATCGAACGGGCGGGCGGCTCGACCATTTTTCGGCGTTGCGCCGACCATTCCGTCAGCTCCGCCGCGTCGCGTGCGAGCTCGATCGCCCGATCGTCGTCCTCGATTTCGGCGGCCGCTTGCGCCGCGCGGCGCAGCCAGACGATCGCGTCCGCACGCTCGTTGCGCTTCCAGAGCGCCTCGGCCGTCTGCAGCGCCCAGGCAACATCCTCCGAGTCCGTATCGCGCGCAGGCGGGATGCCAGCCATGCTCTGAGTACTGAGTACCTTAGGAAGTCGCCAAGATCACCCACAAGTCTCGTTCTCGCTCGTCCTCGCTGTCGTCGTCGCTCTCGTCTCGCTCTCGCCCCGCCCGCTGCGAGCCCGCCGCGCGACGCGGGCCCGACCGATGCTTGAACATCATGACGCGATTTGTGCGGTGCCATGCCGTGCGAGAACGGCGCGCCGTCCACCGTCCCCCTCCGCGTTTGCTCCTCGTTTCTGAGGCCGGCGGTTCTTGTTTCGGGAGCCGCACAGAAAGAGCTTGAAATCGTGCCCGAGAATTCGACGAACGCTTTTCGAAGGGTATGCTTGCGCCCAAACGAGTGTCCCGGACCGAAGAAAAAGCGGGGGGCGGCTTGAGCGAAGCGGCTGATGGGGAGCGCGCTAGTGCAAGAGACGAGGCGGGCGAGGACCAGCGCGGGGGCGAAACGTCTTTTTCTTCCGGCGCAAGCGGCCGTAGTTGCCTGGCGGAAGACATGACGATCTTGGCAGAGGAGAGCTGCGTGGCGGACGAGACCATGCGCACGCGACTCATTGGCGACATCGTTCTCCTGCTTCGCGATACGGCAACCCCCGAGACCGCGCGCGTCGCAGGCCTCACGTTCGTGGGGTGGCTCGCTCGCCGTCGCCTCGAAGAGGCGCCGCACGCGGCCGGGGTCGACGAGGCGCGCGAATCCGAGCGGCGCCTTCGATCGGCGCGCGCCAAGACTCGCTGACGCACGCGGCC
>DATHQY010000604.1:0-3401 GCA_035482215.1 Polyangiaceae bacterium | reverse complement strand
GCGTCGGTCGACACTTCGATCGATCTCACGACGAAGTTCTACGAAGAACAGCAGCAGATCGACGACGGCAAGATGGACATGTTCGTGGAGGTCAACGCGGCCAAAGGGTTGGCGATGGGCTACTACCTGCCCGAGGATTTGCCTCTCGCCACGGAAGCGCAGAGGTACACGCTCTGCGACGCGTTCTTCCACGGCGTCTTCGGCGGCTCGCTGCAGAATCATGTTTTTCTCGTCTCCGCGAACGTCATGCAATTCACGGATGCGGGCGCGTCGATGTACGCCGTGCTCGACGACGCGGGGCACCCCGTCAAAGACCCGGACTCGGGCGTTCTTCGCGACGGCCCGCTGACGCCCGACGGCTACGTCGTCGGCACTATCCAGCCGGCGAGCCCTCCGCACGCGCCCGGGGTCACCGTGCCCCCGCAGACGTTTCCGACGATCGGCGACAGCCTCTCCGCCGCGGGTGTTTCATGGGCCTGGTACGCGGGCGGGTGGAACGACGCCGTGGCGGGCGTCGACGGGGGCGAGTTGTTCCAGTTTCATCACCAACCGTTCGTGTACTTCGCGAACTACGCCGAAGGGACGCCCGGCCGCGCCCATCTGCAGGACGAGACCGATTTCGTGGCGGCGGCCAAGGCAGGGACGCTGCCCGCCGTGTCGTTCGTGAAACCCGACGGCGTCGACAACGAACATCCGAATTATACGGACGTCATCGTCGGCGAACTCCACGCCGAAGACCTGATCAACGCCGTACGGGGGGGACCGAACTGGCCCGACACGGCGATCATCGTGACGTACGACGAATTCGGCGGCTTCTGGGACCACGTGCCGCCGCCCGTCGTCGACCGCTGGGGCCCCGGCACGCGCGTGCCCGCGATCGTGATCTCGCCCTATGCCAAAAAAGGGTTCATCGACTCGACGGTCTACGACACGACTTCGATCACGGCGCTCGTCGAGCAACGCTTCGGGCTCGCGCCCCTCGGCACCCGGGACAAGAGCGCGGTGCCGCTCACCAACGCTTTCGACTTCACGCAGACGCCGTGATCCGAAGCGCAGCCGCTTGCCTGGGCGCGGTTCTGTGCGCGGCGTTCGCTGCCCTTTCTCCGCCGCGAGCGTCGCCAGGCTCTTTGCGCGCGCCCCCCACCGCCGCTCTTCCGCGCGTCGACCTCGCCCTCGGGAGCGGGCTGCGCTCGTTCGCCATCGGCAACCGCTTCGCGTACATCCCGCCGCAGTGCTACGTGCGGACGCACGGAACGCACTCGGCATACGGCGGGGCCTTCAATCCGTGCTTCGTGTGCCACCTGCATGCGGACCCGCCCAACTTCGCCAACGACGAAGACCTGCCCGCGTCGCCGCTTTTCCCGTCGGGCGGCGTCGAGAACCGCTGGACGCACGAGTTCGCCCCCGCGGCGCTTCCCGACGGCGCCGTAACCGACGACGACGTTCTCGCCTACGTGCGGCAAAGCAACTATTTCGACGAGGGCGGCGGTCTCGCGCTGGCGGCGACGATCGACAAGCTCGCGGAGGAACGGCCGAACGTAGGATTCCGCGGATTTCGCCCGGACGCGTGGTTTTCGTTCGACGAAGACGGGTTCGATCGGAGACCGGATGGCTCGTATACCGGGTGGAGAGCCTTTGCCTATTACCCGTTCCCGGGGGCGTTCTTCCCTACCAACGGCTCGATGGACGACGTGCTCATTCGCCTCGATCCCGTCTTCCAAGAGGACGTGGACGGCCGGTTCGACGCGCGCGTCTATGCGGCGAACCTCGAGATTGTCCTCGCGGACGCCCGGGGGTCGGATGCGGATTCGCGTTACGAAGGTCGCGCGGGTCGCGCGGACGTCTCGGCGCGTTTGCCTCGCGCCGCCGGCCTCCTTCCTCGCGGTACGGAATTCCTTCATTCGGTGCGCTACCTCGACGTCGACGAAGACGGCGCGGTCGTTCTGGCAGCACGCATGAAGGAGCTCCGCTACGCCCGAAAGGAGCAGTGGTTTTCGGCTGCAGAATTGCGCCGGCGGAGCGCGGTCGAGGCCGTCGAACAGGCGCGCAGCGCGGACGGCGCCGTGCCGCGCGCGTGGCAGTTCGACCGCGGCATTTCCAACGGACAAGGCTGGCTCTTTCAGGGCTACATCGAGGGCGCCGACGGGGCGCTGCGCCCGCAGTCGTTCGAAGAGAGCCTGACCTGCGCCGGCTGCCACGGCGGGATCGGCGCGACGACCGACAGCATATTCTCGTTCCCGCGCAAGCTCGGGCGCGACCATGGCCCCTCCGCCCATGCGCAAGGCTGGTTTCACGCGACGGGCGCGGAGCTCCATGGGATGCCCGAGCCCCTGACCCGCGACGGGACCTACGAGTACACGGAATATCTCGCGAGGAGTGGCGGCGGAGACGATTTCCGCGACAACGACGAAATCGCGCGACGATTCTTCGACGACCAAGGGCGCATCCTCGATCGGTCGGCCCTTCGGCTTCACGAGGACGTCGCGTATTTGCTGATCCCGAGCCGAGAACGCGCGCTCGCGCTCGATCGCGCGGCCTGGGCCATCGCTCGCGATCAAAGCTTCGTTCGCGGGCGCGATGGCGTGCTTTCGCGGAAAACGAACGTCTACGCGCGCGTGCCGGCAGGCGCGGCCGCAACATTCAGTGACGCTCTCGTGCCCGTGCGCGTCGATCGAGCGACAGGTCATTAACATTGCCGCGAAGGAGGTTCGAACGAATGAAATAGTCATGCCCTTTCGCTTGACGCGCGGCGCGACGAGTGAGTACGTGGGCTTCACGTCGGGGGGGCGGTTCGCCCATTTCTCGGCGATTCGCTCATTTCTCAACGAAAGGAATGCCTCGCAATGAACCTGGTCTTCGAATCCTTTTCCAGCGGCACTCTTCGGCGCGCTCTGCTCCTGTCGCTCGCCTCGGCCACGATGATGGCCTGCGGCAGCACCGCGGGTGACGGGACGGAATCCAGCGAATCCACGCGCACGACGGCTGCGGCCCTTTCGACGGACGCCGGCGCGCTGATCACGATCAGCGGCACGGTGGCGGATTCGATGTTCCCGCAAGCGGGTATCACGATTACCCTGAGCGGTAGCGCCCAGGGACAAGTCGTGACCGACTTCTCTGGCACTTACAGCTTCAGCGTGAAACCGGGCGGTTCGTATTCGCTGACGGCGCGCGGGACCAACAACTTTTTCGAGCCGCCGTTCCAGTCGTGCCTCACGATTACGCCGGACGTCGTCAATCTGAACAATCAAAAGACGAGCACGGTGGTGAACTTCCTCGGGACGGGAACCAATTTCATCACGAATTGCGCTCCGGCCGAAGTCATGGGCGCCACGACGGGCTCTTTCACGGTGAGCGGTGTGGTGACCTCGGGCGGCGCGCCGGTGCCGGGCGTGCTCGTGTCG
>DATHQY010000603.1:0-9155 GCA_035482215.1 Polyangiaceae bacterium | reverse complement strand
CCGCACGCTGACCACGGGGGTCACGACGCCGAGAATCCACCGAAGCCCGGGGCTGTTCGCAATGGCGGGCACCTTCATCAGGTCCACGACGATCCTATCCCCGTCCGCGTCGACGATGGCCGGTGGCCGCTTCGGCAGATACTTCACCAAATTTCCCGGCTTCGACAGGTCCAGCGCCCCCGACTTGATGAGCATCGCCACCGGCGTTTCGCTCGGCCCCAACAGGCTCACGGACACGTCACTCAGGCGAATCGAGATGCGCATCGAATCGGGCGACAGGTCGATCCCGTCGACGCGAATCGCCGCGTTTGCGCGCACGGGGGTGCCCATCGCTTCGAGCGACATGCCGATGCGCAGAGCGGGCGGCGCGCTCCCGATGTCGATGTCCTGCGGCGCGCGGCGCGGCAGCTTGGCCTGCGACGAGAGCCAGCGCACTGCGGCCAACGGGACTCCGAAGCGCAAGCCCGCGGCGTTGACCGCGGCCCTCACGAGCTCGTCCGGGTTCTTCCGGACGTAGTCCACCGTGGCATTCAGCAAGACGCGCGGGTCGAACATGGGGGCGCGGAGCCTAGCACTTTCCGGCTACCTCTGCGGCCAACCGGGGCCGGCCTTGCCTCCCGAACCGGTCCGCGGGGGCTGCCACGGAACCGGCTGCGGCAGGGGTACCCCGCGCGCCCGCGCCATTTCGGCTCGCAAATCGAAGAGCTCCCGCCGGAGCGGCGCGATCCAGTCGGCGCTGATCGTGCGCGTCTTTCCCCGCGTCGCGCGTCCGGTGTGCCACTTCGACAGCCCGAGACGCGCCGCGGCGCGAACGAAGCGCCGGCCTGCACGGCCGCCCCAGGACGTCGTCGCGGTCAGCGCCGCAAACGGCGAGCACACGAGATCGAGCTCCTGGCGCGTCAGGGTCCCTATCAGCACTTCGTCTTCGAGGTGCCGGCGAATGATTCGCCCTTTTCGGATCACGAGCCACACCACGATGCCGAGAAAGGAGAGAACGAACATCCCCCACAGCGGCAGCATGAGAAGCGTGAGAAACCCGCTCACGGTGGCGGCCGCGTTCCAGACGAAATGCAGCATGACCGCCGCGAAATACCCGCCGACGGGGGCGATCCATCGCAAGGCACGATTGTCGGTCTCGCGCGCAATCCCGAATCCGATCCCCGTCATCGACGTGTAGAGCGGGTGGCCCCAGGGCGCGAGAATCCCGCGCATCGCGAAGGTGGCCATGAGCGCCCCCCCGCCCGCGTCCTCGCGCGCGGCGGCGCCGTAATAAATGATGTTCTCTACGGCGGCGAAGCCAAGCGCCGCGAACGTCGCGTAAATCACGCCGTCCACGACGCCGTCGAACTCGCGGCGCAAGAAGTAGAACACGCCGAAGACCGCGAGGCCCTTCATGGCCTCTTCGACGATCGGCGCGGACACACACGCGCCAATCGCGTGGCCGACCGATGCGCCGAACACCCCGGAGGCCAGCGCATCGACCGCGGTGTTCACCGTCGCCGCGACGCCGCACGCCGCGATCGCTCCCCAGCCGAGAACGAGCGCCAGCGCCCACCAGGGTTCCGGATCGAACCGGTCGATGATGAGGGGAATCCACAAATAGATGGCGAGCGGGGGAAGCGCGCACAACGCGCCGATCGCCATGGACTGGTATTGCTGGGCGGCGTCGGGCGAACCGAGCGGCAGGACGAGAAAGAAAAACGCGAGGGCCGCGGCGCCGCCCAGCATGAAGAGAATGTAGAGAATGGCCCCCGCGACGCGCCGGCCGCGCTCCGGATCCGTGCGCGCCGGGTGCGCGCGCATGGGACCCATCGGCCCACGTGGCGGCGGATTGAAAGGAGGGGCGACCATCGGCGGCGCGTCAGCTCACGCTTTGACGATCGCGTCCCAGCTCTCGGCGATCTCCTGCGCGGTCCAAATCCCGTTGTCCGCTTCTTTGAATCGACCCGGCGTCTCCACGACTTTGAACGCGTAGACGCGCGCCCCCGCGATCGCGAGGACGTGGCCGGTGCGATCGCCGGAGAGCGAGCTCCCGAGATAGAGCGCGGCGGGCGCGATGTGATCGGGCGTCAGCGTATCGACGCCCTGGAACATCGGCAGATCTTCCGTCATGCGCGTTTTCGCGATCGGCGCGAGCGCGTTGACCGTGATGCGGTGCTTCTGCAGTTCGATCGACATGGTGCGGGTGAGTCCGTAAATGCCCGCTTTGGCCGCCGAGTAGTTGGCCTGCCCGAAGTTGCCGAGCATGCCGCTCACGCTGGTCGTGTTCACGATGCGCCCCCCGCCTCCCTGCGCAACGACCCGTTTGGCAAAGGCTTGCGAGCACAAGAACGTGCCCTTGAGATGCACGGCGACGACAGCGTCCCACATCGCCTCGTCCATCTTGAGAAAGCTTTTGTCCCGCAGAATCCCGGCGTTGTTGACGAGCACATCGACCCGACCGAACGCGCTCAGCGCGGCTTCGATCAACCGGTCTGCGCCTTCGGAGGCCGCCACGTCGTCGAAATTCTCGATCGCGGAGGCGCCGAGCGCGCGCACTTCCTGCGCCACGCAAGCGGCGGGACGCACGGCGGGCTCGCCCGCTCCGTCCGCCGGCGCGATGTCGTTCACCACCAGGTGAGCCCCCTCGCGCGCGAAAAGCAGCGCGTGCGCCCGGCCGATTCCGCCTCCGGCGCCCGTCACGATGACCACTTTGCCGTCGACGAGCCCCATGAGCGCACGCGGTTTTAGCGATGGAAAGGCGGATCGTCCAGGCTCGGCTCCAGACTCGGGCGGGCGGCCTTTGAATGATACGCTGCCGGAGGCAAATGCCTGCGAGGCCCACCATCCGATGAGCGACGAACCCAAGAAAACGCTCAAGAGCCCACCGTCTATGCCCGGCTTGGCGGGTAGCCCGGCGATGAGTCCGTACCCCGACGAACGGCCTTCGACGTCGCGGACACCGTACGCCGAGTGGGCGGACGAAGAGTCGAGCACGCGGCTCACGGACGCCACCATCGCGCTGCCGGCCGCGGGCGCGCCGAAGCAGAAGACGCGCGCCCTCCTCACGGTCATCTCCGGCCCGAGCGCAGGCCGCGCCTACAGCGTCCGCGACGGCGAGACGGTCATCGGTCGCGGCAAAGAAGCGCACGTCCGTCTCGACGACGGCGGGACGAGCCGCTTGCACGCGCGCATTCGCACCCTCGAAGAGGGGCGCTACCGCCTCGAGGACCTCGGCTCGACGAACGGGACCTTCCTCGCCAACCGGCGCATCGACAAGCCGGTCGATCTGACGAGCGGCGACCGCATCCACATCGGACCGAACGTGATCCTGTCGTTTGCGATCCTCGACGCGCAAGCGGAGGTCATGGCGCACCAGCTCTACGAGTCGGCCGTGCGCGACGCGCTGACGAAGGCGCACAACCGCCGCTATCTCATCGAGCGGCTGACGAGCGAGATCGCGTACGCGCGAAGGCACATGACGCGCCTCGCGCTCATTCTCTTCGACATCGATTACTTCAAGCGCATCAACGACACGTACGGCCACCTCGCCGGCGACGACGTGCTCCGCGAAGTCTCCGCGCTGGTCTCGCGCCTGATTCGGACCGAAGACGTGTTCGCGCGCTTCGGGGGGGAGGAGTTCGTCGTCCTGGCACGCGGGATCGAGCACGCCAACGCCGGCCGCTTCTCCGAGCGCCTGCGCGCCTCCGTCGAGCGGCTCGAGATTCCCTCGGAGGGCGCCGTGATGCGCGTCACGATCAGCGTCGGATACGCGTCGATCGACGAGATCGCCGACACGGAACGAACCGCCGAAGCGCTGATGCGGCTTGCCGACGAGCGGCTGTACCAGGCGAAATCCGGCGGGCGAAACCGAGTACGGGGCGAATAATCCGCCGCGAACCGGCTCCTTCGCGCGCTTGACGAGGGGGCTCAATCGCGATTCACTCCGCGCGCCGACCGAGGAGACCAGCCTGATGTCCGTCGATATCCGTAAGCTCTTCAACGAAGACCTGCCCGCCGCGCTCGCAAGGAATGCGGCGGACGCGAAGACCGTTGGGGCGAAGTACCAGATGAACATCGAAGGGCCGACCGGCGGCCAGTGGAACATCGACGTGAGCGAGTCCGGCCCGTCGTGCCACCCGGGCACCGGCCCGGCCGACTGCACGATCACGATCGCCGACGAAGACTTCCAGAAGCTCTACGAGAATCCGCAAGCGCAAGGCGTGCAGCTGTTCTTCTCGGGCAAGCTGAAGATGACCGGCAATACGATGCTCGCGATGAAGCTAGAGCGTCTTCTCTCCTATCGGTGACGGGCGCGTCATCTCCGAGACGATCTTCGTCGCGGTCTCGCGCCGCGTGCTTCGGTTGTACATCGACGGGTCGACGGCGGCGTGCCCGCTGAGGAGGTCGAGCCATTCGAGATCGAGCGCGGCGCCGCCCGGAACGATGAAGACGCCGAACAAGTGCGCGTGGCGGCGCACTTCCGCGACGAGCGACCGCGGCACGTGGAGCGCCGAGTGCGTGATGAGGTGCACGACGGGCTCGCGCGCGTCGCGCGACCGCAGGAGCGCGAGCTCGGTGGCGAGCTGAGCGAAGACGCGCGCCGGGTTTCGCCCGCGCTCGCCCTTGAAGCCGAGGAGCCACGCGGCTGGCAGCTGCGTTCGCTTGCCGGGCCGGTGCACCTCGTAGAGGCGCGAATCGAAGAACCGGAGCCACACGTCTTCGCCGGCCAGCTGGAGCTTCTTGCAAAGCGCCATCGCGAGGCCCCGGGCGAACACCTCGCGATCACCGCGCATCGAAGCCGACGCGTCGATGACGACGTAGTGCAGCCGCCTCGCCTCGTCGGGCGCGCGCTCGCGCGTGAAGTAGAGCAGCTCACCGCCGAACATGCGGCGCGCGAACTCCTCGTCGTCCCAAAAAAGCTCCGTGAGCACGAGCGAGTCGATCGTGCCGCGACGCCCGACGCCTCCGTAGCCGTTCTCGGCCTGGGTGCCGGCGGCCTTCGTGGCACGCGTTTCGAGCACGCTCGGCAAGAGCTCGAGGGAGAAGTTGACGACGTCGCTCGCCGACGGATTCGCGAGGGCGGCCAGGAGGTCCACCTGGCCGAGCGCGCCGGAACTCGCATCGCCGACGAGCCCCAATAGGCGCAGCGTGTCCAGATCGAGCGCGTCGACGAGCGTCAGGATCCGCAGCCTCGCCTGGACGACTCGCTCGAGAAACAGGAGCTCCTCCTGACGCGGAACGGCCGCGAAGAGCCGCGGCAGTTCGGCGGACAGCCCTTCGAAGATCGCCGGCTGAAGCGGCAGCGGCGTCGCCGCACGGGCTGCCGCGCCTTCCCGCGCCGCGGCGCGGGTGGTCGAGGCGCTCCCCGCTTCGAGCACGGCTCCCAGAATCCGCGCGAGGAGCACGACGACGAGCTCGTCGCCGAGCTTCAGCGCCCCCGCCGATTGCGCCATCTCGCCGGCTGCGAGCTCGGCGACGAGCTTCGCGTACGCCGGCCAAGCCGCCGAAAGTCGGGGGTCGAGGCGCTCGAGGTGATCGCGAAGCCCCGGCCGCGGGCCGAGCACCAGACGATCGAACGGCGTCGCCAGGAGCAGCCCGAAGTCATGCGCCACGAAGAACGGCACGTGGACGCCGAGCCGCTCGAGATCGCGCCACCACAACGCAGCGCGCACGAGGAGCGTAGGCGCGTCCGTCCGGACCGCCGAGAGCCAGAGCCCTCCGAGCGGACCGGCGAGCGCGGGGTCCGTCACCACGCTTCGCGGTCGCCCAGCCGACGCCCGGCCGGGCTCGCGATCACTGCCAAGAGTCTTTGGGCGCGACGGGCGCGTCCGGATTGTCGCCGTTGATCGAGTTGATGTCGGGCTTCACGTTGTTCTGCTTCACGCAATGCCACTGGCCGATCGAATCCGAGTCGTCGACCGCGTATTGGCCGTCGAGCTCCGCGATGTCGCTGTCCTTGGGAAGCTTGAAGACGAAGACGCCCGTGCCGTGGGTGTCGCCGCTCGGACCGATGACCCCGATGCCGTGCTCCTTCCACGTGAAGCGCACCAGGTTGCCCTCTGCCGTTCCACTGAGCTCGCCCCAGTGGCTGCCGTCCGTGCGCTTCCACCGGCCGACGATGCTGTTCCCCTGGTCGAGCATGTGCAGGTAGCCGTAGACCGGGTTGTAGTAGACGCCTTCCCAGACCTGCCCCGCGGGCATTTCGCCGGCCTTCTGGGGGAACTTCGCACCGCCGCCTTCGCCGCACGCCACGAGCGCAAAGGCCATCGTCAGAATCGCGAAAACAGCGCCAAGAGCTTTCATCGGCCGGCATGCTACCAGGCCTTCGTCTTTTGGGGACTGGCCGTGAAACGGCTTTTTTCGAGCGGTTTTCCCGCTCCGGTGCACGTTTCGCCGCGCGCCGCGGAGGGCTAGCGACGCCGTGAAAGGGCGGCCACGGCCGGTGCCGTCGCAGAGCGGCGACGGCGAACGAGGCCGGCCCCGAACGCCAGGGCGGCCGCGAAGAGCCAGCCCGCGGCTCCGCTGGTACCGCCGCCGACGCCGCATCCGCCACTGCCCTCCGCGGGCGTCGAGGCGTCGTTGGACTGCGCGGTGGGCGTTGTCGGTGCGGTGCCCTTCGCTGGTGACGACCCGCTTGTCGTAGTGCCGCTCGTCGCCGTCGTGCCGCCCTGGTTCGAGCCGGACCCGCCGCCGGTGTTAGTGGATGTCCCTAGCGGGCTACTCGCTAGTGACCCGTACGACGGCGGTACGCAGTAGCTGGGCGACGCAACCGGGGGCACCGGATCGCACGGGGGGATCGGCACGACGGCACCGTCCACTTCGAAAGGCGCGCCGGTTGCGCAGCCCGCTGTCGCGACCCCCTCGAGCGATTCGCTGCATGACCACGTCGCGGGACAATCGCCGTCGGTCGTGCAGTTGATCATGTCGGGCACGCAGCTCGACGTCCCGGTGGGCATCGTCGTGCATCCGCTCGTCGGGGTGCCCGTCGTCGGGGTGCCCGTCGTCGGGGCAGAGCCCGCGTCCTCGGCGACGAGCGGCGCGACCGCCCCGCTCGCGCCGGTCCCGCCGCCGGCGCTGCCGGCGCTCCCCCAGCAGCTAGTCGTCGTGCCGGGCGTGCACGTGAAGTGATCGCCGCAGTCCGCGTCGGCCGTGCACGGCAGCTCGTACTTGGGGACGCACATGCTCGGCCCGGTCACCATCGTGCACGTCACCGTCGTGCTGCAGCCCTGGCTCGGGTCGGCGCACGCGGGCGAGCTGCACGATTTGGAGCTGCTGGCGAGGCACGTCATGCCCGACGCGCAGTCCGCATCGGTCGTGCAGGGGCCGGGCTCACAGGCGCGTTGTTCGGGGACGTTGCAGTCGACGGGGCCGACCGTCGACGCGTCGCACGCCTCGCCGGCCGCGCACACGATCACCGGCTCGGCGCACCCGCCGACGCTGACGGTCTGGCAGCTGAACCCTTTCGAGCAATCGCTGTCCTGCGCGCAAGGTGTGTCCGCGTGCGCGGCGACCGACACGAACACGGCGCCGACGGTCGAGATAACGGCCAGCGAAGCGCGGGCGGCGGCACGAGCATCACGTAAGCGACGGGCAGGCATCACGGCGTTCTCCAGGACTCGAGGCGTGGCCCGGCGGGCGGAGCGCTCGCGGCAGACGAGTCGAACGAGGGTACTGCACTCCGCCTGCCAACGGCGGAGCACGAGAAACTCGGCTTTTTCAGGGATTCGCACGAGGGCTCGCGTGCCAACCTGTGCCGGCGACGGGACTCTCCCCGCCAACGGCGCCATGCCCGCGCCACGACCCTGGGCTTTGCCCCCGAGGGCACCTCCCCTTCGCGGTCATGCCGCGGCGGTACGCGCCCGCCTACACCGACGCGTCTTCGCTCGCGTCGCTGTCCTCTTCCAGCGCGGCGCCGTGGCACTTCTTGAACTTCTGGCCGCTGCCGCACGGGCACGGATCGTTGCGTCCGACTTTGGGGCCTTCGCGGCGGACGGGCGGCTGGACCACACGCGGCTGTGCCGCCCTCGCCGCGGGCCGCGGCGGTCCTTCGTCCTCGCCCTGGGCGTTCTCTCCGCCGTGGAACGTCTGCATCGCGCGCTGCTGCTGCGCATGCTTCTCGGCGTCTTCGCGCTCGATGCGCTCGATCTCGTTTTCGCGCCGAACCTGGACCTTGAAGAGCTTCGAACAGACGTTGCTGCTCGTCGCCGCCATCATGGTCATGAAGATGTCGTAGCCCTCTTTCTTGTACTCCTGCTTCGGGTCGCGCTGGCCGTACCCGCGAAGGCCGATGCCGTCGCGCAGGTGCTCCATGTTCGTGAGGTGCTCGACCCATTGGCGATCGATCTCCTCGAGATAAAAGTGACGGAACACACGGAGCAAGAGCTCCGTCCCCATCTCCTTTTGCTTCTCGCGCACCGTCGCTTCGGCCGCTTCGAAGAGCACTTTCGCGATCTGCTCGGCCGCATGCAGGTGCTCGACCTCGGGGCTCTTGCCGCCGAAGTGCTCGATGTAGCCGACTTTGATGCCCTTCCAGTCCCAATCTTCCGGCGGCTTGTTGGACGGGCAGCACTCTTCGACGACCGCGCCGACGATGTTGTCGAGCAGGTCGAGCAGCTGCTCGTGCTGCTCGGTGAGGCTCTGCGGGATCTCTTCGAGGAGCCGGTTGTAGACCGTGAGCGGCTTCTTGCCGTCGCCTTCGCGGTAATCGAAGCGGTAGCCCCAGAACTGGTAGATGTCCTGCTGGAGCGACGCCATCGAATAGATCTCTTCGACCTCTTCGACGGTCTTCGGCGGCGCCGCTGCGCTCGTGGGCGTCCCGATCGCCGTGCCGTGGTGGATCACGATGTCGGTGACGGCCTTCTTGACGTCCTCGGCGATCTTCTCGTCGACCACGATGTCCCGCGGCTCGCCGAGGAGCTTGCCGTCCTCGTCCATTTTCTCGGGCTTGTAGATGCCGAGGAGCAGCTGCTGGCGGAGTTTGTAGACCGTCTTGCGCTGCTCGTTCATGACGTCGTCGTATTCGAGCAGGTGCTTGCGCATGTCGAAGTTGCGCTCTTCGACTTTGCGCTGCGCGTCCTGGATGCTCCCCGTGACCCACGGGTGCACGATGGGCTCGTTGTCGGGCATGCCCATTCGCTCCATGAGCGACTTCACCCGATCGCCCGCGAAGATGC
>DATHQY010000602.1:0-10472 GCA_035482215.1 Polyangiaceae bacterium | reverse complement strand
CGTCTTCCAGATGGGAGGTGGCGTCCACGCGGCAGCCCAAACCTTGGCGCCCCGCGCAATGGCTTGCTGGGCGGTTGCGATTTCAGGAGCGGTGGCGACCGGATTGGCACCGGTGGTCGGCTCGGAACCGTCGCTCTGGGTGTCGTTCGGCACCCCGATCATGATGCGGAGCAGCGAGAGGCCGATCCCCTTCTTCGCATCGAAGAGCAGGTCGGCCTGCGCGTCCGAGATGTTTCCGCCGAAGAAGGCCGACGAGGCGCCGAACCCGTCGACGGGCTGCTTCACATCGGACAACGTGACCACCACTCCGGACGGCCCGGATTGCGTCGACGACGAGTTCGAACACGCGACGAGGCCCAAAGGAAGGGCGACTGCCAGCGCCGAGGACCACCGAGTTCTCATTTTAGATCTCCTTACTTCACGAGCATCGGGCCAACCTCAGCCAACTGGCATGCGCTCTCTGGAGGCGCCCGCAAGCTAGCTGACTCGTACGGCGTTTCTGTCGGAGCGCAAGTCGTGCGCAACACGACCCGGCTGCCTCGACCGGCGCCTGAGGTTGCAATTCGCTGCCATCCTTGGCCCGCGATTTGTTTTCCAGCTCGATCCTCGTGATGCGCTTCACGAACAGCAGAAAGTTATACGTACGACGCCCTGCCGCTGCCGCTCAGCGCAAGGTCGTCTCTGCCGCGCTCTCAAAGGAGGGGGGACCCGTTGCCTTCGAGGCTCGGGCCGCATGATCCATGGTCCGCTTACGAGCATCGCCGTGCGCGGTTTGATCATCCCGAGCGCGAGCACCCCAGAGCACGCTCGCGAGCGTCGCAGAGTGCACGTGCGAGCCTCTCGGAGCGCGCTCGCGATCACTCCGGCGCGCGGACGCCATCGTCTGAGCAACCGGGTGCGATCACCAGTGCGCGCTCGGATCACCGCAGAGCAGGCCTGCGATCGTCGCAGGGCGGGCCTGCGATCACCCCAGGGCGGGCCTGCGATCACCCCAGGGCGATCCCAATTAGAACAAATACGTGAACCGAAGACGCCCGCTGACCATCTCGTTCTTGAAGGGGGGCGACTGATCGGGGGTCTCGTTCATGTCGGCCTTGGCGTAGGCGAACACGAACTTGATGAAGAGCTGCTTCAGCAGCAAGTACTGAACGGCTCCGAACGGCTGCCACTGGTCGTACTGGTCGTTCCGACCGGCCGGCGCGTAGTACCGCTGATCGACAAGGTACGTGTAGTTCAACCCCGCGCCGACGAGCAGATCCGGGATGCCGACGCGTGCGTTGATGAAGCCGCCGGCGCTCCACGTCTCGTTCGTATTCGCCGTGTCCTGGCGGCCCATGCTGTCGATCGCGTCGTTCAGCGCGATAGCGCCGTTGATCCCCATCTCGACGTACGGGTCGAGCACGAGCTGGAGCGCCGCGCCGTAGCCCTGGGCTCGGGTCTTGTTCTTCGCGGTCGGGGACACCGGCCGCGTATCGAGGAACTCCATTCCGGCCTTGAACCGGAGGGGCCCCCATTCGGCGATTCCGACCGGGCGCACGCCTTCGACGTTGTTGCCGTTGGCGTCCGGACCATATTGGAACCCGGCTTCGAAGCGGAGCCAGTCCGTCGGATACAGGTGAACTGCGCCCTGCCCGATCGTGTCCTGGCGCAAGTACATGTACGTCAGGCCGTAGATCTGCGGAGCAGCGGCGCTGCTGCTGTCGTTCGCACCGCTGCGCTCGAGGGTGAAAAGGTCGAGCCCCATGCCGTAGTGGTAGACTTCCCAGGCCTGGAAGCGGCCGACGAGGATGTCGAAGAGCTTCCACTTTCCGAAGCGGATCCAGGCGTCGTCGACGCCCCAGACGTAGCCGGGCGACGTCGTGAGCTTTGCGCCTACGAGCTCGGTCTGCGCCTGAACGAAGAACTCTCCGCGGTCGTCGGTCCACGTCGGCGTCGTGCGCAGGACGAAGCGCGACGCCGGCTGGAACTGATCGCCTTTCGCCTCGTTCGCGCCGAGGCCTTGGCCGGCGTCGAAGTGCCGATAGCCCGTATCGACCCACCCCGACCCGGAAACGCCGATTCCGGTCTTGGGGTAATAGGGCCATTGGAGGCCCTGAAAGTCGGCGTCCGCCCACAGCGACCCGCCGTAGATCCCGCGGACGCGCGGCGTCGGCGACGGATACGCCGAAGGCGGCATCTGCTCGACGAGATGCAGAATGTCTTTCGGCAGGGATTCTGCCGAAGGCTTCGTACCTGGGGGACCGCTCTTGTCCGCCGCGGGCGACTCACCCGGTGGGGCCGCGAACGCCGGAGCGGCGCCTGTCGTAGGAGCGCCCCCCGGCGCAGCGCCGCCGGCCGGAGTTCCGGCGGGGGGCGACGACGAAGTCCCTGTTGCATCTTGTGCCAGGGCGCCGCGGGCGTAGAAGCCCGTCGCCAGGGTTGCCGCCAACAGCGCTGTTCGTGACAGACGATACGTCGCGAGTGATCTCATGGGCTCCTGAAGGATCCGTGCCGCGCGCGGCCGGAACGTAAACCGCCACGCGTTTTCGTGGTCGCGAGGACGATGGCGACTCCGTTCGTCGCGTTCACTGGGCCGTCACTGTGATTTTGCCTGCAGTCGTAAGATTGTCGGAGCTCGGGCCGATCATGATCGGGTAGTCGCCGGGATCCACCGTCCAAGCCGGGGGACTCCCAGCCGAATTCCAGTATTTGAGGTCCGCCACGCGCAAAGGAATCGTGAAGAGAACGGTCTGTCCCGGCTGGATCGGCTGCTTGGTCCGATGCCATCCTTTGAGCTCTTTCACCGAGCGGTGCACCGCGCTGTTCGCAGGCAAAGACGTGAAGAGATAAGAAATTTCATTGCCCGCCACGCTGCCCGTATTGGTCACCGCGACCTGAACGTCGACCACGCTGTGCTTCGTCACCGTGCTGCACGGGATGCCGACGAAGTCGTAGCGGAAGGTCGTGTAACTCTTGCCGGAGCCATAGGCGAAGAGAGGCGTAATGCTCTGTTGATCGAACCAGCGGTACCCGAGGTAGTACCCCATGCTCGTGGCGCCACCCATCGCCGGGCCGGTGTTGAACGTCGGCTCGTCGGCCTCGGACTTCGGCCAGGTGATCGGCAGCTTGCCGCTGAAGTTCACTTCTCCGAAGAGGAGCCTGCCCATCGCGATGCCGCCCTGCTGGCCGGCGTACCAGGACATCACCACGGCCGGGACTTGATCCAGCCAGGGCATGTTGATCGCGCTGCCGCCTTCGAGGATGACGACCATCGGCTTGCCGAGGGCCGCGACGTCCATGATGAGCTGGTCCTGCAGCTTGTATTGTGAGGGCTGCTTGGCATCGAGGCTGTAGTTCGGATTGCCGTTGCTATCCGCACGGTCGGACGCGCCGGTGTAGTCTTCCCCTTCGTCTTGAGGCGTCATTCCCGCGATGACGACGACGAAGTCCGCGCCGGACGCGTCGGACGCCGTCGACCCCGTGGTGACGGTGATGCCGTAGTTGCTCGCGGCGGCCTGAATCCCCGCGAAGGGTCCGACAGTCGTGGCGGGGTCGGGATTCACGCGGCTACTTCCCAGATCGCCGATGCGCGCGTCGGTGGCGAAGTTGAACGTGCCGCTCTGGCCCGTTCCTGACAGCGCCCAGGGCTCCGACGTCCCGAGGACCGCGATGGTGTGCACGCTATTGTGGTCGATGGGAAGCACGGGGGTGCCGCTTACGACTCCGCCGCCACCGCCCTGGGTGGTGCCTGCTTCGTTTGCAGTTCCGCCGCCTTGCGTGACCCCAGCTTCGTCGCCCGCTCCGCCTTCTCCCATGGTTCCGGCTTCGGCGCTCGATCCGCCACCTCCACCTTCGTCTCCGTTTCCGCCTCCCCCTCCGCCCGCGTCACTGCTGGATCCGCCGAGCGGGTCGTTCTTGAGAAGAACCATCGCCTCTTCCGCCTGCAGCTCCGAATCGGCGATGTGTTGGCAGTTGTTGGTGATCCCGTTTGGACCGAGCGTCGTCACCGGCGTTCTCAGCGCGTACGTATTGGCGTTCGCATTGGCCACGTTGAACCGGAGCTTCTGCTCGACGATGTACGTAGCGGCCGCCTGGAGCGGAGCCGTATTGCTGCTGAATAGGCTCTCGAGATCTTTGAAATTGAGCGCCCAGGGCATCTCGATGTCGAGCCCGGCGTTGACCCCTTCGGTACCGGTCTGATCGTATTGTTGTTGCGTCAGGTTGAGGGAATTGAACCCGGGCATCGCCCAGAAGTCCGACATGATGAAACCCTTGAACCCGAACGTGTTGCGCAAGACGTCGGTCAGGAGCAGCGTATTCACGGTGTTCTTGTACGTGCCCACGTCCGAGCCGTCCGTGACTTGAAGGCTGTTGTACGAGGCCATCACGCACGCGACGCCGCCGTCTTGCACGATCATCTCGAAGTGCCGGCCGTAGATCTCATGCAGCGTCTGGCTGTCCATGATCGCGATGAGATTTTGGCGGTTGTTCTCGATGTTGTTCGCCGCAAAGTGCTTCGCGCAGGCCGGGACGTAACTCTGCACGCCATGGACGTAGGCGGATCCCAGGCGCCCGAGCGCGAACGGGTCTTCGCCATACGTTTCCTGCGAACGGCCCCACGCGGGATTGCGCAGAATGTTGACGCAAGGCGAAATCGTCTCCGTATTTTCGGACCCGACCACTTCGTCGGCGATGTCTTCGCCGATGCGCGCCTCGAGATCGAGGTCCCAGGTCGCGGCGCGCGCGGCGCTCACCGGAAAGACGGTGGCGTACGCGCCGCCGATGTTCAACGAATTGCCTCCGTACGGGCCCTCGAAGACCGGCGAGTCCAGATTGACGCCACGCGGGCCGTCGCGAAACAAGATGCCCTTGATGTCCGTCTTCGGATCATCTTCGGTTCGGTAGATGTCCGCCGACTGCGTCGTCGCGATATTGCCTCGCATCTGGTTTGCATACGACGAGAGGTTGTTGGCGCCCGCCGACTGCAACATCGTTTGCGCTTGCGAGGGGATCGTGGAATCCGCCTTGTATCCGACGGCCTGGGAGATATCCAAGAGCCCACCGTCGGGGAGGATGCCCGGGGTGTGAGTGAGCTGCTCCAGCGAGTCTCCGCATGCCGTCGGCGTCACCGCAGCGATGGCGGCTGCCCCGCCGTTGACCACCGTGTCCGCGTCTTGTTCGTCCATGTCGCGCGTCGACGGCGCGCAGGCGGCTCCGCCGTCGCCGTCGGTCGAACCGGAGCCGCCCCCAGAGGTCCCCGACGTCGACACGATGGCCGAGGAGCTGCTGCTACCCTTGAGTCGCGCGCACGCCTGCGTGGACACCGCCGCGGCAAGTCCGACCGCGGCCACCGATCCCAAGAAAAAACGGATCCGGCGCGAGGTCGAAGGGGTGGGCTGAGGCATGACTGAAGTTTCTCCTCGGATCCGTGAATGGGCGGCGGGCTGGACCGGCTTCCCGGAAGCAACCCTACCAAAAAGGTTACGGGCAAATATCACGGCCGACCGAGACGGATCCAGCGGCTTTCGTAAAGTCGGCTTACCAATGCGAATGGCCGTGCGCCCAGCGGGTGATCAACATTTCGTACCACGCATGATCTTGCCCGGGCTAGCGGAGTCCCTGCCGACCGCCGATCGAGCACTGCCTGGCACACTCGCGCACGAGCGGTAAGTTGCAGCCCTGGCAAAGGTCCTGCGTAACCGAGCTTTCTTCCTCTTCTGGGCGGGACAGGCCGCCTCCAACCTCGGCGACGCGTTCGCGTTCGTTGCGATGCCGCTCCTCGTCTTCGACGCGACGCACTCGGTCGTGGCCATGGGGCGAGTCACCGCGGTGTCGGTGGGGGGGCAGCTCTTCACCGCGTTCGTATCCGGTGCAATCACGGATCGCGCGCATCGCCGCTACCTGATGATCGGATGCGATCTCGCGCGCGCTGCGCTCTTTGCCGCGCTGCCGCTCCTCTTCGCGCTCGGCGTGCAGAGCCTGGGGCTCATCTATGCCGTCGCGGCGCTGGCCGCTGTCGCGAGCAACTTGTTCTTCGTCGCGTACATGGCCGCCGTGGCCAACCTCGTCGAACCCGAGGAAGTCGCGCCGGCCAACGGTCGCCTGCAAGCAACGCAGGCACTCACCTACGTGGCGGGGTCCGCGCTCGCCGGCATTGTCTGCGATCGCTACGGCGCGCCCGTGGCTCTCGGCATCAACGCCGCGTCGTTTCTATTGTCGGCAGCGAGCCTCGCCCGCATCCGCTTTCGCCGCGATCGCGCCGAGCAGGCCAAGAACGAAGGCGCCCTCGCCGGCCTCGTGTCGGGCCTCGCGTTCCTCTTGCGCGAGCGCGTCCTTCGGGCGCTTGCCGTTTTTCAGACCGGGGTTGCGCTCGCGGGCAGCATCGGCCTCGGTGCGGCCGTCATTGATCTTCTCGTGTATCGCCTGAAGAGCGACTTGCGCCAAGGCAGCGCCGTCGTGGGGGCGACGCTGGCTTGCTCTGCCCTTGGAGCCGTCGTGGGGGCCATCGGCGCCGCCCGGGCACGGCGGGCGGTGGCCTTCGGCGCGAGCACGGTCGTGGGCACCGGGATTCAAGGATTGGGGCTCGTTCTCGCGGGAGTCGGCCCAGGCATTGCCGCGGTGGCGCTCGGAGGCGTCCTCTGGTCGATGGGCCTTACGTTCCGATCGGTCGCCGCGGTCTCGCTCCGTCAGACCCTTACCCCGGACGGGTTGCTCGGCCGCGTGGTGGCGGCCGGCTGGGTCATGATCTTCTCGGCGAGCGCCCTAGGCGCCCTCGGCGTGACGCACTTGGCCGCCGCGATCGGGACGGCCTCCGCCCTGATGGCGATCGGAGGCTTCCTCGTGTTGATCTCCGCTCTCGGCGCGCTATCGCCGCTCGCGCGCAACGCGTCGAACGCCTGAACTAGGCGGAGGTCCCGCGGCTGGGGCGCTTCTCGATCGGCACGTAGTTCGTCAGCGTCGGCCCCGTGTAGATCTGGCGCGGGCGCCCGATCTTCGTCGTGGAATCTTCGGTCATTTCGCGCCAATGCGCGATCCATCCCGGCAGGCGCCCGAGGGCGAAGATGACCGTGAAGAAGTTCGTCGGGAAACCCATGGCTCGGTAAATGATGCCCGAGTAGAAGTCGACGTTCGGGTAGAGCTTTCGGTCGACGAAGTACGAGTCCTTGAGCGCGGCCTCTTCGAGCGCCTTGGCGATGTCGAGGAGCGGATCGCTTACGCCGAGCTTCGCAAGAACGCGATCGGCCGCAGCTTTCAGGATCTTCGCGCGCGGATCGAAGTTCTTGTAGACGCGGTGCCCGAAGCCCATGAGACGGAAGTTCGACGTCTTGTCTTTCGCGAGGGCGATGCACTTCTTCACGTCGCCGCCATCCTTGTGGATGGCTTCGAGCATTTCGATGACCTCCTGGTTCGCGCCGCCGTGCAGCGGGCCCCAGAGCGCGCAAACGCCGGCCGAGATCGACGCGAACAGATTGACCTTCGAGCTGCCGACGAGCCGGACCGCCGACGTGGAACAGTTCTGTTCGTGGTCCGCGTGCAGGATCAAGAGGAGGTTCAACACCTTCTCGAGCTCCGGATCGACCTCGTAAGGCTCGGCCGGGATGCTGAACATCATGTTGAGGAAGTTGCCGCAGTACTTCAGCCGGTTCGTCGGGTAGACGAAGGGCTGGCCGATCGACTTCTTGTACGCGAAGGCGATCGTGCGCGATTTCGACAAGAGCCGCGCGATCATCGTATCGACCTGCGCCTTGTTGTCGACGTCGAGCTCCTCCGGATAGTACGTGCCGAGCGACACGATCATCGCCGAAAGGACCGCCATGGGGTGCGCCGTGGACGGGAAGGCGTTGAAGAGCTGCTTCATGTCCTCGTGCACGAGCGAGTGGCGCGTCAGTGCGGTCGAGAACTTCGTGAGCTCGTCTTCGGTCGGCAGATATCCGTAAATCAGGAGGAAAGCGACTTCGACGAACGTCGATTGCTCGGCGAGCTGCTCGATCGGAATTCCGCGGTACCGGAGAATCCCCTTCTCGCCGTCGATGAACGTGATGGCGCTTTTCGTCATCGCCGTGTTCATCAACGCCGGATCGAGCGTTACGAGCCCCGTCTTCGCCCGCAGGCTGTCGATCTCGATCCCGCGCTCGCCCTCGCTGCCGACCACGACGGGAGCTTCCAGAACCGTATCGCCTGCTCGTATCGAGACCTTCTCGCTCATGGTTCCTCCTGGTCGGCTCTCTCGTCTGGTCAGCGCCCGCGCAGAAGCGCGCACTCGAGTCTTCGCGTCTCAACGGGTAGCACACGGACGACAACGTTGAGAAGGGGGCGCCGGTCGTTCGTAACGGGCGAAGACGAAAGCACAATGAAGCAGGAAACGCGGCAGAAAAGGCGGGGCCATTCGCGGCACGAATCGGGTCCCGATTCGCGTGTGCGTGTGGCCGCAGCGGGCGAGACCCGTTACGCCGAGTGAAGTTCCCCGCAAAAACAGGGGCCGCGCCCGCCCGAGCGAACGCTGGCCCCTCACGGTTTTTCACCTTTCGCTCACCTTTCGCGCGCGTCTGCACCGCCTGAGATGCAATGGGGACGGCCACGAGGACCGCCTGAGGCCATCCGCCCAAGGCGACGCCAGGCGAGGACGCGGCACCTCGAAGGACGGCGCCGCGCGCAAGCGCTGCGCGCGCCATCGCGTTGCGAGCTCCGCTCCGCGCTCCCGCGACGGGGCGAGCGCGCTCCCCCCGCGGGCGGCGACGCGCGCACCCGCCGCTGCTTCCGGCTGAGCACGTCGATTGAGAGGAGCCGGCGCGTTCGTGCGCCGGTCGTGACGGCCCAGGACTACGGATAGGAGCCGTCGATGAGTCCGTTGATGTATTTTTCGATGTTCGTATAGCCGGTACCGTCGAAATCGCCGTTCGCGTCTGCAGCGGAGTCGGGATTCAGGCCATAGCGAATTTCCCACGCGTCGGGCATCCCGTCGCCGTCGGTGTCCGTGGGGCTGGTGCCGCCAGCGAGCGTTCCGTATCCGCTGTTGTCCAGGTTCGTCGCGCTCTGGCTGGTCCAGAGGCCACCGGTCTTTCCGAGCGAGGTGACGTCCGTCATCAGCTGCGTGTCCACGTCGTCGCGGTGAAGCGACGCGCCGGCCTGGGCGACGATGTCAACGTACGCCGCCGCGGCGGAGAGCGTAGGGATGGACACCGTGTCGGGATTCCATGGCTCCGAGAGCGCGGAGCTGCCCGAGGGGACTCCGAGGGACGTGCCGTCGAGCGTTCCGTTCACATTGCCGTCGAGCAGATTGCCGCTCGCGTAGATGGCCTGGTCGTTCACCTGGAAGAACGCGTCTCCCGCGCTCGTCGTGGACGGGCCTGCGATGAAATAGTTCCCTATGATGTCGTGAGAAAATGACCCCGCGGTATTTCCGGCGGTGTATCCCGCCTGGTAATTGTAAATGACGTTGTTCACATATTGCGTATTCGCTTTCGCGAGCGGACAGCGATTGTGCGCATTGGCGAACAGGTTCGCGTACCACGTGTACGGCCCGGTCTCCGTGTGAGCCGCGAACTGCTGACCGATCGGATCGGCCGTGATCGAGTGCTGGACCGTGACGTCACTCGCGCCCACGGCGTCGATGTTGTTCCACTGGGCGAACTCGATCGAGACGTGGTCGAAGATCATCGTCGTGGCATCGAGGAGGTTGATGCCGCTCTTCGAGCTGTCGGGATCGAGCGTCCCCTGCCGGAAGCGAAGCATCCGAACGATGTCGTTCGTCGATCCCGAAAAGGACACTTCGCGTCCGATGATCGCGACGCCGTCGCCGGGCGCGGTCTGCCCCGCGAGGGTCAGATTGCTCTTGGCGGACACTGCGGAGCTCAACGTGATGGTGCCGCCGACGTCGAAGACGACGATGCGATTGTCCGCGCTGACGGCATCGCGGAACGAGCCGGTGCCGGAATCCGCCAGCGTCGTGACATGGACCACGGTGCCGCCGCGACCGCCCGTCGCGGTCTTGCCGAAACCGACGGCGCCGGGGAAGGCCACCACAGGCCCCGCGTCCGGCGCCGGACTCGTGGCGTCCCGTGCCGGAGCCCCTGCGGCGTCCGGTGCCGGAACCCCCGCCGCGTCCGGAGCGGACATCGGCGACGCGTCCAGGCCGTGCGCGGTCGCGTCGCGATCCGGGCTCGCGTCGACAAGGGGGTCGGTCGCGTTTGCCGCGCTTGCCGCGTCATCCGGGAGCGCGTCCGCCGGACGTGCGTCGCCCACCGGGGCGCCCGTGGCGTCGAACGCGGACGCATCGGAGCGGGCCGCCGAAGGCGGCGCCACGACGTTCTCCGCCGACGTGGAGCCGCACGCCGCTAGGGCCGCCCACAACGGGAAAATCAACGGGGCTTGCGGAAGGCGCGCGGTCATCGAGGTCTTGCCATAGGGATGCACTACGGCGACGAATCGATCCCTCGAATGCATCTCGGTCGGCGCCCTCTGCGACGCGGCGCGAGGCGCGGGAGCAAGCGCCC
>DATHQY010000601.1:0-2866 GCA_035482215.1 Polyangiaceae bacterium | reverse complement strand
CAGAACATCGTCGTCGGTTTCGCGCGTATCGGCGGCCGGGCCGTGGGAATCGTTGCGAATCAGCCCGCGGTGCTGGCTGGGGTTCTCGACATTCACTCGTCGATGAAGGCGGCGCGCTTCGTGCGCTTCTGCGATTGCTTCAACATCCCGCTGGTGACGTTCGTCGATGTCCCGGGCTTCATGCCGGGCACCGACCAGGAGTACGGCGGCATCATCAAGCACGGGGCCAAGCTGCTGTTCGCCTTTGCGGAGGCCACGGTGCCCAAGGTCACGGTGATCCTGCGCAAGGCCTACGGCGGCGCGTACGACGTCATGGCCAGCAAGCACATTCGCGCGGACGTGAACTTTGCCTTCCCGACCGCGGAGATCGCCGTCATGGGTCCCGAGGGCGCCGTCAACATCGTGCGTCGCAACGAGATTCTTCAATCCGCGGAGCCGGACAAGACGCGCGCGAGCTTCGTCGCGGACTACCGCGAGAAATTTGCGAACCCGTACAAGGCCGCCGAGCTCGGCTTCATCGATGAAGTGATCTACCCGCGGACGCTTCGGGCTCGCCTCCACCGAAGCCTCGAGATGTTGAAGGACAAGCGCGAGAGCAATCCCGTCCGCAAGCACACCAACATCCCGCTCTAGCGGAGCTCTAGCGGGGCCCTCAGCTCGGGTCCCCCTCTCCGGCCGCGGGGGCGGCGCCGGGAGGGGGCGTCTTCTCCGTCATGCCGAAGCGCGCGCGGTCGATCTTGTCGCGGATGGGCGCGAGGCGGGGCTGCTCGTCGACGAAGGCGAGCATCGCCGCCGCGAGCTCGCGGTAGCGGGCGCGGTCGAACGTCCCGCGCAGGAGCTCGACGCGAAGGAAGATCGCGGCCGTCTGCGCGACGTCGCACAAGCAGTACGAGTTGACCTCGTCGATCTTTCCGGCGTTGACGAGGGGCAGCACCTGGGAGCCGTCGACCCCGACCTTGCCGGGGAAGCCGACGATGCGCGCGTACGCATCGAGGCGCGCGTTCTTCGTCGCGCCGAAGTCGGCGAGGAAGTCCATGAGGTCGAAGTGCCCGTCGGTCGAGTAGCGGTAGCGCGTGTTCCGGTCGCGAAACCACCACGGCATCGGCACGCCGTGCTTGAGCGCGCGGCTCGTGATGACGGGCATGTCGAACGAGCGGCCGTTCCAGGTGACGACCGTGGGCTGCTTCGTGTCGAGCCACTCCGCGAATTTCTCCAGCATCTCGCCCTCGCTGCCGTGCTCCCCGACGACGCCGAGGCGCTTGGGCAGGTGGTCCTCCAGAAGCAGGCAGCCGAGCGTGACGATCTGGTTGTGCGGCGGCGGGGGAACGCGGTCGCTGTCGTCGGTCCGGGGTAGCTCCGGATCGGGGATCGTCTCGATGTCGAGGATGAGGTGCGTGGACATGAAAACTTGGCCCTCTACAGCCTGATTCTTTATCGCGAATGGACGACGGAGGCAGAGATGAATACCGAGGATCGCCGCGCGCCCGGGGCCGTGCGGATGCCGTTCGAAGGACTGGTCGAGGTTGGGGGCGCGCTCGGGCCGTCGTTCGAGGCGAAGGCCGTCGACGTGTCCGAGGAGGGAATCCACCTGCGTACGGCGTATCTCCCCGAGCAGGGGCAGCCGCTGACGTGTCGCTTCGACGGGGGCCCGGGGCAGAGCGTGCTCGCCTCGGGCGAAGTCGTGTGGGCCGCGGGCGCCGAGGGCGGCGGAGAGTTCGGGGTTCGATTCACCGACATGGACCACGACAGCGTCGACGCGCTCAAGAAGATCATCGGAGTCCCCGGCGTACAGCACGCCGTCGTCTCCGGGTCGAAGGTGCGCTTGCACATCGACGGCCTCGCGTCCCCGATGCGCGCCAAGATCAAGGACGCGCGCGCGACGGCCGTGACCGTCGGCAGCGATCTCGGGTTTCTCCAGGTGGGACGGCAGCTCGAGCTCGAGGACGCGCAGAGCGGCGCCAAGCGGCCCGCGTGCATCGATCGCGTCGACGTCGCCGTGGACCCGACGTCGAACGTGCCGCAGCTCGTCGTGACGCTGCGTTACGCGGACGTCGAAACCGCCCCCGCGCCGGTCGACATGCCGGCCCCCGCCGCGATGCCCGCGATGCCCGCGGGCGACGATCTCGCGTCGGCCGAGGAAGCCTCCCGCAAGATGAAGGGCGCCGTCGCCCACACGATCGCCCAGATGGGCCCCGCGCTCGGTCGGTTCGCCGAGCGGGCCAGGACGATGGCGGTCCTTCTGGCCAAGCGACGCCAGGACGGCAAGCACGAGTCCTCGGCGCGCCGCACGACCGCGCCGCCCCCCAACGGGGGCCTCTACACGAGCGGTCGGCGCGTCTTCCGCGGAAGCGAGGGCTCGCCGTCGTCGCCCGAGGGAGTGCTTCCCGCGCCGTTCCGCACGCACAAGGCCAAGGCCGTCGTGGCCGGGGCGGTGATGCTGACCGCGATCGCCGGCGCGCTGGCGCTGAAGAAGGCCCACTCCGGCGACGCGCCGCCCCAGGCCGTGGCCGCCGCCGCACCCCCGCCGGTGACGAGCGTCCCCGAAGCACCGGCCGCGCTGCCGGTGCCCGCCGTCGCGCCGGTTGCCTCGAGCGCGGCGCTGGCGCCCGCGCCGACGCCCGTCGCCGTCGAACCGCTGGCCGCCGCGGACGACACCGACTCGACCCGGTCGGGCCACAAGAAGCACGTGCACGTTCCCCCTTTCGGCAACGGGCCGGTGCACCACGGCAACGTCCTACGGCTGAAGATGGACGCGCCGATCGAGTCGCTGGAGGGCGCCCAGCAGCCGACGGGCTTCGCCGTCAAGATCCCGGGACGACGGTCGCTCGAAGCCGCGGGGCCTCTCGCGGCGCGCGACACCCGCATC
>DATHQY010000600.1:0-7153 GCA_035482215.1 Polyangiaceae bacterium | reverse complement strand
GAAGGGACGCCAGGGAACTGGAACTAAGAGGTCTCTTGGCGAAAGCTGCGCACGTGAACAGCCCCGCCGGCTCCATGGGCGAGGGCCCGGCGCCGTCCCCTCGACGCGCTTTGGGGTCCGGGCTACCTGTGCGGGCACCGTGAGCGACCTCACTATCCAGCCGAACACCCACGTGACCATCGACTACGAGCTTCGCGACGAAGAAGGCGACTTGCTCGACGCGAGCGAGGGCGAAGAGGGAGAGCCGATCCGCTACGTG
This sequence comes from Polyangiaceae bacterium, assembly GCA_035482215.1. Classification (GTDB taxonomy): domain Bacteria; phylum Myxococcota_A; class Polyangia; order Polyangiales; family Polyangiaceae; genus Palsa-1150. The sequence continues at coordinate 6,894 of DATHQY010000600.1, read as the reverse complement.
CACGGCTACGGGATGCTCGTGCCGGGTCTCGAAGCGGCGCTCGCCGGTCTCCGCATCGGCGACGAGCGCGAGGTCGTGGTGCCGGCGGACGCGGGATACGGGGAATACGACGAGAGCCTCGTGCTCGACGTCGAGCGTTCGCAGCTGCCCGATCCCAAGGGCGTCGCAGTGGGCGACGAGTTCGTCGCCGAGTCGCCCGACGGCGACGAAGTCGCGATGTGCGTGCTGGAGGTGTACGACGATCGCGTCGTGGTCGACGCGAACCACCCGCTCGCGGGGATGACGTTGCGGTATTCGGTCAAGATCCGTGAGGTGCGCCAGGCGACGAGCGACGAGATCGAGCATGCCGCGGCGGAGCTCGACGAGGCGCACGAGCACGTGCATGGGCCCGATTGCGACCACGACCACGACGAAGCGCCGGTGGCCCTCGGCCGCCGCGACGTGAACTGACGACGCGGACTGACGACCCGACGAGCCTTTCGGGATCGATGGAGCGGAAAGAGAACGACATGGTCACGAACAACAAGACGATCAACGCGTGGGACTGGGACATTCGCGTGCGCGAGCGCAATGTTCGAAAGGGCATCTTCGACGAGAAAGAAATCGAGAAGCACCTCGGCCAGTTGCCCGACGTGGCCGAGCAGGGCGAGTCGATCGGCACGGCGCAGCCGGCCATCGGCGGCCGCGACGACTGAGCCCGCTCCGAACCCGCGCGCGGCAGGAGCCTTCCAGGAGGTGAACGGATCGTGAGCGAAGACAGCCATAAGCACGACGACGAAGCCCTGCCGAGCATGGACTTCTCGATGTTCATCTTGTCGTTGAACCACTCGGCTTTGGTGCACCTCGGCGAGGCGCCGCATCCGGAGTCCGGCAAGGTCGACACGCACGCCGCCATGGCTCGCCAGACGATCGATCTGATCGGGATGATCGAGGAGAAGACCAAGGGCAACCTCACGGGTGCAGAAGAGCGCCTCATCGCGCAGGTGCTGTATGACCTGCGCATGCGGTTCGTGGAGCGCGCGAAGACGAAGTGATGCCGGCAGCGCGCGCGATCCTCTGGCCCGCCGTGTTCCTGGCAATCCTGACGCCGGGCTGTGACATCCGGTCCGGAGGTTTCTCGTCCGACAACGGGAACGCCAACGCCAAGCCAGCGGCTCCCCCGTCCGGGATTCCGTCCGGCGCGACGCCGGTGGCGAGCGCCGACAAGCTGCCGGAGAATCCCCCACCGGAACCTGCGCGCGGGCCGACGACGAGCGGCGGCGCCCCCCTCAGCTTCGCTCCGATGGTTCGCGCTGCAAACCCCAGCGTGGTCACGATCACGACGGTCGGCGAAGAGGTCGAGGTCTCGCCGTTCCTCGGTCAGCGGCGCCGGCAGACCAAAGGCCTCGGGAGCGGTTTCGTCATCGACAAAACGGGGCTCATTCTCACGAACAACCATGTCGTGAGCGGCGCGCAGTCCGTCACGGTCACGCTCCCGGACGATCGCGAGTTCGCCGGCAAAGTGCTGGGAACCGATCCGCCGACGGACCTCGCCGTCGTGCGCATCGAGACGAAAGAGCTGCATCCGCTGCCGCTCGGCGATTCGGATGCGATCGAAGTCGGCGACTGGGTGGCTGCCATCGGCAATCCGTTCGGCCTTTCGCACACCGTGAGCGCCGGCATCATCAGCGCGCGGGGCCGCACGCAGGACGACGTGCAGCTCGATCAGTCCGGATACTACGACTTCCTCCAGACCGACGCGTCGATCAATCCGGGTAACTCGGGCGGGCCCTTGCTCAACCTGAAGGGCGAGGTCGTCGGCATCAACACGGCCATCCGCGGCGACGGCGCCCAGGGGATCGGGTTCGCCATCCCGATCAACATGGCCAAGCGCCTTTTGCCGATGATCCTGCGCGACGGCCATGTGACGCGGAGCGCGCTCGGGATCCACATCATGGATACGCGCCAGCTGACGCTGGAGGACCGGGCGGCGCTCGGCATTGCACCGAAAGCGGTCGTGACCGGCGCCGTCATTCGCGCGGTCCTCCAAGGGGAACCGGCCGATCGCGCCGGTCTTGTCGCCGGGGACATCATCCAGGCGTTCGACGGGCAGCCCATTCAGCGGGCGACGCAGCTGCAGTGGCTCGCGAGCACGGCCGGGGTAGGACGAAATGTCACCATTCGGGCTCTCCGGGGCGACAAGAGCTTCGAGGTGCAGGTCGCGCTGACGGCGCTGCCGCAAGAGCCGCCCGCTCGCTGAGGAGGGCCCCCGATTGCCTCGTTGACGCGACACGTGCGAATGTAGGCGCGTGCGCTCTCTGCCGAACGCCAAGCGCGCGCCGATGCCCTCGTCGTCGACGCGCGCTCCATCGCTCCCTGCGCCGCCTTCCGGCACCACGGACCGGGTGAATAGCCCCGGGTCCGGGGCGTCCAAAGAGCGGGAGGCACAGGACGCGAAGGAGGCGAAGGAGAGGCGAGTGATCCAGGCGATAGAAGATCGTGCGCTCATCACGAAGGCGCAGGCCGGCGACATGCGCGCCTTCCAGCAGCTGGTGGAGCGCCACCAGAGAAGAGGCTTTGCGCTCGCGCTCGCGCTCGTGCGCGACGAGAACGACGCGCGGGAGCTCGTGCAGGACGCGTTTCTTCGCGTCTTCAAGAGCCTGCCGACGTTTCAAGGCGAGTCGAGCTTCTACACCTGGTTTTATCGCATCATCACGAACCTCGGCATCGACCTCCTGCGCAAACCCGGGCGTCACACGATGGAGCTGGAAGAAGAGCGCCTGGGAGGGGGCTGGGATGGGCCGTCCGGAGACGAAGCGGAAGTGCTCTACGTGGCGCGCCTCGACGGCCACAGTCCGCTCGAGATGGTGCGCCGTCGCGAGATTGCCGTCCGGGTCGAGGCCGCGCTCGCCGCGCTTCCGAGCTACCACCGCGCGGTCATCCTCCTGCGCGAGGTCGAAGGTCTGAGTTACGAAGAGATTGCGCAGACCATGGGCGTCTCGAAGGGAACCATCATGAGCCGCCTCTTTCACGCCCGGCAGAAACTCCAGCGCGCCCTCGGGGACTTCTACGAAGAGCAGCTCGGTCCGCGCCCCACCGAGGATGCGCCCCCCAGTAGCGCGGCGGGTGGCGCCCCCGCGAGCCGAGGCGAACCATGACGTTGCCGCGCGAGGTCGTTCTCGAGCTGATGGCGTTCGCCGACGGTGAGCTCGACGGCGCGGCACGCGAGCACGCGGAGTCGCTCGTCGCGTCGAACGCGGAGGCGCGCGGCTTCGTCGAAGCCACGCGGACGACGCATCTGCGCGCGTTTCTCGAGGCCGAGATCGACGGCAAAGCGGTGGCCGCCGGGGCGGACGCCATCGCCGAATCGGTGATGAAAGCGCTCGCGGCCGAGCAAGCCGTCGGCGCGGACCTGGGAAGGGCAACCGAATCGCTTGCGCCCTCGCGCGCGCCGCCGCCGGTGGGACTGGGGGGGACGGCGCTTCGCCTGCAAGCGCGCGTGCCGAGGCCGGCTCTCGGATCGGCGCAGGTGCGGACTGGCCTCGGCGTCGCGACGTTCGGCATCGCCCTCGCGATGGCCGCCGGCCTCGCGCTCTACGTGACCCGGCACCCGCAGCCGGACGAGGTGGCGCCGTTGGCCACGATCGCCAAGGTGGAGCTCGCCCCGGCGAAACCGGGGACGGAAACGCCACCCACGGACGGCGTCGAAGTCGACGAGATCGATTCGCCCGCCCACGACATTTCGGTCTTCGAGATCAACGGAAACGCCGCTGCAGCCGCGAACCCCGCGCATCCCCCCAGCGTCGTCATCTGGGTGGAAGATGGCACCGCGTCAGGGTCCAAATGAGCCGCCAACGGCGGCCATCCGGCGCTTTCCGGCGAGGCGCGCGCGGCGTGCGTCGGGGCGCGTTCCTGGCGGGCTTCCTCACGAGCGTGACTCTGAACGTGAGCCCGAACGTGACCGTCGGCGGGGGTGCGGCAGAGGCCACGGAGCCGCTTCGTTCCGGGATCGAAGTGAGCGTCATCCATGCGACCCGTACGGACGGCGGCGCCGCGATCGACCCGCGCTTGCGCGATCTCCCGCAGCTGACGCGCGAAGAGCCATTCGTCCGGTACAACGTCTACTCGCTCCTCGAACGCAAAGAGCTCTCGCTCGAGTCCGGAAAAGCCGCGACCGATCCGTTGGTCAACGGTCGCGTGCTCGAGTTGACGCTGCTCGACGTGACCGATCGCGCGGGCCAGAAGCGCTTTCACCTGCGGGCGGCGATCGACGAACCCGGCGCGAAGCCTCTGGTTCTGGAGGTCACGGCGAGTAAGAATGAACCATTCTTCGTCGCCGGCCAGAGTTACCGCGGCGGCACGCTCTTCCTCGAGCTGCGCGTTCTCTGAGGCGCGAAGAAACGCCCCTTCTCGAACAGGCCATCCCGTGACGCAAGAAGCAGCGACTCCCCATTGGGGCTCCAGCGCGGTCGACGTTCACGAATGGAACTTGCCGGCCCTCAAGCTGGGCTTCATTCTCTCGCGTCTGCCCCCGTCCGGCCGCATCGTCGAAATCGGCAGCGGCGAAGGCAAAGTGCTGCGCACCCTGGCGCTGCACCGGCCGGCGCTCGACCTTCACGGTTGCGACATTCGCGACCCGGCGACTCCGCCGTCCGGGTTCACGTTTCACCGAATGACCGACTCCATCCCGCTGGACGACGCGTCGGTCGCGGCGGTTCTCTTCGTCGACGTGCTCGAGCACGTGCCCGATCCGGCGCATCTGCTCCGCGAATCGGCGCGCGTGCTGGCGCCTGGCGGCCGCCTCATCGCTTGCGTCCCCGTCGAAGGCGAGCCGGTCAGCATGTACACGCTCTACAAGGCGATCCTCGGCAAGGACACGTACGTGCAGACGAAGGAGCACGTGAGCGCGTTCACGCACCGCGGGCTCCGCGCGCTCCTTGAGGAGCGCTTCGATCTGCGCGAAGTCCGCTACGGGTACCACTCGCTGGGGCATTTCATGGACGCGACGTTCTTCGCCGCGGCCCGCATGCGATGGCTCCGTGATTTCTGGTGGAAGGACAACGTCTACTACAACGAAGAAAAGACGAGCTCTCCGGGCTCCGTCGGCCTTCTGAATCGACTGCTCGTCGCGGGCAACGCCGTCGCCTGGGCGGAGTCGACGTTGTTCGCGAAGCGGAGCACCCTCGCCGCCGCGATGTTCGTCGACGCGATCGTTCGGCCAGGGTAGAGCCCGTAAAACAGGCCGTCGCTCGCGCTGCGCGGGCTCATCCGGGCTACTTTCGCCGCGTATTCGCGTCGGTTCGGCGCCTTGTGATAGTGCTCGCCCATGGAGCTTCGCAGTGGCTCGCCCATGGTCGAGGTGCCCTCGGCTTTGGCCGACCGGCCCTCGTGGATCAAAGTGGGTGCCATGGCCGCCGTCGGCTTCGCGGTCGGCGTCGCTTGGCCGCGCCTGGCCGGGGTTCGCCTTGGGCCCTCCGTTCCCGATTCGCCTTCCGCTTCGGTCGCAGCGCACGAACCGAGCGCACCCTCGACCGCCGCGCCGAGCGCCTCTCCGAGTGTACCGGGCGCGGTCGTCGCAGCGCCGCCGCCCGCAAACTCGCCCGCGCCGCCGCCTGCAACGATCGCGACGATCGCCGTCACGCCGTCCCACGGGTCGGTCTTCGCCTGCAAGACGGACAGCGGCGAGTCCCTGAAGGGAGGCGAGTGCGGATCGCTCGCTGGTCTCGACGGCGTTCTCCTGCCTCGCCTTCGCAAGCTGGCCGATTGCCCGGCCGCAGCCGGCGTGAGCGGCACGCTCCGGCTCGTTGCGCACGTCGACTTCGAGCGCGGCGTCTCGATCGATTTCGGCCGCAACCATGGCGGCATGCCCTCGGCCGATCCGCTCCTCGCGTGCGCGAAGGCCGATGTAACGGGCGCGAACGTGAGCCACCTCTCGCACGACCACCCGCGCTATTCGGTCGCGTACTCCGTCGCGTTCGCGCAGGAAGCGCCATCCGGCGCCGCAAAAGAGAACCCGCCCGCGCGCGAAGGCACGGTGACGTCCGAGCCCGTCGCGAAGCCGTCGTCACGCGACGCGGACACCGGCACGGTGGAGTGGGACGCCGCGATCGTCCGCGACGAACCGAAGAGCGGAAAGATCGTGGCACGCCTTCCGCGCGGCACGGCGCTTCGGCTCGGGCCCATCAAAGACGGATGGTACCCGGTGAAATACGGCGACGGATTCGGCAACGAGGGCTGGGTGTACCGCGGCGCGATCGGCCGGTGACGCCGAGGCCAAGCGTCAAACGCGCGGCGGCTCGTCGTCCCCGTTCGAGTCCGTCGCGAACGAAGCCGTCCTCGGCTGGCCTTGCGCGTCCACGGCGAGGAGTTGCTCGACGCGCTTTTCGGCGGCATCGAGCCGTTGCTGGGACGAGCGCGACAGCTTGATTCCCTCCTCGAAGAGGCGGAGCGATTCTTCGAGCGGGATCTCGCCCCGCTCCAGAGTCTGCACGATCTCCGTGAGGCGCTTGATGGCCGCCTCGAACGGCAGCTCAACGGGGCTGCGGACTTCGTTGCTTTCGGGGCTCGGGGGCCTGGCCTGCGTCATGGCAAAAAAGGAGAGTACGGCGGCAGCCTCGGCGCAAGCCGGACGCGCCCGGTCCCCGGCGGAATGCCGGCGACGAGCGCGTAGCCGTCGCGATCGAAGGCAATGGGCACGGCAAGGCCGTCGCTTCGCACGAAGAGCGCGGTCTCGTCCGGCGGGACCGAGGCCGGTGGAGTCGCCCGGAGCTCGAGCCAGGCGATGTCGCGCGTCCCTCGTCCGCCGAGCGGCGCATCGCCCGACAGGGCGCGGCGGGCGATGTCGCGCGCCACAGGGTCGGGATCGAGGGTCGCCGCCAACTTGAGGGCGGTACGCCCGAGGCTGGAGCGCGCGCC
>DATHQY010000599.1:0-12143 GCA_035482215.1 Polyangiaceae bacterium | reverse complement strand
TCAAGCCCTCGCCGGCATCGCAGCGCGCCAAAACCATCTCGAACTGGCGCGGACGCTGAACCGCAGCGCGTTGGAACTCGCCGGCACTACCGCGAACGCCGGGGCTTTGGGTGGGAATCAGGACCCGCTGCCCCTGAACGGAGCGTCCTTGCGGACACTCGACGAGAAATCACTCGAAGTCGCTACGAAGACGCACGACAAGCAGGCCGAGGAAGAGGCGCTCTTGCGGCTCGCGGCGCTGGATTCGCAAGAAGGCCGCGTCGATTCCGCGAGGACGGGGTACCGGAGGGCGCTCGATCTCGCGCACGAAACGCATAACAAGGTTGCCGAACGCGTGGGGCTCTCGGCGCTGGGTGCTCTGGAGGAGAGGACGAGTCACCCCGACGAGGCGCGCGGCCTCTATCGGCGAGGGATCGACCTGTGCCTTAGCGTCGGAGACACGCAATGCGAAGGTTCGTTCCTGCTCGGGCTCGGTAACGTGGACGAGGCCGACGGCAGGGCCGATTCGGCTCGAGCGCTCACCCAGCAGGCTCTCGACGTGGCGCAACGGACCGGCGACAAACCGGGCGAGATGCGGGCAATCCAGAGTTTGGCCTCGGTCGACCTCCAGCAGAAGCGCTTCGATGCCGCGCGGGCCGGGTACGAGAAAGCTCTAAAGGTCGCGCAGACCGTCCACGACGTTCACGGCGAGGGCTTTGCCCGCTACTGGATCGGGGCAATCGAAGCCCAGCAGGGGCGCGCGGACGACGCGCGCTCGCAGTACGAGCAGGCGCTCGCCGCGGCGCGCGATACCGGCGATGCCCTGAGCCAAGTGACGACCCTCTCCGCACTCGGTGCCCTCGAGGGGCAGCGGGGTCGCTACGCCGATGCCATCGCCTTCGACACGCAGGCGCGGGCCATCGAGCACGACAACGGAGACGAGGCGGGCGAAATCGAGACGCGGGCGCATCTCGCGTGGCTCCACGAGCAGACCCGCCAGTTCGCCCAGGCTCGCGAGGACCTTCTCGTCGCGGCCGCCGAGTCGGCGGAGAGCTCCTCGGGCCAATGGCACGCGTTCCTGAAGTCCCGTCTCGGCGACATCGACACCGCCATGGGGGACATCGACGCCGCCAAGAACTACTATGATGAAGCGCTGCGCGAGTACAACGCACTCGGAATGCCGGATTACGCGAACACCGTGGCCGCGCGACGTGCCGCTCTCCCTCCGCGCCCGACGCCTCACTGACACGTCGAGGGAAACCGAGAACGACATCGGGTCGAATCGGATGAATCATCTCAAAGGCTTCCTCGGCGCGAGAAGCTCGCTTGGATGCGAACGATGCGGCGAATCACGCCACCGCAGCGTAGGCACTCCTCGCTGGTGACGCCCGCCCTCAGCCTCAGCGGGCGCCGCCCTGCGTCGCCATCTTCGCTCGCGGGCTTTGGCGCGCCGATCGTCCCACGTACTCGACGCGATCGACGGGCAGCTCTCGCATGACCGGTGCCGGATCCATGGCAGCCTCCATGGCGTTGGCGACGAACGTTATCTCGAAGAGCAGCATCGCCAACGGGCCGATGACGTCCGGCCCGAAGCCCATGTCGAGGAGCGCGGCCGCGAGCCCTGACGCGATGTTGGGCTCGATCCCTCGTTCGCGCCGAACCACCGTAGCCACGCGTTGAAGGAGGCCCCAGTACCGCCCGCCTGCGCGCCCGCGCGCCACGAGGCGTTCTTCGAGCGCCACCATGCGCTCGTCGGGCGTGCGAAACGGCACACCGAATCCGAGGATGCGCTGGCTGCTCGCGAGCGTCTCACGGACCCACGCCTCAATCGCCGGCATGGGATCCGCATCACCCCCGCCCGCTTTCTCGTGGATCTGCCGAAGGGCGCCCGCGATCGGGGCGCAAACCGCAGGCCCCACGTCGGCGTCGTCGACCGAAAGGTACCCCGCGACCAGGCCGGGCACGAACCGGCCATAGGAACCGACGAGCCGCGCCGCTTTGAGCGGCCAGATGCGCGGGTCGGCGAAGGTCGAAATCACCGCCAGCTCGTCGAGAAAAGCGCAATCGTCCTGCGTCGGACGCCGCTCGCCCAAGGCCAATACGAGCATCCCCGAGAGCGACGTATGGCCGAGAAGATCGGCAAATACCCGATGCCCTCGAAAGGCGTGTTCTCGCCAATAGGCGTGCGCGACCCGCGTGGGAACGAGCAGCGTCTCGGGCTCGGTGGTCATTCCGCCTCGTGATAGCGAAAGCCGGGGGTATCCATCGGATATTCGCGAAAGGCGAGCGGCTTCGTCGCCATGGCCTCGGCGAAGGTGGAAACGATGGACGCAAGCGTCCACACCGCCTCGAGTTGCTCGGGCCGTCGCAGGTCGCACGCATGGAGCACGGCGGCGACGGCCGCGGTGCGCCGGAGCGGATGCGCCAGCGCGGGGACGGCAAACGTCGGAGGAAGGGCGTCGCGCAGCCGGTCGACGCTGCGCGCATGCGAGGCATCGGTCGTCGTCGCGCTCTCCGGCGGGCTCCCTTCGCCTCCGTCGAGCCAGGCGAGAAATTCGCTTAGGGACTCGATCGCCGCGTGCGCGCGCTCGGCGAGCCCCACCATCGCGACTTCGAGCACGGCGCGGGGCGGCGCTTGCCCCAGGCGCGCGAGCGAAGCGGCATGCGTCGCGGCTTCGTGAACGCCTACGGGCGCCAGGTACGCCAACGCAACGTCGAAGGCGCGCGCGATGTCATCGGCAGGAAGCTCGCCGGTCAGCGCGAGGTAGGCAATCTGCGAATGCGAATAATGTCTCGCGAGATCGCTCTCAGCCGCGTAGCCATGAAGGCGCGGCTCGTGCGGCCCGTGACCAGGTTCGACGACCCTCGCTCGCAGCCGCCGCGGCCACTCGATCGCATCGAGCATTCCGGCTTGCGTGTGGACCTCGTGCAGCGTCCCGTGCCTCCCGCGCTCCCGCTCGCTGCCGGCACCTTCACTCATGGGGCCGAACAGTACAGGCGGCACGCCGGGACATCAACGCGGTCGCGTTTCATCATAGACAGGCGAGCGGCCGAAGAACCTCCGCCGTGCCGGGGGAAGGCTCTGCAACGTGTGGTCGAGCCCGCCCTCGGATCGAAAGTGCACGATCGCTGCCGCCACATCACTTCGCGACTCCAGGCTCACGGCCCGTTCGACTTCGGCGACGCTCGCGTGCACGTGGTACCGCTTTCGGCCTGCCGACATCAGGAACATGGTCGACAGAATGGCTCTCTTGGCCGACGCCACGAAGCCCACGCCTTCGAAGACCGCGTGGTAGCTCGCGCAATGGCTCGCGATGAGGGGAAGCATTCGCGACACTTCTTTGCGCATCTTCTCGTCGGGAGGGGCCGCGTTGGCCGGCACTCGTGCGATGAAGACGATGGGGCCAACGGAGGCGTGAAGGCCGGCAAGCCGGGAGAGAATCCGCTGGAAGTCCGGCAGCTCGGGCGTTCCCCACACGACCAGCATCACGCGTCGGTACTCGATGATTTCGCAGGCCATGACCGCCCCCGCGCAACCCGCCATCGGCGGCTGGCGCCCTTACCGCTACGGACCGCTCGCCCATAGCAATAACGTCGCCGAGCGCGGCTCTGTTCTTTTGATGCGACACGCGCCCCGTGTCTCCCTCACACGCACGCGAGCGCGGCTTTGCCGGCGACGCGCCGCGGGTCTGTCTTTCAACCGCTTCAACCGCGGGCTCCGAGTCCTTGGGCCAGCAGGCTTTTCGTACGTTTCAGCGCCGGGGCCAGCTCCGACGTGTCGAGGATGACATCCACCACGAACGGCCCGCGAACCTCCAGAGCCTGCCGCAAGGCCGCCTCGAGCTCCCACTCGCTTTGGACACGCACGCCGTCTGCGCCCATGGCACGAGCGATGCCGACGAAGTCGGCGCGCGGAATCACGGTGTCGAAGGGCTCCCAACCGATCGACCGCATGCCTTCCTCGATCATCCCGTAGCGCGCGTCGTTCAAAACGATCCACACCGCATCGAGTTCGTGTGCCACCGCCGTGCTGATTTCGTTGGCCATGAGCATCGCGCCGTCACCGACGATCGCGGCCGCTTTGCCGCGCACGAGCGACGCGCCGAGTACGCCTGTCGTGCCGTGCCCCATCGAGGCGAACCCGGTGCTCAGGCGCAACCGCGCCGGCTCTTGAAAGCGGAGGTAATGCGCCGCGAGCGAGAGCGAATTGCCTACGTCGGCGACGAGGATCGCGTCCGAGTCGTCGACGAACGTGCGCTGGATGGACTGCATGAGATAACTGGGACGCACCGAGTGGCCGCGCTGGGGCTCGAGGGTCTCCCTCACCGGCGATCCGGCGTTCGTCGAAAATCGGGCCGCGTCGCTCGGCCAGGCGTCGAGAAGAGCGTCGACGAACGCGCCGATGTCCGACGCGACGCCGAGCGTGTTGGCCAACGGATACGCACTGCCGAACACCGTCGGATCCACGTCGACATGAACGAGTCCGAGCGGAGGCACGAGCTCGGGCGCCCAGAAGGAGGTCCATTCGCCGAGCCGCGTTCCGAGGACGAGGACGCGGTCGGGCGGGTCGCCGGTCATGTACGTCTCGACGCTCGCGTGGCCGCCCGCGCCGGTGACACCGAGGAATTGGGGATCATCTTCCGGGAAAATGCCCTTCCCGCGCGACGAGCACATGACGCGAGCGCCCGTGCGGAGAACGAGTTCGCGGATCGGCCGGGCGGCTGCGCGAGCGCCGAACCCGACCCAGACCGCGAAGGTGCCGCTCGACAAGAGACGCACGCACTCGTCGATCACTTCGGCGCTGCACGAGGGCACGACCCGCGAGAGAAGGCGCGAAGGCAACGGCCTTTCCAGCGGAGCGGTCTGTACGGCGAGCGATAGACCCAGAAGGGCGACGAAGCCGCCGGGGCGCGCCGCGCCTTCGGCCAATCGTGCCGCCGCCGGGGCGAGCTCGCTGGGTCCGTCGAGCAAACACGTATAGTGAAAGAGAGTACTGTCCCGAAATAGCCCTGTAGTCTGGGCGCTCGTTTCCTGAAATGCACTGCGGCCACGCTGCGCGCTTCCGGTCGCTCCGGATACGAAGATCACCGTCCCGCCTTCCGACCGACACGCCTGCATCCCGGTGATCGCGTTGGTCAATCCCGGTCCGGTCGTGCAGAACACGACCACGGGCCTGCGCGAGGCAATCGATGCCTCGAGCGCCGCGAACGCGGCGCCCGACTCGTGGCGAAAGTGGACGAGCTTGATGGGGCTGTCCTTGATGGCCGCGCAGAATGGGGCGATTGCACCGCCGGTGACGCCGAACGCGTATTCAACGCCGAGCGCGACCAACGTTTCGGCCAGCGCGTCGACGACGGACACCTCCGCACGATTCGTCCGCATCGGCGCGCTCCGAGCCACCACCATGCTCGGGCGGGGACTCGTGACCTCGTGCAGCGACGGCTCGCGCTCTTCGGCGGTGTGACGCTGTGTCTTCCTTGCTACTGCCTGGGATGCCATGTCTGTGGCGGGGTCTACGGGTGCGTGGTCCTGCGAATTAAGGGATCATCCCGCACCGCGGCGAGTCGACCCATGCTCCCCCCGGGGAGCGTGCGGCCGTTCGGGAGTGGCCCGCCGGCAAGCCTTCGCGCGTGAATGCTCGGCGTCTCATCGTCATGCTCGTCGTCTCGGCGCCGACCTGAGCAAGCCCGCGCGATATTCGCCGATTGGCCACGATTTCTGCGGCTTCCCGCGACCGCAACGCGAGCTGACGGACCCAGGGCCGCCCGGTACTTACGGAGGACTTCCAACGAGGTGCCTATGTCTACCGAAGCGGTTCGATGGCTCATGAAAGTACTTCAACCCGAGAAGACGTTGGGCTCGATGCCCGGGATCGCCGCGCTCACCGAGAGCACGCGCGCCGCCCTCCTCGGGGTGGCTCCCGAGACCTACTGCGCAGAGCTCGCGCGGATGCGCAGCGCCGTGAAGGATTCCGCCGGCGAGCTGCTCGCCGATCCCGGGGTGGCGGCGATGGTCGATCGCCTCCCGCTGCGGAAGGGGGCGCGGATCGTCGCCTTCGGTGACAGCCACACGGCCGACCCGCAGTCCTGGGCCGCGATGGTCGCCGAGATGCTGGCCGCGCGGCGCCCGGCCGACGAATTGTCGGTGGCGGTCCGCGCGGTGCCAGGCGAGACCACGACCCACGGGCTGGTCCGAATCGGCGAGGCGCTCGCCCTCCAGCCGGACTGGCTCCTCTTCTTCATCGGGGTGAACGACGCGCGGACGCAGGGGCCGAGCCCGACCAAAACGCTGGTCGACCGCGGCGAGACGGCGCGCAACCTCGCCGCGGTGCGCAGCCGCGCGTCGCACGAGACGAAGGCGCGCTGTCTTTGGATCACGCCTCCCGCGGTGATCGAAGACCGGGTGGCAACGCACTGGGGCCTGTCGCGCTTCGGCGTGCGCTTCCGCAACGAGGACATCGCGGACGTCGCCGGCGCGGTGCGCGAGTTCGCCGGTCCGACCATCGACCTCTTCTCGATCCTGGGCTCTCCGCCTCCCGCTGACCTATTGATGGACGACGGCCTCCACTTCACCCTCGCGGGGCAGAAGCGCATCGCCCTCGAGGTCCTGCGCGGCTGGAGCGATCACTGATAGAGACATCTCCTTCGACCAGGGGTCGCGGAGAACGCGGACGCGTTCGTCAGGCCGGGTGCGAGTCGAGGTACACGAGCACCGCGCGTACGGCCTCCTCCTTCGCGCTCGCGAGCGAGATGAGGGGAGGCCGCGGCGCCAGCCCGTGCACCAGCGACTCGATCAAGTTGGGCAGGACGAACAGCATCCGCTTCGCCTCGTCGTCAGCGGGCGCGATCACCTGCTCGAACGTCTCGCGGAGCGCGGCCCGAAACCCCGCGGGTCCCTCCGGCACCAGCGCGGTGACGAGGTGGTGGAGCTCGGGATCGGCGGCGTGCACGTCCGCGAGCCCCTCCACCAGAGCGCGCGCGAAGTCCTCGAGCGACCCCGACGCGCGCTCGGCCAGCGCGCGGTCGATCACCCGTCGAACGTCGTCCACGTGGCGCTCGTGGAGCGCCTGGTAGATCGCCTGCTTGTCGGGGAAATACTGATAGAGAGACCCGATGCTGACGCCCGCGGCCTCGGCAATGCGGTTGGTGGTGACCGCGTCGGGGCCGTGGCGCTTGAGCACGAGCGTCACCGCGTCGAGCACCACGTCCACGGTTTGCCGCGACCGCTGCTGCCGCGGCCCGCGTCGGGTCTGGGCTCTGGGGGCGCCTCTCATCGTGACGCACAAAGCGTAGCACCTGCCTGGTCAGCATCGGAGCCCGAGGATACGTCGCGACTAGGCGCTCGCGAGGAACGCAGCCGACCCGCCTCGCCTGGACAGGTTCGTTCTGCTCCACGATGTCCTCCGGGAAGCACAGTGTGGAGAACGAGCGACGGTGATCGAAGGCATAAGCCCCTTGCAACCGATGGCAGGCACCTTGCTTAGGTGCCGATGGTCCTCGAGAATGAAGCAACGTGTGCCCTTGAGCAACGGAAGCGCCTGACCGCGATGCGAGCCGTCATTTGCGGAGCCGGCGCCGCCGGATTCATGCATGCCCTCAGCTACCGCGCCGCGGGCGTCGAGATTGTGGGGATCTTCGATCCGAGTCGAGCGCGCGCGCTCTCTTTGGCCGAAATGTGCCGCGCAGAAGTCGTACCTAGCGAAACGGCGCTCTTCGCACTTCGCGCCGACTTTGCGAGCATTTGCAGCCCGCCCATCTACCACGCCGACCAAGCGGAGCGCGCCGCGCAGTTCCAACGGGTGATCTTCGTCGAGAAGCCCGTGGCCACGACGCGCGCAGATTTCGACCGCGTGGCGCGCCTGCGAGCCGTTCCCGTCCTGCAATGGCGCGCGGGCCGCGCCATTCAGGCCGTTCGATCCGCCCTCGCGGCGGGCGACCTGGGCGATGCGCCCACGGTGACGGCCCGCCTATCGTGGGGCCGGAGCGCGGCCTACTTCGCCGCGGGCAGGGCCTCGCGTACCGAGTGGGGGTGCGGCGTCCTCCTGTCGGTCGGCATTCACGCGATCGACGCCGTTGCGTTCGCGTTGGGTCGCCCGCTCGCCTTCGCGAGCGGCTCGCTCGGATACCGCGAAGGGGTCGAAGTCGAGACTTCCGGCGAAATGATTACCCGGGTCGATGGGGGCGCGAGAGCCTTGTTTCGGGCGACGTTCGAAGGGGCGTCCGACCGCACGATTCTCTCGTTCGAAGGCTCGAGCGTCCGCGCCGTGATTCGTGGATCGGAGGGCGATCCGACGGCGTCGCGCGTCCTGTGGCGCACGCCCGATCGGGCGAAGCGTTTGGCGCTCGCCGCCCGCGAAGCCCAGTGCGAAGGGCAGCTCCATCCGCCCCTCATCGTTCCATTCTTGGTGGCAGCCATCGCGGCGGTGGCCCGAGGGGCAGCGCCCGGCGAATGCGAGGCGCTGCCGTCCGCGGAGAGCACGCGGGGGGCTCACGAAGCCGTGTTCGCGTTGTACGAGGCTTGGCGTGCGCCCTCGTCGCCAATCACTTCGGCGGTGGCTTCGACTTCCGCCGCTTCGTCTGCTTCTGCGCGGCCTTGATGCTCTCGACCATGGCGGGCACGTCGGCCAACTCGATCCGCTGCTCTCCACCGTCTGCGCCGCGGTGGATGACGGCGACCACGTTCAGGTGATCGATGGCAACCTTGACGTTCCGGTTCCTGCCGCGAGAGGTAGTCGTCACCTCGATCTTTTCACGCAAGGACGGGCGCCGGTCGCGCAGCATCCTCGCTAGGAACGGCCGCACCGTGTTGCTGAACTTGTGCCCGAACCGGCGCCGCATCTCGCCGGTCACGAGGTCGATCGAGATCAGCTCATCGCCCCGAGCCTCCCACTCTCGGGCCACCGTCTCGGCGGCCGGGTAGAGCGCCTCGAGGTCGGCCATCGTGAACCCGTACTCGGACAGCTTGTCGGCGATCCATTTGCGGTCGACGGACAGCGCACCGACGCTGTAGTCCGGCGCGCGGTCGGGGAGATCGAGCTGAACCACGCAGGCACTGTACTCCCGCGCGCGGTCGCCGGGCGATCCCATACGACCTTCGTCCTGCCTTCGACCGTCGCGACCGCGCGCGTGCCAAACCTGAAGAGCGCGATGTGCTCGGGCCCGTCACTTCAATTGGCTGTCTTTGCTGCCGCGGCGGTTGTAGAGGTTCTGGCGCACGTCGAGCCGGTCCGCCTCGGATTGGCACGGGACGCACCTTCGGACGCCCGGCAATGCCTGGCGCCGCGCTTCGGGGATGGGCTCGCCGCACTCCTCGCAAACGAGCAGGCTCTCTCCCTTCGCGAGCCGGCTCTGGGCCCGTTTGACAGCGCTGTCGACTGTCGCGTCGATTTGATCTTGGACAGCGCCGTCCTGCGCCCAACCGACCGCCATGCCAAAAACATAAGGCAAAGACGGACGGTGTCGAGTGGCCCCGTCGCCTGAGCTGCTGCTGCGCAGCCTCCCTACGGAAACCTTTGCGAAACGAATACCGCGAATGACCGCGGAGTTCGTAGTCACGATTGCTTCCGGAGGAAAAGTCCATAAGACTTTGCTCTTGTCATGATCCGCCTCGCCACCGTGGACGATATTCCCGCAATCACTGAGCTGGTCCGCCGGCTAGCCCGCCTCGAGCGGCTCGAATCGGAGTGCACGACGACGGAGGACGACCTGCGCACGCACCTCTTCGGCCCCCGCCCTTACGCCGAGGTGTTTCTCGCCGAGGACAAGAGTCGCGTCATCGGGTTTGCTTCGTTCTTCCATAGCTTCTCGACCTTCCTCGGCCGTCCCGGGCTTCACCTCGAGGATCTCTACGTCTTGCCGCAAGAGCGGGGGCGCGGTTGGGGCAAGGCCCTCTTCGTGGCCGTGGCGCGCGTCGCAATGGAGCGAGGCTGCGGGCGTTTGGAATGGCGAGTCCTGCATTGGAACGAGCACGCCATTGCCTTTTATCAAGGCTACCGCGCGGACCTCATGGATCAATGGCGCACCTTTCGAATGACCGGCGTACGGCTGCGCGACCTCGCCGAGACCCCGGCCCCCGTCCCCGCGTGAGTGTCGGCGCCCAGGAAACCCGTTTCCTTGGGGGGTGAAGTGACCGGTCCCGTCCCCGAACCATATCGTCGTATTCTCGCTCGCGTCGTTCGGAGTCTGCGAGACGATGATATCCGCAAAGTGATCCCCGTTCAGATCTCCGACGAACGGCCAAACTCCCCATGAGCGTCTGAAGCTGGGCGTCGAGATTCTGGGAGCCGGCTTCTTGTGCCACGATCTGAAGCAGCACCGCGCTCCCCAGGACCGTAAGGTGCCGGCGGGCCCTTGAGCCTCGACACCGACGGCCGGCGACGGCGGAAGCGACCTGAGCACGGAATAACACCGACTCGTCGAACGTCCCCAAGAGATGCGTGAATGCGGACCGCGCGAGGGAACGTGTGCACGCCATTGGCACCTGGCGCTTCTTGGCAACGTCGGCCGCCGCGGCGTTGGTCACCGGCCCGCGCAACGCCGTCTCTTTCTGCTTGCCCTCTCTGCGTGCACGCTTGGAGGATCTGCTGCGGCCGCGGAGCACGGGACGCGCATCGGTGGCGTCTACTCTTTGACGGGCACCAGCGACATCGACGCCCAGATTGGCCCCGTGCCGTACCGGCGCACGGTGCCGTCGACCGTCGAGGTGAAGGTCGAACCGGCGCAAGACGCTCGGGTCACGCTGACCGTCTCCGCCGATGGCCGGACATGCACGCTTGCGGCTCTCATGACCGGTATCGAGACGCTCACCCTCACTCCGCAACAGCACTGCCCGCAGCTCGCGCAGCTCGAAGGCGACGCTCAACTCGAGCTCGATGGTGCGCTGAATTCGGGGCGGGCAGTCATCCACGAAGGCAGGATGACGCTAACGACGCAATGGGCCGTAACCGGCACGCTATCGACCGGAGGCCTTCGCATACCCGTGAGCGGAACGATTCGCGCATCTGACAGCGGGACGCGAAAATCCTGAACGACGCGGTTCTCGCGAGCGCCCGGCTCCCAGGGTGAGCGACGTGGACGTCCTGCTCTTCGAGCCCAAGGGCGCTCCAGCACCGGAGGAGATGCGGAACGAGACGCCCAAGCCCCAGATGACGCCGGGGCGTGCCGCAGTGCTCGCGCTGACCACATCGAAGGACACTACGTGCGTGGCTTCGGGGACGGCGAGAACGAGCCGGAGACCCCGCTGGAGCTGACCGGTACCGCCGCGGAGGAGGCGGAACGCTTCATCGCCTCGCAGCAGGAGTCGCAGAGTCGGCTCGGCAGGGTCACCGAATTGATGGAGGGCTACGAGACCCCGTTCGGTATGGAACTACTTGCAACGGTCACTGGGTATCGACGCGCGCCGAAGACGCCGCGCGTTCGGAGGACGAAGCCGTTCGCGCAGTTCATGCGTGGAGCAATCGGAAAGCGGCAACGATGAAGCCGGAGCAGGTTCGAACCGCTTGGGAGCACTCCGAGCTTTAGGGGCTGGGAGCAGTTTCACCAGCGCAGACATCGTAGTGATCGTTCCCAGGCCCACGTCGAATGCGTTTCATCCGCTCAGCGCGCTACCGCGGCGCTTGATAATGAGCGCCACCCCTCCCCGAGCGGCGCCTTCGGTCTTTGGGAGTAAGCTTCTTCAATGAGCGACTGGGGGAGCTTTCCCTTTGGACAACCGAACACCGTGAGACCCGCGCGCGCTGCGGTGCGATCGGATGTTGTCGTGATCGGGGTCTACCCGAGCGCGTGGCACATCGCGTGGCGCGCGCCCAAAGAACTCGTCGCCCAGGGGATGAGCGGCGCCGTGGCAGCACTCGCCGTCGATGTCGAGCCCACGGTGTTCTGGGATGGCAATGCTGACGATTTCGGTGAGAGCCTCGCTCGATGGAAACGAGACGTTGGTTTTCTCGATGGCAAGCACGGTGAGGTCTTGCCGGCGTCGCCCACTACGAACGGATCCTCCGGCGAAAAAGTGGTTCGGCATTACCTCGAGCCCCTCGGAATCAGCGCGGACCGCGCCACGTTTACCGATGTCTACCCGGTGTTCTTGGTCAAGACTTCGAACGGCAAACGACGCGAGCAAGGCGATGCCATCCGCGAAGAATACGACACCATCGCGGCTCGGATGGA
>DATHQY010000598.1:0-6065 GCA_035482215.1 Polyangiaceae bacterium | reverse complement strand
GACGAGCGACCACGAAATTTGCGGCTTGTCGGCGCTGTCGGCTTCGCCGAGGGCCTTGAGGAGCGCGGGCCTCGCCGCGTCCGCATCGGGCGAGCCGATGTCCGCGAGCGCCGTCGCCGCCGTTCCGCGCACGCTGTGATCGATCGCGCCGAGCGCCTTGATCATCGACGGGACGCTCTCCTTGTCCTTCGCCCAGGCCAGGTGCACGAACGCTTCTTGCTGGAGGCGCGGCTCATTCTCGGCATCGGCCCACTTGCGCCAGCGCGGGAGCTGGTCGGCTTTGGGCAGCACTTGGATGTCGAGAATTTCCTTGTTCACGTCCTCTTTCGACAGCGACTGCGCCTCGGTTTTCGCGCCCATGAACGCGAAGGCGGCGCCTCCGGCGACGAGCGCGATGACGAGGACGATCGCGATGGGCTTGAAAGCGCCACGCTTGAAATTGCCGTCTTCCGAGGGGAACGCGTTGTTCATGAGTGGGCGGACGATACCGCAAGGGCACCGCTTCCGAGGGCCGAAAATCGCGCTGCACCGGATCGTCCCGTCGGCCCTCGGCTTACGTTTGCGCCGTACGTTTGCAGCACGACACGCGCGGTCGTGCTCGCCCGCCGTCGTGCGATCGGGGTCGGGCTGTCCTGCGCGTCGGCGTCCGGCGCCGCGCCGCGTGCTAATTCGGGCGTGGCTCGAGCGATGACCCCCGACCGAACCGTGCTCACCGTGACCGTCGCCGCGGCCGTGCTCATCGAGGCGGGACGGGTGCTCGTTTCGCGGCGAAAAAAGGGGACCCACCTTGAAGGCGCGTGGGAGTTTCCCGGCGGCAAAGTGCTTCCCGGGGAGGACCCGCGGGCCGCGCTCGCGCGCGAGCTTCGCGAGGAGCTCGGGATCGAGGCGCGCGCGGGCGAGATCGTGGACGTGACGTTCCATGCGTACCCCGAGGCGGTCAAGTCGGTGCTCTTGCTGTTCTTCGAGGCGGAGCGCACCCCGGGATCGCCCGAGCCGCGGGCGCTCGACGTGGCGGACTGGAAGTGGGCCGGGCCGGACGAGCTGGATGCCGCGCAGTTCCCGCCGGCGGATGTCGAGGTGCTGCGGAAGGTGAAACAGCGGTTGTCGTCGGTCCGGTGACGGCCGCGCGCTGAGGTCCTTTCGGTGATCCGTGGTCGCCTCCGGCCGGTAGCCATGGGGACGCCGATGAATCGGTCAGCCGACGAGGAAAGGGGCGGTGCTCGAGGCGCAAGACGTGCCGCGCACGCGCGGAGCGGCGGGGCTCGAGGCGTAAGACGTGCCATGCGCGCGCGGAGCCGTGGTGCTCGAGGCGTAAGACGTGCCATGCGCGCGCGGAGCCGTGGTGCTCAAGGCGCAGGGGGCGGCGCGCACGCGCGGGGCGGAGGCGCTCGGGTCGTGCGCAGTGGCGCGCATGCGCAGAGACGTGGCGAGCAAGCCGGAAGCGGGGGTGCTCGATTCGAGAATAACGGTGCTCACGCGCGAGGCGGTGATGCCCTCGTCGTGCGCCGAGGTGCTCACGCGCGAGGCGGGAATGCCCTCGTCATGGGCGGAGGTGCTCACGCGCAAAGCGGGAATGCCCTCGTCGTGCGCGGAGGTGCTCACGCGCAAAGCGGGAATGTTGTCGTCATGCGCCGACGTGTATACGCGCAAAGCGGAAATGCCCTCGTCGTGCGCGGAGGTGCTCGCGCGCAAAGCGGGAATGTTGTCGTCATGCGCCGACGTGTATACGCGCAAAGCGGGAATGTTCTCGTCGTGCGCAAAGGCGCCCGTGCACGAAGCCGTCATGCTTTCGTCGTGCGCCGAGGTGCTTACGCGTAGAGCGGCAATGGGCTCTATCCCAGGATGAATCCGCATGCGGATCTCCCCATCAGATAGCGCCAACTATCCGGAGGAGCAGGCAGGTCCTTGCGTCACCGCGCAGGCGGACGGAGCAGACCCCGCAGAGCCGCCACAGGCATTCTGAAACGTCCATTGAAGGCAGCTTTGGACCTGGCCTACGGTCGCCGTACACGCTGCGAATCGGGCGTCTGGCTGAGAGAATCCCTGCATGTACTGACTGACGCATGTGGCCTGGTCTTGCGGTCCCGCGAGCGATGTTTCGCCGCCGTCGCACGAAATCGTATGACCGTAACCGCCGAACTGTTGGGCGATCCAATCACAAAGGAGGGCCTGTTCGCCTGCGGACAAACTTGCCGCTCGCGCATTGGGATTCAACTCCACGGGTTGGGAAACGCCGCTTCCGCAGGCCGCGAGGAGTCCCATTGCGGCCATCGCGGCGGACACCGCCTTCAACCTAGGCTTCGACATGAAATCATCATGGGCGATGCGAGCCTTTCCCATCGAATAATCCGCTCGGCGGCTGACGGCGGCTTTCATGCCAAGATGCGCCGCGTCAGCGGATTCGAACGAGGATAGTGACGCTCATCGAGATCGCGCTCTCCCTTCTGGGCATCGAGCGAGGCTTCCATCGCTCCCGCATCGCGGGCCAGTCGTCGGTCCTCGTGCCGAGCGCCTCCCTTTCATCGAAGCCCATGGAATAGGGCCCCGAGAAGGCCTCCACCCAACACGAACCAGGCCGAGTTGACGCGCCACCGACAGAGCCCGCCGGCGCTGGCGGCCGCGATGAGGGCGGTCGGCACATCGACAATCGCCGCCCTCCCGAGCTGTACGCCTGCGACCCCCATGAGCGCAACCGCCGCCACGCTGACGCCGTCGAGGAACGCCCCGGCGATGCGGGATCGCCGCACGCGCGGGATGAGAGGTCCGCTGACGGCTACCAGGAGGAAGGAGGGCAGAAAGATGCCGATCGTTGCGACCAGCGCGCCGGGGACGCCGGCGACGATGTAACCGATGAACGTCGCAGTCGTGAAGACCGGGCCCGGCGTGAACTGCCCCACCGCGACCGCGTCGATGAGCTGAGGCTCCGTCAGCCAGTGCGTTCCTTCGACGAGATCGCCCCGCAAGAATGCGAGGAGGACGTAACCGCTGCCGAAGACGAGCGCGCCAACCTTCAGAAACACGAGAAAGAGCTTCAGGAGGCCGGCCGGGGCGGCCAGCACCGCCGACGCTCCGAGCGGAGCGGGACCGATCCACGCGGCCATCCGTCTACCGGGATGCGCGCGCGCAGCGGCGCAGACGGCGCCGGCGGCGAACAACACGAGAACAGGCGAAACGCCGAGCGCGCTCGCGAATGCTGCGGCGATGCCGATGGCGGCCAGCCACGCGGAGCGGACCGCGGTCCGTCCGAAGACGAGGAGGGCCTGGGCCACGATCGCGATGATCACCGGCTTGACGCCGTAGAGCATGCCGCTCACGGCCGGAAGTTGCCCGTAACGGACGTACGCCCAGGCGACGGCCGTCACCATGAGCGCAGCGGGCAGAATGAAGCAGAAACCCGCGACGAGGAGCCCGCGCCACCCCGCCCGCCGGTAGCCGAGGTAAATCGCGAGCTCCGTCGAACTCGGACCCGGAATCAGAACGGCAGCCCCGACGAGATCGAGAAACTCCTCGCGCGACAGCCATGCGCGTCGCCGCACGAACTCTTGCTCCATCATCGCGATATGCGCCACCGGGCCGCCGAATGCGGTGGTGCCGAGGCGGAGGAACGCGAGCGCGAGCTCTCTCACGTCCCGCGCGCGCCGGGGCGGGGCGTCATGCGACGTCACGCGCCCGGTGGCGGCGGTGCGGTCAAGGCCGCCAGTTCGATCCCGAGCGCTTTCTCGATCGCCGCGACCTGGTCGACCGCGTCCTCGAAGCCGTCCTTGCCGAACGTCTTGTGCTCGATGTCCTCGAAACGGTCGCCCATCTCGTCGAGCTCTCTCGGTGTGAGCGCCTTCTTCCACGCGGGAAACACGATCGTGTCCTCGATCGCGGTGTGCTCCTCGTACATCCGGGCGAATGCGTCGAGGGTGCGCGCGAGCGGCTCCGCGACCGTCCCGCCGATCGCCTTTCGCGTCACGGCAAGAATGTACTCCGTCACCTAGCGTCCACGCTGATGCTGCGCGATCAGCGCGCTGATCGTGTTCGTGAGAGGGCCGCCCGCCTTCATCAAAGCCGGGAAGATGTGGGCCTCCTCGAGCTGTCTCTCATGGTAGTCCTCGCCGAAGGTGCGCATCAGGATCGCGGCCTTTTGCAGCGCGCCCGGAGGCACGTCGTCCGGTCTCTTGCGAAGCCGCGAAGCCGTCTCACGGTAGGTCACGAGGACGCGCCGGATGACACCATGCTCGCGCATGAGATCCTCGGTCGCGCTGACGTCTTCGGCCTTGTCGTCCGTCGGACGCCCGGGGCTCGCCGTGGATGGGGCGCCGTTCGCGCCTGCCGCGGGAGGACCCGCGCCGTCTTGCTGGCGGCAAGCGACCAGCAACGCGCCCGCGCCTGCGATGGCCAAAAACGCCCGACGGCCGTCCTGCTCGCTCATGGTCTTCCTCCACGGGGTGCCCACCTTGGGCCGTCCGACGGCCGTCGCGGAGCGTCGATGCATTCGTAGAGTTATTCGATACCGAAACGCGATACAAGTTGCGTCGCTCACCGGCAACGGGCACAGCCGTCGACCCTCGAAAGCAGCTCGGTTGACGGCTCGTTGCATCGTCGGGAGTCGGCCGGATGCGGAGGCCACTGGATCGGTGCCGTGGTCGCATCCGCGGTCCTCGTCGCGCTCCCCAAGGGTCAGCCCCAGGAGTACGACCCTTCGATCAGCGGCCTCGCGGCGAATGGCTTCGGCGACCATTCGCCCGGCCATTGCGCGATGAGCTCCGCGTTCGTGGCCGAAGTCGTGCTCACGTTCGTCTTCGTCACGGTACCGGGGCGACGGCCGTAACGCGCACGCCCTGATGACTGCGGAGTCGCCTTCGAGCGTCGCTGCGCGAGGAGCACGTTTCACCCCGATCCCTGAATGGTTGCTCTACGATGGCCGCGCGATGACCGCCCTCGGCAAAGAACAAGTCACCATCGGCAGCGCCCCCGACAACGACGTCGTCGTCGCGGCGCCGGGGGTCGCTCCGCATCACGCGCGCATCATCCGCCAGGGCGGGCAGCTCTTCTTCATCGACCAGGGCGGCGGCGTTTCGACCGCGAACGGAGCGCCCCTTCACGCGCAAGTGCCCGTGCCGTTCGACTTCCGCACGAACTTCGCGGTGGGCAGCGCACCCGTTCCGCTCGCGCACGTCGCGATCGGCACGATGCTCATGTCGCAGGGCCAGGCGCAGGCGCCGCGCGGGCAGGTCATCATCGGGCGCGACGCCGGGCGCGCGTCGCTCGTCATCACGCACGCGGCCGTGAGCGGCTTGCACGCCACCGTGATGCTCGATCGCATGATGATCGTCGATCATGGTTCGACGAGCGGCACGTGGGTCGCGGGGCACCAGGTGCCGCCGAACCAACCGACACCGCTCGATCCGTCGGGCGTCGTCGCGTTCGGACCGGTGCCCATTCCAGTGAGCTTCCTCGCGCAGCTCGCGCAGGTGCCTCTCGCCCCACCGGCGGTGCCGGCCGCGGCGCCTCCGCCCGCGCCCATGATGAGCGTCGCGCATGGTCCGCCGGGCCCCGGGCTCGCGGGCGCCGCCCCCAATGGCGGTGCGGCGGGCGCGGCCGGCGAGTCGCCGCGAAAGCACCGCACGGTGATCGGCGAGCTCCATCTCGACGACCTGAACGCGAACGTCATCTCGATCGGCCGCACTTCCGACAACCAGATCGTCGTCAATCATCCGCAGGTGAGCTCGAAGCACGCCCAGATCGTCAAGGTCGGCGACCAGCTCTTTCTCGAGGACCGCGGGAGCGCGAACGGAACGTTCGTGCGCGGCCAGCGCCTCGCCGCCGGGCAGCGCGCGCAGGTCTCCACGGGCGAAAAAGTCTTCATCGGCCCGATGCCGCTCGTCATCCAGATCGGCGACAGCCGCATCAACGTCGTCGTCGAAGACCAAGCCAACTGGGCCGGCAAACCGCTCTACGAGATCGAAGCGTGGGATCTCTTCCTCGAAGTCCCGGATCGCGACGACAAAGCGAAGATGAAAGTCTTGCTCGACCACGTGTCGTTCAAGGCGCTCCCGGGCGACATGATCGCGCTCATG
>DATHQY010000597.1:0-5034 GCA_035482215.1 Polyangiaceae bacterium | reverse complement strand
TTGGCGAACATCTTGTCGTGCATCGCCCAGAAGGCGCTCGGGCCCTTCTGCGCGTAGGCCTCACGGCCCGCCTGCGCCGCGAGCGGCGCGTCCGGGTGCATCGGGAGCGGCATGTCGTGCCAGACGAACTTGATGCGCTCGCCGTAGTCTTTCATGACCTGCGCGACCGTCGGCTCGACGCGCCCACAGAACGGGCACTGGAAATCGCTCCACTCGTGGATCGTGACCTTCGCGTTCAGGTTGCCGTGCGCGGGGTCGTTCGTCGGAAGCGACTTCGGCACGTCCTTCTTCTCGGGCTCCGGCGGACCTTTGCCCTCTTTCGTCAGCGCGTCGTAAAGCTCGCTCGGCTTCGTGCCGCTGGCGACGAGCGCCTGCGCCTTCTTGATCTCCTCGTCGATGATCTTGTCGAACTTCTCCTCGGGCTGCGCACCGACGAGGCGGCGGCCGTTGATGAAGAAGTGCGGCGTGCCGTTCGCCTGGAAGTCTTCGCCGACGTCCTGGTCCGCGTCGATTTCCTTCTTGTGCGTGTGTCCGTCGATCGCCTTCTTGATCTTGTCGGCGCTCGCGCCCGTCTCGGCCGCCGTCTTGACGATCCCGTCGATGTTCGGCGCGGAGCCGTTCGTCAGGTCCTTCTGGCTCGCGAAGAACTTGTCGTGCACGTCCCAGAATCCCTTGTCGCCCTTCTCGGCGCGCACTTCCATCGCCGCTTCCGCCGCGGGCTCGGCCGCGGGGTGGAAGGGGAGCGGCTCGTTCTTCCACACGAGGCGAACCTTGTCGCCGTACTTGTCGCGCACGGCCTTGAGCGTCGGCTCGACGCGCCCGCAGAACGGGCACTGAAAGTCGCTGAACTCGACGATCGTGACGAGCGCGTGCGGATCACCGAGCGCCGGGCTGGTGCCAACGGGGACCTTGAAGACCGTGGTCGTGTCTTCCTTCTCCTCGTCGTCCTTCGGCGGCGGCGCGGCCTTCTTGTTCTCCTTCGACATCTCCACGTAGATGTGGCTCTTCGCGGTGCCCGACGCGATCTTCGCTTGCGCCTTCTGGAGCTCATCGTCGATCGTCTTCTTGAAGTTGTCGAACGGCTGCGCACCGTTGATGAAGACGCCGTTGATGAAGAACGACGGGGTGCCCTGCACGCCCGCCGCCTTGCCGTCGTTCAGATCCTTGTCGACCTTGTCGGCCCACTTGTGGCTCGCGAGACCGGCCTTGAACGCCGCTTCGTCCTTCACGCCCGCGTCCTTCGCCCACTTCGTATAGCTGTCCTCGCTGAGGGCACTCTGGTTCTTGAAGGCGGTGTCATGGAACTTCCAGAACCCATCATTGCCCGCGAGGGTGAAGACGCCCTGGGCGGCTTCGGCCGCGGGCTTCGCGTTCTGGTGGAAGGGGAGGGGATTGCTCTTCCACACGATGCGGACCTTGTCCGGGCCGTATGCCGTGCGAACTTGATCGAGCGTCGGCTCGACGCGCGAGCAATAGGGGCACTGGAAGTCGCTGTATTCGACGATCGTGACCGGCGCGTCGCGCTTGCCCCACATGGGGTCTTTGCTCGAGATGGGGACCGGCGACTCGCTGTCGTCCCAACTCGCGCCGCTCGCCGATGCGGTGTCTGCGGTGATCTCGCCGCCTTTGCGGCGCTGGTCGTAGCCCCACATGAGGGCGACGCCCGCGAGAAAGCAGAGCAGAAAGCCGATGACGGCTACGCCCGTATTCACACCGCCCGAACCGGCATCCGATGCCTGCGCGGGCTGGTTTTTGGAATCCTGAGACATGATGTTCACCTTCGTTTCGTGAAAACGGTTCCTCGCGGCGGCCGCTCGTCCGTAGCCTCCGGCCCGGAAGAACGCCCGACGCGTTACCCCACAAACACAATTCCCTGTCGCTGAAAACACCGCTTCGAGGCGCGCGGGAACGGCGGACGGCCGCCGGCGCGTACTCTTACTGCGGAATCACGTGCGCGCCCGATCAGGGCAACGACAAATTGGCCGCGCGCGTGTGAGATTCGCGCGGCGGCCGCTCCACGCGAATGTGAACGCCGTGCGGCGCCCCGGACGTGACCGCGCCGAGTGCGTGGACCGAGTCCGCCGGCGCGGGATGGACCTCTTGCTGCGCGCGCGCGATCAGAAACGGTGTGACTTCGAACGAGCGCATCTCGAGCGCGCTGCGGCTCGGTCCGACCGACGCTCTTACGGCGGCATCGGGCGCGAGCTCGGCGTCCGGCCGCGAGGCCGGCACCGCGCGCAAGAACGCCCGCTCCAGCATCGGCAGCACGGGCGGTGACGCAACGGCAGTGGCTCCGCGATCATCGCAAAAAGGCGCGAGCGACGCCGTAGCCGCCTTTGCCGGACGCGCGATCGCCCACAGCGCGAGCACGAGGCTCGCCGTGATCGCCACGCGGATCAAGCGGCGAAAACGTCGCATAGAAGGGCGACACTTTGGATCGGGGCGCCGGGATTGAGCAAGCTCCCCGGCAAACGCCGGCCCCGGCCGCTTTGTTCCGGATTTTTGCACATCGTTGCCATGGCAACGATCTCGGAAAACCCGTCTAAGGACGAGGCGGCTCCCAGGCGCAGACCGCGCGTCGCATCGCGTGCGCCTCGTCGAACCCGGCCTTTTCGCTCGTCCAGAGCGGAACGCGCGCGGCTGCCAGCGCGTCGCGCACGGCTACCCGTCGAGCCGCGATCGCGGCGGAGTCGGTCACGTCATCGAGCGCCAGAACGTGCACCGCGGCGCGCGCCAACGTCGCCGCGTCGCGCCCGAGAGCGGACCACCAGCCGAGAGTCCCGAGCGCCGCCCTGAATCGGCGCACCTCGGTCGCGCGCGGATCCTCGGGCGGCGTGCCGGGAATCACGCCGGCTTCCGCGGTGAAGACGCGAACTGAACGCGGCCCCGCCACGCGGCTCGCGGCTTCGAGCGTGAGCGCGACGACCGCGCTGTCGGCCGGCGCCGCGCGACGCGAGCTCGCCACCGCGTCGACGAGCTCGTTCGCACAGGCGGGCGAGCCGCTCACGAGCCACGCGCGAACGTGCGCTTGCTGCCATTCGGCGAGAGGAAAGCGCGATTCGCCCGCGGACCTCGCCCTTGCGTCGCACGACACGGCGGGCCCGAACGAAAGGCCGAACCGCGATCCGCCGCCGGCCGGATAGAGCGCTTCTTCGCTCGCGTCGACCACCGGGGTCCACGGTCCGTTCGCCGCGTTCGATGCTTGCGCCGCGCGCCCGAGCACGCGCACGACGTCGCCTTGCGGCTCTCCGAGGCGGAAGCCGAACGCGGGGCTCGCCGAGGCCGCCGCGGCGCTTTCGTCCGGTGCGGCGAGCGCGATGACGGCGATCCCATGCCGGTTGCCCCAGGCGAGCGCGCGGGCGGCCGTCTCGCCCTCGAGCCCCGCGACGATCGCCGTCGCACCTTCGCCCGCGAGCTCGTCGAGCGAAGCGTCGGTCTCGTCGGCGCGCCCCGCGTCGTTGCGCGTAACGAGACGAACGCCGTCCGACGCGCGCGGCTCTTCGAGCTCCGGCGCCGGCTCGGGAGCGGCGCACGCGTTCGTCGCGAGGCCGGGCGGCGCGCCTGCGTCGTCCGGCGCCTCGACGCGTCGTACCCCGCGCGGAAGTCCGAGGGCCCACATCACGCCGCGAAGCACGTCGGCCGACTCGTCGCGCAAGCCGTTCGAATCGGTCGGCAGGAGAAGCCCGATCGTGCGCCCCGCGACGACGTTGAGCCCGCGCCGGCTCGTCGCGAGCTGGCCCAGCACCGCACCGGCGTTTTCGCTGATCGCCACGCCCGCGTCTGCGTCGAGGAGGATCCGCGCGAGGTTGGCGTCGCCGCTCGTCGTCGCGATTTGCACGAGTCGCTCGGACAGGATCCGCTCGATGTCGACGCCGTAGCCGAAGCTCGCCCGCTGCGCGCGCATCGCCTGGATCGCGCCGATCAGCACGTCCTTCGGCAGCGACTGCACCATGGCGGTCACGCGCGCCACCGTCTTCGGCTTGTCGTCTTCCGAGGTCGCCCGAAGCCATGCGTCCATGTACGAGATCCCCTCGTACTCGCGGTGCGTGGCGAGCGCCGTCAGCGTCAGCTCTTCGTCGAAGAGCATTCGCGCGAGCGGATCGACCGGCTTGCCGACGAGGGGCCGCAGGAGCGCGAGCCCGCCTTCGGGATCGCCGCGAAGACGCAAGCTCCGGGCTTCGGCAATCGTCCACAGATCGCGCGCGCTTCCGGGCGGGAGTCCCCGCGTAGCCGCGAGCGAGACGTCCGCGGCGGCCAGATCGTTCGCGCGGAGCGCCGCGAGCGCCAGGAGGACGCGCGCCTCGGGAACGAGTCCGTCGTGCGGAAAGCGCTGGAGGAACTGCTCGATGCCGGCGCGGAGCGCGGGGGCGCCCTCCGTATCCTCGTCGCTCCACGCGTGGCGAATCGCGTCGAAGGCCGCTGCCGCCTCCGTCGAGGAGGCGACGAACGCCACGGGCTTCGGCCCCTCGTTCCGCCCTCCGCACGCGCCCCCGGTCGCCAAAAGCGCCGCGAAGCATCCCACGAGGCCGACGAGGAAGCCGCGAGGTTCGGGCCGCATGCGGTATGATGCCTACCACGCCAGGTGTCCGCTCCCGCCCTCTCTGCGTCGTTCGACGTACCCCGCCCTGCAACGCGGCGCCTTCTGTCTCTCACGGGCGTCTTTCCGCTCGGCGCGTTCCTCCTGATTCATCTCTTTCTGAACGCGTTTGCGGTGCGCGGCGAGGGCGCCTTTTCCGACGCGGTCGCGCGCGTGCAAGCCATGCCGTGCCTGCCGCTCGTCGAAGGGCTCCTCGTGTTTCTGCCGCTGCTCGTCCACGCGAGCGTCGGGCTGTGGCTCGTTCTGGCGAATCGCCCGCTGACGGCGCCGAGCCCGTTTGCGCCCGCGGTGCAGCGCGCGATGCGCGTGACGGGCATCGTCGCTCTGTTTTTCTTGACGTTGCATCTACCCGAGCTCCGCTTTCGCGCGGGGGGCGTGCCGCTCGACGGCGGCGCCCTCGACACGCTGCTCGCGTACGACCTGTCCTCGATGTCGCA
>DATHQY010000596.1:0-2223 GCA_035482215.1 Polyangiaceae bacterium | reverse complement strand
ACGGAGTACCGGCCGGACAACACCGTGCGTGATGTTTGCACGATTCAAACGAGCGGCCAGATGTCGTGCGCGTCGTGGGGCGCCATCCCCAGTGACGACGCCGGCGTGCCCTGATCCGCACGTGACGCGAGACGCCGCCTCGGAGCCGCGGAGGCCCTTGGCGCCCGGCAGGCGGTGGCGGTCCAGCAGGACGGCCACCGCGTGTGCGGTTCTGTCCGCGGCCTTGTGTTGTGCCGCGTGCGAGAAGCCACCGGGGGAGAACGGGCCCCTGGCGGACGCCGGTGCGGGGTCCTTCACGGTGGGCTCGCCCGACGGGCCGCGGCTCGCGGTGCGGCCCGCGGAGGCGCCGCCGCGCATCGACCCGCTTCCACCGCACATCGTCCCGCCGCTCGCGGCGCGCGAGAAGGTCGGCGAGGCGATCTTCTTCGATCCGGCGCTCTCGGATCCGCCCGGCACGAGCTGCGCGAGTTGCCACGATCCGGCGCTCGCCTTTTCCGGCGCCGACGAGAGTCACCGCTCGGCGAGCGGCGTCGCCCGGGGCTCGCGCCCCGGTCACTTCGCGCGCCGCAACACGCCGTCCGTGATGTATCTGAAGTACGTCCCGTCGTTTCACTTCGCGCTGGAAGACGACGACGACGTCCAGCCGACGCCCTTCGGCGGCATGTCGTGGAGCGGCCGCGCCGACACGGTCGCGGAGTTCGTGCGCCTGCCGCTCTTCGACGCCGACGAGATGAACAACCGGAGCGAGGCGGAGATCGCCGGCAAGCTTCGCGCGGCGCCGTACGCGGCCGATCTCACGAAGGAGTACCCCGGCGCGCTCGATACCCCGGCGTCTGCCATGCGGGCGTTCGGCGAGGCGCTGCAGGCGTTTCTCACGAGCGCCGCGATGTCCCCGTTCACGTCGAAGTTCGACGAGTACTTGCGTGGCAAAGCCGAGCTCTCGCCGCTCGAGATGAAAGGGCTTCGCGCCTTTCAGAACCGCCAGAAGGGCTCCTGCCAGCATTGCCATCAGATGTACGAAAGCTGGAATCGCCCCGAAGGGTCGCTCTTCACGAGCTATGCATTCGACGCGGTCGGCGTGCCGCGCAATCGCGCGCTCGCGGGCAATGCGGACCCGAAACGCTACGACCTCGGTCTCTGTGAACGAACACAGAAGAAATTGCCTTCTTCGGACTCGAAGTGGTGCGGTTCGTTTCGAATCCCGTCGCTTCGCAACGTGGCCGTTCGGCAGCGCTTCATGCACAACGGCGCGTTCTCGAAGCTTCGCGACGTCGTCGCTTTTTACGCCACGCGGGGGACGAGCCCGGATCTCTGGTATCCGCACGGCACCAAGTTCGACGACCTGCCGGAGGTCTACCGGGCGAACGTCAACACGCTGGCACTGCCCTACAACCGGCGCGAGGGCGAGACGCCGGCGTTCGACGACGAGGACATCGACGCGATCGTCGCGTTCCTCGGGACGCTCACGGACGCGGAGATACTTGCTGACGTTCCTCGGCCCGAGCAGACAGCTCCCGCGCCGCAGACCCAGTCGTTGCCGGCGGGCGAATAGACGCACGCGGGGTATTTCAGGCCCGCACACTGGCAGTCGACGGCCGGGTCGACGCACGGGTTCGTGCGCTTCCGGCACACCGCCGGGACCTGCGGCTTGTCGATGCATCCGGGCCTTCAGCAGGCCGAGCGAGGCGCCACTGCTCTCGGCGTGCGCACGGGACCGGACGATCGGAGCAGGGCCGCTCGCGCCGAGCCGCGTTACGCGGAGCTCGCGGGGGCCACGCTCGGCAGCGAGGCCAGTTGTCGGGACGCGGGGATCGGTCTTGCTCTCGCGACGCAAGCCGCAGAGCCACGACGGAGCGCCGCTTGTCTACGCGAGAAGGATCGAGCTCGCGTCGCGCCATGGGCATCGCACGCGCAGAGCGCTGCCCGTCTCGCGACGAGGACGTCCTCTCGCGCCCAGCGAGGTGGTCATTGCGGGCAGAGCGAGGCTGGACACGTCGCGAGCAGAGGTGGCCATGCCCGGAGCGGCACCTGGCCAGCGCCGCCCGGTGCACATCTGCGATCGAGCGGTGCGCCGCACGCACAGGGCTTTGCCCAAGAAAGCCCGGTGACGCGGTGATTTTTGTGCAGCGGGCGATCTTGCCCAGAAAGTCACGGATCGGTCTGAATAGTCGCCTGTACGAATTGAGACGGCGAGACCTCAGATCCGATCGAGTAAAAGGTATA
>DATHQY010000595.1:0-2894 GCA_035482215.1 Polyangiaceae bacterium | reverse complement strand
GTGTGCCGGACGGAGCGCGCGCCGTCAAGCGCTGGCCGCTATTCGCGCGCTTCGCGCGGGGGCACGTTCGGGCACGCAGCGGGCTCGATCTTGGGCCCGTTGCACGTTCCGGGGCCTTTTTCGTGGACAATGACGCGTGTTCCTGGGTTCTCCTTGGTCGCATAGACGGCGTGCCAGCCCTCGGGCAGGGCAGGCTCGGTCCATCCGAACACCGCTTTCGCGTCCCACGGAGCCAGGTTGACGCAGCCGTGGCTCTTCACGAAACCGAACGCCCCGTGCCAAAAGGCCCCATGCAGCGCGTAACCCGCGTTGAAGTATTCGATATAGGGCACGTCCTCGATCGAGTAAGGCCCGTCCGTCGCGGTGTCCGAGTCACCGTCCATCGTGGCCGAGATGTGCTTCTCGCGGATGCGAAACGAGCCGGGCGGCGTCTCGTGCTCGTTTCTTCCACTCGAGAAAAGCGTGACGAACACGGGCGTCGCGCCTTCGAACGCCACGAGCGTCTGGCGTTTCAGGTTCACGTCGATCCACTTCTCGTGATCCTCGAGCTTGTCGGGCGAAGGACCCGGCTCGGTGCGCGTCGCGTCGATGGCGCGGATCCAGAACCCCTCGTCGGTCTCCCAGTATTCGACGCCGCCGATGCGCGCCTTCTCGTCCGTCAGGCCCATCGCGTCGAACCGATCGAGCGCGCCATCCGCCACAGTGGCGTGCTTGCGGTCTGCGTCGACCGTGTAGCGCTTGGCGTGCATGAGCACGAAGGCGACCGGGAGCTTGTCGATCCGGCGGGCCGGGGCGTTCTTCGTCGCGAACGTCGCCTCGTCTTTGCCGAGCCAGACGCCGTGAAAGTCGGAGACCGGTTTCGTCACGATGATGCTATCGAACGGCGCCGACAGGCCACTCACCGTCTTCCACCACTTCGCGCCGGACCCGTCGACTTCGCGGTCGAGCGACAGGAAAAATCCCTTCACCATGCGCCGCGACACGGGACCGCCCGTTTCCTGGAGGTCTTCGAGCGTGATCTGCGGAGGCCCGCCGTCAGGCACCTCGCGTTCCCACCAGGGGACGTCCGCGTCCGGAGCGTCTGCGCCCGGATCGATCGGTCCGCCGTCTGCCGTGCCGCCGGCTCCGCTTCCATAGGGATTTTCGTCGTCGGTCTTGGCCTTCTTCGGCCTGAAGAGCCACGGCTCCGCCTTCTTGCGTTCTTCGCGCGAAGGGATGTGGCGGTAGAGCGGGGTGCCGTTGGCGACGTTCGCCCCATACTGGTATGGAAGGGGACCGTCCACGTCGGGCGAGCGGGCGAGCTTGAACTTCGGGTGATCCAAGTCGAGCGTGACGTATTTGCCGCAGACGAATCCGCCGGATACGAGCTCGTACCAGCCCTCGGGGCAGTTCGGCTTCTTGTGCGGCTCGGGAATGACGGGTACGCGTTCGCCGTAACGCAGCGTGCCCACGCGAACCGAGTTGGAGTCCCTGTCGCTGTCTCTCTTGTGCCGGCTGTCGTTCGGCCAGTCCATCTCGCTCCAGACGGGCGCGAGGAGCACGGTCGCGCCGAGCCAAGGACCGGCATACGGAGCGGGGCCGCCATCACCCGACGCCGCGAGCGAAGCCGGACCGGCGTCGCGGGCCTCGTTCGCGGCGGGCGCGCTCGGCGCCCCCGGCGCAGGAGCTGCAGGCTCGCCGGGCTTGTCTTGCTTGCCGGTACAACCAAGGACGCCCGCACCGGCCGTGATGACCAGGATCGCGGCCGCGCGCAGCCGGCGTGTCGCGAGCTGGCACCCGCGCTTCGGAGAAGGCGCGAGCACGCCTGGGGAGCGCGAAGGGCGAGGAACGACGACCATACTGTCCTTTCGGGGTCTTAGTAACGCGTAACGGCGATGTCGAACCACTTCTCGACAGGCAGAACGCTCGAGGTCACGCCTGCGATTCCGGCTCCGGGCTCGCGGCCTGCGCGCGCCCTCGGCGAAGGCGCGGGCTTCGCGGCGCCGACGGCGCCACACGCGACACCTCCGGCGGGGCGGCGCTCGGGAAAAAGCGGACCCGAGCGCTTCTGGTCGAAGGGACGGGTCCGCGCGGCCCTCTTCGCGGGCTTGGTGCTGTCGTGTCTTGCGCACGGCGTTCTGATGCCGATCGGCGTGCCGTCGGGCTTTGCGGTGAAAGACGTCGAAGGCGAAGCCGCGATTCCAATCGACCTGCTCGAATCCAGCGCCGCTCCGCCGGAGCCGCCTCCGCCGCTCGAAGGGGTGGTGACTCCGCCCCCGCCTCCCGGCGATGACAAGGCGAACGAGCTCGGCGGGGCGGCGCACGTCGATGCTGGGACGCGGTCGATGCGCGACGCAGGCAGTGCCGACGGGGGTGTTGCCGATGCGGCGTCTGACGCGCGCGCCCTGCTCCACGACGGGTCTGCGGGCGCGCCGGACGCAGGCGGGGAACGCGAAGACGCTTCGAGCGACTCCCTCGCCGGCGCGGCGGTCGACGCGGGCAGCGAGCCGTCCGACCCGCACGCGGTCGCCGGCGCGGTCGCGTCGGTGCAGCCGGCCGTCGTGAACGTCGTCCTCGTGATCAACGCCGACGTCGTGCGGCGCCATCCGGTCGGCGCGGGCCTCGGCGCGCTTCTTCGCGGAATCCCCCAGTGGGACGACTTCATGAGAGGGACGTCGATCGACCCCGTGCGCGACACCGACTGGTTCATGGTGAGCGGGCCCTCGCTCGTGAATACGGAGCGGGACGTCGTCTTGATCCACTACTCGGCGCCGGACGCGGCGATCGACCGCGCGATGGCGATCGTCGCGCACAAGTACGTTCACGGCGGCGCGTTCGACACGGGAATTTCAGGCGTGCGCGCCGTTCGCGCCCACGCCGATCGCGCCGAGCGCGTCATCCTGCGCCCCCAGACG
>DATHQY010000594.1:0-15286 GCA_035482215.1 Polyangiaceae bacterium | reverse complement strand
TTGAAGCGCGCGTACTACGCCACTCTCGGCCTGACGCGACGGACCCTGCGCAAAATGGGCCTCACCGCGGCCCGCATGGACATGCTCTACGTGATTCACAAAAGGGGGCGATATCCAACGCTACAGGGCACGTTGTGGCGCACCCTCGGTGTCTGCCCGTCGGTCGTCAGCCGCATGCTCAAACGGTTGGAGGAAATCGGCTACGTCGAACGCGCCGTCGTCACCAACGATACGCGCCGCCGTACGGTCACGCTGACTACGAAAGGGCGGGCGCGGATTCTCCGGGCGATACGGCAATTCCTCGGGTGGGGCTATGCGCAGCTGGCGCTCAATTCGGCACTCGAGCCGCGCCGTTGGAATAGCGAATGGCACACGCACGTGGCCGTATCGCAACTCGAAGAGTACCTCCGTTTGATCCGAATCGCCCTCGGCGACCGGGCTTCGTTCGTCGTATACGCGAGTGGGCTACGCGACGACCAGCTCCCCCGAGCGACGAGCCTCGTCTTGCGATGGGTGAGCTAGTGGGGCTCGTCCGTGCAACAATTTCTTTGGCAGGATGAAGCCGCTCGTTCAATGCTCCCGGCTCCCGCGAGCTCTTGGAGAAGTTCGAGCGGGTGAGACAGTCCTCCGACCGAAGGGACCTGCGGCTTATCGCGGTAAGGCGCGTGCGCTGCGGCCCTTGCTTACGCGAGCGCTTCGGTGCTCCGACCCTACCCCTTCGCGTCGATGCGACGAAAGGTGCCATGTACCAAGGATGACCGGATTGCTCTTGCCGTCGCCACGTCGACCCTCTTAATCTGGTTCTTCCTGTGGGACCGATACGACGTCCTCGACTGGTAGATGGACTGAAGTCCGCGCTACGCGTCTGCGGTCACGCGCAGCACCTCTTCGAAGCTCGTGACGCCCTTCGCGAGCTTCTTCACGGCGCTCTCGCGCAGCGTCATGAGCCCGTCGCGGCGTGCCTGCTTCGTGATCTCGCTCGATCCGGCTTTGGCGGTGATGAGCTTGCGGATCTTGTCGTCGACCTCGAGCACCTCGAAGAGGCCCGTGCGCCCGAGAAGCCCTGTTGACCGGCACTGCACGCAGCCTTCGCCGAAAGCCACCATCAGCTCCTGTTGGATGCCTTGCGCGCGCAGTTGCTGCACGTCGACGCCGAGGAGGCCGAGCTGGTCGCTCGTGAGGAACGTCTCCACGCGGCACCCGCCGCAGACCGTGCGCACGAGGCGTTGGGCGAGAACGCCGACGAGCGTCGACGCGAGGACGAACGGGTCGACCCCGAGTTCGAGAAGGCGCGTGATCGCGCTGGCGGCGTCGTTCGTGTGCAGCGTGGCGAGGACCATGTGGCCCGTCAGCGCCGCCTGGAGCGCGATCTCCGCGGTCTCCGTGTCGCGCACCTCGCCGACCATAATCACGTCGGGGTCCTGCCGGAGCACGTGGCGTAGCGCTTCGGCGAACGTGAAGCTGATCTTCGGCTGCACGGCGACTTGATTGAACGCGTCGACGACGATTTCGATCGGATCTTCGATCGTGACGACGTTGACCTCCGGGGTCGCGAGCGCCCGCAACGCAGCGTAGAGGGTGGTCGTTTTGCCGCTGCCCGTCGGGCCCGTCACGAGAATGAGCCCGTGCGGCCGGGCGAGGAACTTGTCCGCGATCTGCAGCTGCGCTTCGAACATGCCGACCTCGGGCAAGTCCCGTAGCAGTGCGCTCGGATCGAAAATGCGGATGACGAGCTTTTCGCCGAATGCGACGGCGATCGTCGAGACGCGCATCTCGACTTCGCGCTCGCCCCGCGCGGTCTTGATGCGACCGTCCTGCGGGCGGCGTTTCTCGGCGATGTCGAGGCGCGCGAGCGTCTTGATCCGCGAGACGATGGCCGCGTGCACGACCTTCGGCAGCGTGTGCACGTTGTGGAGCACGCCGTCGATCCGCATGCGCACGTTGGAATTGTCGCGCCGCGGTTCGATGTGCACGTCGCTCGCGCGCTGGTCGAGCGCGTAGTGCAGGAGATACTCCACGGCCGAGACGATATGGCTGTCGCTCGCTTCGATCTCCTCGACGCGATTGAGCTTGACGTACCGCTCGAGGTTGCCGATGTCGACGCCGCCGCCCGCCTGTTGCTCGGCCGCGTCGACGGCGCCGCGGAAGCCGTAGAAGTCCGTGATGAGGCGCTGGATGTCCGTCGGAGTCGACACCACGAGGCGCGGTTGTCGTCGGACGTGCGCCTCGAGCGCCTCGACGAGCGCGAGGTCGAGCGGGTTGGCCACGGCGACCGTCACGGTGCGTTCGTCCGCTCCGATGACGAGCGCGCCGTGCCGCCGCGCGAAGGGCCGTGACAGGAGCTTCGGCGCGAGCTTCGCGTCGATTTTGAGTGGGTCGAGGTCCACGTACGGCAGGTGCACGTGTTGCGCGAGCGCTTGCATGATCGCGCGCTCGCCGAGCGGAAAGCGCGCGTCCCCGCCGTGGCCGAGGCTCATCGACGCGAGCACCTCTGCGGGGTGGACCGTGTCGCTCGCGTTGCTCGCGCTCGCCGCGCGCTTGCGCGGGCCGGCGACTTTCTGGCGGAGGAGACGCGCCTGCGCGACGTCGCCCCGCGCGACGACCTCGCGTCGCTGCTCGTCCGTGATGAGCCCGCCCCGCTCGAGCACTTCACAGAGGTACTGCAGCGTGAGCGACGCTCGGGTCGCTCGCGGATGTCGCGACGAACTGGGCGAAGAGCCGGGCGAACGCATGCGAACCCCAACGATACCAACGGTACGCCAACGGTACGAGGGCTACCGTCGGCCCTGGCGGTTTGACGCCAATGACCTAGCCTTCGCGCAATGTCTTTCATCGACCGCGAGCTCTC
This sequence comes from Polyangiaceae bacterium, assembly GCA_035482215.1. Classification (GTDB taxonomy): domain Bacteria; phylum Myxococcota_A; class Polyangia; order Polyangiales; family Polyangiaceae; genus Palsa-1150. The sequence goes on along the minus strand of DATHQY010000594.1, from coordinate 12,438 downwards.
CGAGCTCCTCGAGCTGGGCGATCGCATCGTGCAAATGGCCAAGAGCCGCGGAGGCGCCGACATCGTCGCCGAATGCGTGCTTCGCTCGGGCGCCGAGCTGTCGGCCCGCGTTCGAAAGGGCGAGCCCGAGCTCGTCGAAGAGGCGGGGACGCGATCGGCAGGCCTTCGCGTCATCCAGGGCAAACGGGTCGCGACGACGTCGACGAGCGACTTGACCGAGCCGGGGATCGAGCGGTTCGTCTCCGACGCGATCGAGCTCGTGGGCTTGTCGCAGGACGATCCGTTCGCCGGCCCCGCGGATCCGAAGCTCCTGTCCGACCCGAGCCAGGCGCCGGACCTCGATCTGTACGATCCCGCCGGCGGCGGGGTCGACGCCGCGCAAGCGATCGCGATTGCGAAAGAAGGTGAGGCCGCGGCGCTTGCCTACGACGCGCGCATCACGAACAGCGAAGGTGCGACGTTCGGGCGTACCGCGGGCGGCGCCGCCATCGTGCTGTCGAGCGGCTTCCGTGCAAAGTACAAGGGATCGTACCAGTCGCTCAGCGTCACGCCGATCGCGGCGGACGAAGGCGGAAAGAACCGGCGCGGCTACCACTGGACGGCGCGCCGGTATCTTGCGGATCTCGATCCGGCGGCCGAGGTCGGGCGTGAGGCGGCTCGGAGGACGGTGCGCAAGCTCGGCGCGCGCACGGTGCCCACGTGCGAGTGCCCCGTCGTGTTCGATCCGGACGCGGCCCGCGCGCTGCTCGGATCGCTCGCCGGCTGCATCATGGGGAGCTCGATCTGGCGCAAGGCGAGTTATCTCGTCGATCGCGAAGGCACGCGCGTCGCGAGCGACTTGATCACGGTCGTCGACGATCCGCTCGTTCCGCGCGGTCCCGGTTCGCGGCCGTTCGACGGCGAGGGGCTCGCCAGCCGGCGCAACGTGGTCGTCGAAAAGGGGATTCTGCAGATGTATCTCTGCGACTCGTATTCGGGTCGCAAGCTCGGTCGGCCGAGCACGGGAAGCGCCGCGCGCGGGGGCGGCGCCTCCGTCGGGCCCAGCACGTCGAACTTCGTGCTCCAGTCGGGTACGGACTCGAACGCGGCCATCGTGAAGGGGACCGCGCGCGGGCTCTATGTCACCGAGATGATGGGCTTCGGCTTCAACGCCGTGACGGGCGACTTCTCGCGCGGCGCCGCCGGCTTCTGGATCGAGAACGGCGAGTTCGCGTACCCGGTAGGGGAGGTGACGATTTCGCTCAACATCGACGAACTCTGGAAACGCATCGACGCGGTCGGCAGCGATCTCGACATGCGGACTTCGACGGCGTCCCCCACGCTGCGCGTCGCGAAGATGACCGTCGCCGGCGGCGCTCCGTGACGCCGGAGGACGTCAAAGCGGTCCGCAAAGAGCTCGCGTGCACGGCGAAGGAGCTCGCGGGGGCGCTCGGCGTCGAGCAGGCGACGGTGCTCGCGTGGGAGAAGGCCGATGCGTTTCCGACGAAGGCGTACGTCGACAAGATGAACGAGCTTCGCGCGAAGGGTCCGTCGGCGATCGTACGCAAGGCGAAGGGGACGGTCGATCCGATGAAAGTGCTCGCGGACCCGTCGCTCTGGGAGATCGTGCGCAAGATCGCGGGCCACAAGAAGCTCCGCGACGAAGTGGCCAAGCTCGCGGAGAAGTATCCCGATCCGGCGCAAGGGGACGCACCGTAGTCGTCCGACCGTCGAACGCTCCGTTCGACGGACTCTCGCCAGGCCTCACTCGATCGTCGCAGTCGTGGAGAACGTGCCGTTCTGGCCGTTGGCCGTGATGTTCCAGCGGCCTCCGACGAGGAGCGACACCGAGTCCCTCACGCTGCCCGCCACCGTCGCCGCCACGATCGTGCCGTTGGAAGCTGGCGTCGTCGGGGGCAGGTAAGCCAACAGCGACGCAGGAAAGGCGCCGCCGCCGGCGCTGGCGGCGAACGTGCACTCGACGTCGACGAGGTTGGAGCCCACGTTTTCCTCGATCCCGATCGTCACCGATCCCGTCGTCCCGCCGTTCCAGGCGACTGCCAAGTCCGTAGACCTGTCGATCACCCACGGCGAATCGACCGCGGGCGGCTGGGTCCACGTGATTGCGCTCGGCAGGGGCAGGCTCAGGGCAAACGCCGGGACGGAGTCGCCGGTCGCCGTGATTGTGACGACGTCGTCCGGCGCGAGCCCGGTCGCTTCGGCCGGACCATAGTGGATGTCGGAGCCAACCGATGCGCCGGCATCCAGGGCTTCGGGAAGGAGCGTCAGCGGCGTGGCACCGCCCGTGATGGTGATCGCTCCCGCGCCGACCGTATGGGTCGTGATGGGCGTGTCGTCGGCCGTCGGCTGGACCGGGCTCTGGCCCGCCAAGCACTCCCGGGTTCCGTCGTTGAGGCTCGCGAGGAGGCTGCTGGCGCTCGCACCGCCGGCGAGGACCGTGTCGAACTCTTCGAACTCCGCCGTGACGTCAGGTTGCGGCCCGAGCGCGATGAAGACGCTACCGCCGTAATCCGAGACAGTGACGCGTGTGTCTCCGCCTTGCACGGAGCCCGCGCACGAGAGGGTCCCGGCGCCGGCGACCACGATGAGTGCGCCGGCTGTCGCCGCGAACCAGACCCGCCCCATCCCCGTCGTCTAGCAGCGCCTGCCTCGGGCGACTATTCGTCGCCGCCCAGAATGCGCTCGGGATCTGTGATCGCCGTATCGTCCGCGGCGGGCCGCTCGTCGACGTCCGCCAGCGCCGCATCGTCCTGCGGCGCGGCGCTTCCGTCCTCGCCGTCGTGCACAGGCCGGTCATCCTCGGGCGGGACGTCCGCGAGCAACGCGTCGTCGTGCCCCGTGTCGTTCGGCTCGGCGTTGTCGACCCGCTCCGGCCGTTCGCGCGCGTCCCCCGCCTCCGTGGGGTCGCACCCGGGTTGCGGCTCGGCAGCCTCCGCGGGTTGGGGCTCCGCCGCCGGCGGTTGCGCCCGCGGAACGACCTCGCCGAGCTCCGCCTCCGCGATCGCGCGCGATTCGTCCGAGAGTTCGGCGAATTCGCGCAGCGTGGGCAGCTCTTTCAGCGACTTCAGCCCGAAGAACTCGAGGAACGCGGGCGTCGTCCCGTACAGCAACGGGCGCCCCGGCTCGTCTTTCTTGCCGAGAATGCGCAGGAGCTCCCGCTCCAGGAGAAGCTTCATCGTCGCGCCGCTGTCGACGCCGCGAATCTCGTCGATCTCGGGCCGCGTGATCGGCTGGCGGTAGGCCGCAATCGCGAGCGTCTCGAGCTGCGCGCGCGAGAGGCGTACCGGCTTCTCGCCCGTGAGCTCGCGAACGAACGGGGCAAATTGCGCATTCGTGCGAAAGAGCCATCCCCCGGCGACCTCGCCGAGGGTGATGCCTCGCTGCGCATAGGTTTCGCGCAGCTCCCCGAGGATTTCTTTGACCTCTTTCAGCGGGGCCGAAGCGAGCTTCGCGAGCTCGTGGGCGGTCATCGGCTTGTCGCTCGCGAACACGAGCGCTTCGAGCAGTCCTCGCAAGTGAACGCGCGGGAGAAGGCGCGCAGGCTCGATGTCGAGAGGCAGAGTCGGCTGCGATTCCTCGGGAGTGGCGTCCTCGGGGTCCCCCTCGTCCGCCTCGGACTCGTCTGCCGCTTCACGCGTCGGTTCCTGAGAGACGGTCGCGTCGGCCACGGGCTCATCGGCCGCGATTTCATCGGCTGGCTTGTCGGTCGCCGGATCATCGGCCGCGGTCGCCTGTTCCACCTGCGCCTCGCTACCCGCGCCGTTCACCCCCTCGTCAGCCGCGAGGTCGGCTTCCGGCTCCGTCTCGAGAGGCGCCGGCGCCTTCGTCGGGACGGCGCGAGGCCGGGGCGAAGCTTTCTTCACGCGGGGCGCGCGCGGGGCTCGCGTCACGATGCCTCGCCCCCCGGCGGAGGCGCGGCCGCGTCGTCGGTCACGAGCTCCACGAAAAGCGGGGCCAAAGGCTCGGTCTGAAACAAGCGGGTCATCTTCAAGCGGGCCATCTCTAGCAGCGCCAGAAAGGTGATCACGAGGTCGAATTTCGTCGCAAGTCCATCGAAGATTTCTTCGAAAGCCATACGGTTTCGCTTGGACAAGAGGTCCGACAGCTCGCCGATGCGGTCCGTGATGCTGATTCGGTCCGCGACCACATCGTGCGAGAGCTTTACCTTGCTCCGGTCGAGAACGCGCTGGAAGGCGTCGACCAGCGAAAAAAGCGGGACCTGCGCGAGCGGCGGCAGCCCTTCACTCTTGCTTTCGGCCGCCGACGCGCCACGAAGGAACACGTCCCGCCCTGCGATCGACCGGGAAACGAGCTGCTCGGCTGCGTGCTTGTACTTCTGGTACTCGAGCAGGCGCCGGATCAGGGTTTCGCGCGGGTCGATCTCTTCGCCTGGCTCGGCCTCTTCCTCTTGCTCCGGCGGCGGTGTCGGCAGGAGCATCTTCGACTTGATGTGCACGAGCGTCGCGGCCATCACGAGGTACTCGGCTGCGAGCTCGAGGTGCATGAGCTCCATCACCGCGAGATACTCGAGGTATTTCTCGGTGACGAAGGCCACCGGGATGTTGAGGACGTCGAGCTCGTGCTTTTGACAAAGGTGCAGCAGGAGATCGAGCGGCCCTTCGAACTCGGGCAGCTTCAGCGACCACGGTGGGGCGCCGGTGTCGGGCGTCTCGCTGTCGGGCACGATGGAAGGGGGTCTACCTTAGGCAAAGGCCAAGCCGCCCGCCAGGGCCGAGACATCGCCGCCCACCAGGGCAGGGAGAACGGCGAGCACCAGGGCGTACGCGATTGGCGCTCGCGGAGGTAGCATGTGGCGCGTGAACCGCGTCGATCCGGAGCGCGCCCAAGGCCAGGCCAGCGGAGGCCAGGGCCCCGGCGGCCAGGGGGAGGGGGACGGCGCCACGCCGACTCCGAAGACTTGTCCTTCGTGCGGCGCACGCTACCCGGTCGACGCGCTGTTCTGCTCGCTCGACGGGGCGCCCCTTACGACGTCGCCCAAGATGATCGCGGCCGCGGCGGCGAGCGACCCGTATCTCGGGCGCGAGATCCTGGGGCACATCGAAGTGCGGCAGCTCGTCGGGATCGGCGCGATGGGCCGCGTCTACCGCGCCTTTCAGCGCGGCATCGACCGAGACGTGGCCGTGAAAATTCTGCATCGCGAGCTCTCGCACAACGAAACGATCGTCGCGCGCTTCCATCGCGAAGCCAAAGTCGCCTCGCGCCTCTCGCATCCGAACGTCGTCCACGTGCTGCTCGTCGGCCAGCTTCCCGACGGCGCCATGTACATCATCATGGAGTACCTGGACGGGATGTCGCTCCAGAGCGGGCTTCTCGCGGCGGGCGGCGCGTTTCCGCTTCCGCGCGCGCTGCACATCGCGCTGCAGCTCTGCGAAGCGGCAGGTGAGGCGCACGCCCAGGGCGTCGTCCACCGCGACCTCAAGCCGGAGAACGTCATGCTCGTGCATCGGGCGGACGATCCGGATTTCGTCAAAGTGCTCGACTTCGGCATCGCCCGATTGAATTGGGACGAGAACGCGATGAACACGGCCGCGGGCCTCATCTTCGGGACCGCGCGATACATTTCGCCGGAAGGCGCGCAGGGGGAGCGCGTCGGCGCGCCGGGCGACGTCTATTCGATCGCGACGATGGTCTACCAGATGCTCGCGGGCCGGACGCCGTTCGACGGCGAGCAGGCGGTGTCGCTGCTCGTGCAGCAGACGCGCGACGCGCCGCCGCACCTGAAGTCGATCGCGCGCGCCTCGTACGTACCGGAGCCGGTGGCGACCGTCGTGATGAAGAACCTCGCGAAGCGCGCGGACGAGCGTGCCTCCGACGCGCGCGTCTTCGGACGCACGCTGCTCGAGGCGGCGATTCGCAGCGGTCTGTCGGCGCAAGACATTCTCGCGCGGCCGGCGCTCCTCGATCGCGGGCGTGGCTCGCACGCGAGCGTGGTGCAGATGCCGTCGCTCGAACGCACGAAGCAGCACGCTCTCGACAAGGACGTCGCGGCGCGCATCGGCGCGGCGTCGCACGGTCCCGCGCATCCGCCGGCCGGCCCCGCGGCGTCCTCGCGACCGGCGCCGCACGGGCCCTCGCAAGAGCCGTTGCCACCGAAGACGGCCTACGAGACGCCCGCGCCCGCCGAAACGCGCGCCGTCATGCGAACGCAGCTCACGCCGCCTACCGCCGAGACGACGCGATGGACGCCCGATGCCGACTTCGAGGCCCGGGTGGCGGCCGGCGCTCCCGGACCGGAGACGACGATCGACGATCAGCACCCCGCGCTCTCGTCGCAACTTACGGGGCCCCCATCCGCCACCGTGACGGGCGAGAGCATCGCCACGCCGTCGGCGCCCGTCTCGCGCACCGTGGCCTTCGCGAGCTCGCCGACGTCCGTCGATTTCGCGGCGGACGCGATTCGGTCGCGCCGCGCATGGGCGCACCCGCGCACGCTCGCCGTGGCGGGCATCGTCGCCGGCGTCCTCGGGGTGGCGACCCTCACCTGGCGAGGCGTCTCCGGGAGCGCATCGGCGCTCGGATCGCCGCGAAGCGGCGCCGTGGCGGCCGCCGAGAACGCGCGCTTGCTTCAACACTGGGACGCGCCGCCCGGCGACAACGTGCGGGACATCACCGACCAGGCGCTCGCGCGCTGGCCGAACGACGCGGAGCTCCTCGGCGTGCGTAGGCGGGCCGCGAGCGATCTGCTCCAGGCGGCGCGCTCGCGCCATGACGTCGGCGACACGCTCGACGCCGTCGACTGGGCCAAGCTCGCCGGGCAGCTCGACCCGTCGAACCGCGAGGCGAAGGCCCTCGCCGTCCAGTGGAGCGCGCCGCCGGCGGAAGTCTCCGCCGTCGCTCCCGAGTCGGTGCCGCCGCTGGCGCGGACGAACGGCGTCCCGAGCGGTCCTTCGGTTGCCGCCGCCACGGCGGCCAACGCGAACGGCGCGGCGCCCGCCGTGCGCGTCGCGCTCGACGCGTCGAACGCGAGGCCCGCAGTCGGCCAGCCCGTGGACTTCGTCGCGCGCGTGTCCGGGCCTCCCGGATCGAGGTTCGACGCGGCGTCGTTTCACATCGCGGGCCCGGGTCTCTCGGCGGGCACGGACATGCCTGCCGCCGACGACGGCTCAGGCGTGCTGCGCACCACCTTCACTTTCATGCAGGCCGGGCGCTTCGAAGTGACGTTCAACGGCCGCACCGCCTCGGGTCCCGTTCGCGCCGCGCGCTCGGTCGCCGTCGGCGATCCGAGCGCGTCTTCGCGCACGCCTGCGGTGCCTCCTGCCGCGGCTTCGCCGCCTGCGGCGCCGCCGCCGCAGAGCGCCGGGCAGAAGTGGCTCTGAACCGGTGCGCCTAGCCCATTCTGTGCGGCACCTCGGGCCGCCTCTCGCCGTGCTGGTGGGCTTCGTCTGCGTCGCGCTGCCCGGCGAGGCGGCGCGCGCGGACGAAAACTCGCAGCACGTCGCGCTGCTCGACCGCGCGCACACCGTGGCGGAGCTCGAGGCCGGGATCATCGCGCTCCCGAGCGCGCCGATTTCGCCTGCGAATCGCGGCGGCGCGACGCCGCTCGGGACGGTCGGAAGCGGCGACGCCACGCTGCAGACGGGCGTGCACGTGCTCTATCGACCGAACCGCGAATGGGCCATCGGCGCCGGCGCGATGTTCTCGCCGTTTCCGACGACCGATCCCAATTACGGCGGCGCGAGCGGTCTCTCGCGCACCCATTCGCGCAGCTATCTTTTTCTGGGCGGAGAGGCGCGCTACTACGCGTTTCGCTGGCACTGGCTCGAAGGCTGGATCGGCATGGCCGTCGGGGGACTCATCATCGCCGATCGATTCACGACGAACCCCGGGCCCGCTGTCCCCGCCGTCCCGCCGCTCCTCGGCACGACGACGGTAACCGTCGGCACGGAGGGATTCTCGGCGGGCATTCAGGCGGGCGCGGACTATTCGATCAGCGAGCAGCTCGTGCTGGGCGTCGCGCTGCGCGCGGACCGGTGGCTCCTGCCGACGCAGAAGCCGTTCTCGCAGGAGAGCTCCTGCGATGCCCTCGGCGACTGCCCGACGCTCACCGGGAGCGTCGCCGCCTTCGAGTTCGGCCTCACGCTCGGATACAAGATCCCTCTCTGATCGGGCCCTTGGCGTCAGGGCATTGCGTTCGCCAGAGCATGCGCGAGGCGGTCGACGACGATCGCCAGGACGCCGAGCATGCCCAGCGCGCGCACCGGGGCGAGCAGCGCGTGAATCTGGGCGGGCGAGGCGGCGCGCGCGATGAGCGCGCCCGCGACTTCAATCACGACGGACGCGGCGAGCAGCGGCGCCCCGAGGGCGACCGCCAGCGAAATGCCCGCCGTGAGGTCGTGCGCGACGGCGAGCCACGGTCCCGTGGCTCCGAGGGCTCCGATAGATCCCGCGCCGGGGTTGGCCGGGGGCAACGATGCGAGCGCCCATGCCACGCGCGCGGGGCCGCCCGTCTGCAGAAAGATCGCGGACGCGAGGAGCGACAGCGGAACGCCCAGGGGGGACGCGCGCCCTTCGACGGTCGGCGCACTCGCCGTTTCCTGCGACCCGCGCAGTGCGTCCGCGACGCCGCCAGCCATCGTCGCGGCCCAAAGGGGAATCGCCGCGGCGAGGGCGACGGGCAAACCGCGCAGCACCTCCGCGAGCGCCATGACGAGCCACGACTCGCCGCCGGGCGTGCCCTGCAGCGCTGGGGCGCCGGGTGCTGCTTGCGCGAGCGCGACCGCGGGAACGATGCACGCGGCAAACCCGAGGGCGAGCACCGCACGGCCGGGGCCGGGGATGGCGCGCAGCCCGAAGGCGGGAACAATTGTCACTGCCGGCGTGGCCCGCGCCCATGCGAGGCCGAGCGATGCCAAGTCCACCCCTTCGTGGGCGAACGCACGCGCCACTTCCGTCAGCGGTTCACTCACGCGACGGTGTGACCGAGCTTCTTCTTTCCGTCTTGGAAGAGAACCTCGATGCGCGGGCCCTCCACCCCGAGCACGAGCCCCTTTCCGAACTTGGGGTGCGCAATCAGATCGCCTTTTGCGTAGCGCGACGAGAGCTGGAACCGCACGAACGATTCTTCCGGCTTCGACTCGATGTCCGCCCAGGTGGGCTCGGGCGGAGCGGGTTTCGACCACGCGGAGGACTCTTCGTCGTCACCGGGCCGGCCGCCGGAGCTCCGCTGCTTGCTGCGCTTCATCGACATGGCGGCCCTGTACCCCAGATTGCCGCGGCTGGGGAGCAGGATACGCGCGAGATTGCGCACGATGCCGATTTGTTTCCAATCCGGGCCTGCGGACCCGCGCGGACGAGGCGGTCGGTCCCCGCGCGCTCGCCCGTGGCGGAAAAGTCGGTACGCTTGGCGCCCCGCTCCATGCTTGGTACGGCCGCTCGTGTCTATCGGGAAACCCGGAAGAACCACGACCAGATCTTCAATACGTATTTCATGCGGCCGGTCGCGGCAGTGCTCGTGGCCGCGGTGGCCCGGACGCCGGTCACCCCGAATCAGCTCACGCTCGTCAATTTCGTGATCTTCGTGGCGGCGGCGGCCATGTTCGTCGCCATGCCATCCTGGTCCGGTGGGCTGTGGGCCGTCGCCGTGCTCGAGCTCAGCTATTGTTTCGACTGCGCGGACGGCATGCTCGCGCGGTTCAAGAAGCTCGCGTCGAAGACGGGGCACCTTTTCGACTTCTTTACCGACGAAGCCAAGGCGGTTCTTCTCGCCGCGGCTCTGGGACTGCGCGCGTACCGTGCGGGCGGCCTCGGCTATGACGGCACGATGTGGAGCGCCGGCGATCCGCGCTTCTTGTTCGGCGCCATCGCCGCGGTGGTCGTCGTCGCATCGGCCATTTCGCTGACGAACTTCTTGCGCCGGCCCGAGCTTTCCGGTCGCGAAACGACCGTTGAAGCCTTCTACGAGGCGCAGCACAAGCCCGGTGCCGCGCGTGTGTCGCCGGTGAGGCGCGTGGCCGGTCTCGTGATGACCTTTCTTCAGTGGCTCAATCACTACCCGAGCCACATTTGGGTGTGGGCGCTCTTCGGCCGTCTGGATGCGTATCTGTGGCTCTACCTCGCGCTCAACGCGGTCTATTTGGGGCGCGGCTGGTTGGGGATCTTCGTCCGGTTCGGCCGCACGGGCCGTCCTGGGTGAGAGCGCTTGGGTCTCTCGCGTGCCTCGGCCTCACGGGATGCCTCGCGGGCTGCACCAAGCCTTCGTCGTCGCAGCCGTCGCCGCCGCAGGCATTGCCGTCCTCGCAGGCATCGCCGTCGGCCGCTCCCGCCGATGCGCTGCAGCCCGCTTCGGCGGTCGCGCTCGACGTGCCCGACGCCCATGCGCCCGCGTCAGCGCCCGCGATCACGACGGGCGAAGCGCACCGGTTTTCCGTCGCACGGTTCGACGAGGACCCGCTCTTGCGAGCCCAGGGCGCGCTCCTGCGCGCGCATTTTGGGGAAAGCGCGCGTGAGGGTGCGCATGACGGCGCGCACGGTCCGTTCGCCGTTCAGGCCGTCGATCTCGCCACGGGCGCAAAGGCATTTCTCGTGGCGCACGCCGACGAGAGCGAGCCCATCGTCATCGTCGTGGATCGCGATCGCCTCGAGTGGCAGAAGCCGCGACCAATCGCCGGCATGGTCCTGCCGTCGGGCCACGTGACGCTCGCTCCGCGGCCGGACGGCGGAGCCGCGGTCTTCGTGTGGGTCGAGAAACTCCAGACCGTGGCCGCGCGCATGTGGGCCGACGACGGGAACGCGTTCGGCGACTTCGAAGTGTTCAGACCCGAGCGCTGCGATTCGATGTCGGTGGCCTACGGCGAAGGGTGGGGGTGGATCGTAGCGTGCGCATCGCCCGCCGGGGTTCGCGCCGCGCGATTGCGCGAAGACGCGACGCTCGCGAGCGATGCCTCGGGCGTCGCGCTCGGAAGCGGGCATTCGACCGGGCCGGTGGCGATCGCGATCGACTCGCTGTCGTCGTTCGTCCTCGTGGAACCGGCCGCCGCCGTTTCCGTGGATCGGCTGCTCGCGTTCCGTTACGACACGAACTTCGCTCCGCTCTGGCCGAGTCCCGTGGATCTCGGCCTCGCGAGCCACCCTTCGGCGCGCACCGAAGCGAGCGCAGTTCGCATCGGCCTCGTGCGTGTTCAGGGCGTGCGCACTGCGAATGCCCCGCGATCGCCGGCGATCGAGATCACGTCGAGTGGCGAAGTGCACAAGCCGGAGCGCGGTCGACCCCCGCAGTAGGCGCCCGCCGCGTGGCGTGCCTCCCGGGCAGCGACGCCTCTTGCCGTGGCGTCAACTGACCGCGAGGAGCTCGACTTCGAAAACGAGGGTAGCCCCGGGCGGGATCACCGGAGGAAAGCCGCGCGCGCCATACGCAAGGCCGGACGGGATCGTCAGCTTGCGAAGTTCGCCCACTTTCATGCCGGCGACGCCCTGGTCCCATCCCTGGATGACTTGGCCTTTGCCAAGGTGAAAGCGGAAGCCCTCGCCGCGGTCGCGTGAGCTGTCGAACTTCTTTCCGTCGAGAAGGGTGCCCACATAATGCACCGTGACGCGATCTCCCGACTTCGCCTCCGCGCCGGTCCCCGGTTTCAGTGTTTCGATCTGAAGGTCGCTCATTGGCGTTCTCGCTTTCGGCGTTCGAGCTTCGTTTGCGCGGTCGGGCAAGCGAGCCCTGGCGCGGGCGCGAGCATAATCCGAAGAAAACCCCTGGCCAGGGCCGCTCTGCTACGCTCGCGCTTCTCCATGGGGGCGCACAAGATCACGTTGATTCCGGGTGACGGCATCGGCCCCGAGGTGAGCGCGTCGGCGGTGCGCGTCGTCGAAGCCGCGGGCGTGGCCGTCGAATGGGAGAAGCACGACGCCGGGGCCGCCGTCGCGGAGGCACGCGGCACCGCGATGCCCGACGAGGTCATCGCGTCGATCCGGCGCAATCGCGTGGCTCTGAAGGGTCCCATCGGGACGCCGATCGGCAAAGGGTTTCGCTCGGTGAACGTGGCCTTGCGGCAGGCGCTCGACCTCTACGCGAACGTGCGGCCGATCCGCTCGCTCCGCGGGGTCGAGCCCCGCTTCGAAGGTACCAATCTCGTCATCGTGCGCGAGAACACGGAGGACCTCTATGCGGGCCTCGAGCTCATGATCCTTCCGGGCATCGCGCAGAGCATCAAGCTGATTACCGAAAAGGGGTGTGCGCGGATTTGCGAGTACGCGTTCGACTACGCGGAAAAGGCCGGGCGAAAGCGCGTCACGTGCGTCCACAAGGCCAACATCATGAAGCTGTCGGACGGCCTGCTCCTCGACGTGTTTCGAGCGGCCGCCAAGCGGCATCCTTCGATCGAGGCCGCCGAGATGATCGTCGACGCATGCGCAATGCAGATGGTGCGCGACGCCAACCGGCTCGACGTGATCGTCACCGAGAATCTCTACGGGGACATCCTGAGC
>DATHQY010000593.1:0-7553 GCA_035482215.1 Polyangiaceae bacterium | reverse complement strand
CGAACACTTCCGGATCCGGGTTGGTCGCCGCGCCGCCCATGAATCGCGGGTGGCTGAACAAGTTGGCGGTGCCCCACAGGAGCTTCACGCCCGTGCGTTGCATGTGGCCCGCGAGGACGTCGGCAATGCGATCGAGCGTTGCGTTCGTCTCCGCGAGGCTCGCGCCTTCGGGCGACACGTCGCGATCGTGAAAGCAGAAGAACGGCGTCCCGAGCTTCTCGAAAAATTCGAACGCGGCAGCAGCCTTCTCCTCGGCGACGGCGATCGGCGAGCCGGCGGCGTTCCACGGGCGGCCGAACGTGCCGGTCCCGAGGCCGAACACGTCTTGCCCTTCCCAGACGAAGGTGTGCCAGTAGCAGACCGCGAGGCGGAGATGATCTTCCATGCGCTTGCCGCGCACCACGCGATTCTTGTCGTAGTAGCGGTAGCCGAGCGGCGCCTGACTCTCAGGCCCGACGAATCGAACGGGTTCGATGCCGGGGAACGCTTGCTTGGACATGAAGACAGCTTCGCCTTTCCTTCGCCCTTACACGCTTCACGGGCGACCGCCCGCATTGTTGCGAGCTACGCCCGGAACGTCAATTTAGGCAAATGACTTTACCAACCTGACCCGGTGAAGGCAAGCGGGTGCGGCTCGCTCAGGCAAGCGCGCAGCGCGCGAATCGGCGCACAACTGGCACCCCGGACCGGTGCGCTCGCCTCCGCGATTGAATGCGAGGCCAAGCCTGTTACAGTCGCCGCCCACCGTGTTCCCCGGGTCAGCCCGTTCGGCCAGAGGCACCGCAAAGGTCTTGCGACGGTGGAGCACGCGTCCCCCGCGGGAGGTGTCAGCGGCGCTGCCGCTCGATCCGCGCGAGCTCGCTACCGGCGAAGCGCAAGGCCCGCACGATCCACGGGGGATGGAAATCGCCATGGGGATGCACCCTCCCGGCGTCGTGCGCCGCCAACCCTATTTCGCGCGCGCGCCGGAGGCGATCCTGTTCCACCCGGCGTCCCACCGCCGGCACCGTCCAGTCCATTCCTATCGTCCACAGGTAAGAGGCGATGCCCGGTTCTTTCGGCGTTAGCTCCCACGCGTTCGGCGTTCTCGCGCAAGGCGATCTCGTCACCGAGTACGTTCTCTCGCATCCGCGCGGAATCCGCGCGTCCGTCATCGACTACGGTGGCATTCTCACGTCGCTCCTCGTGCCGGATGGGCGCGGCGTCGCGGAAGACATCGTGCTCGGCTACGAGCGGCTCGCCGACTACGAGAGCGACGCGTTTTTCATGGGCGCCGTCATCGGCCGCTATGCCAATCGGATCGGGCACGGGCGTTTCACTCTCGACGGACGTGAGTTTGCCCTGCCACAGAACAACGGCGGCAACCACCTTCACGGCGGCCCGAACGGGTTTCACAAGGTGCTCTGGCGGGCGAGCCCCGTCGAGGAGGCGGACAAAGTCGCGGTCGTCTTGACGCGGCGGAGCCCGGACGGCGAAGAAGGGTATCCCGGTGCACTCGACGTGACGGTCGAATACGCGCTTCATCGGAACGGCGACCTCTCGGTCGAATACCAGGCCGTCGGCGATCAGGTCACGATCGTCAACATGACGCAGCACGCGTATTTCAATCTGGCGCCCTCCCGGGAGCGGACCATTCTCGATCACGAGCTCACGATCCACGCCGGCCGGTTCACGCCGGTCGACGCGTCGCTTTTGCCGACCGGTGAGATGCGGAACGTCGGCGGGACGCCGTTCGATTTCCGGTCGGGCCGTCGTATCGGCGACCGGGTCGACGGCGCCGACCCGCAGCTCCGCATCGGGGGCGGCTACGATCACAACTACGTGCTCGACGGACCGCTTGCCACCGGGCCGTCGCCCCGCGTGCCCGGCGGCCTCACGCTGCGCGAGGCCGCGCGGCTCATGTCGCCCGCTTCGGGCCGCGAGCTCCGCGTTCTCACGACGGAGCCCGGCGTTCAGTTCTATTCGGGTCAGTCGCTCGCCGTTCGAGATGGCGTGCGCCCGCGGGTAGCTGGGGCGAACGGCCTGGATGCGTTCGCGAAGTACGCGGCGCTCTGTTTGGAGACGCAGCACTATCCGGATTCGCCGAACCGATCCGAGTTCCCGTCGACGCGATTGCCGGCCGGGGACACGTATCGATCGATGACCGTTCTGCGGTTCGGGAACGTGGCAGACGCGACAGGCGCAAAAGGGGAAGCATTTCCTTTCCGGGGTTGAACCGGTGGCCACGCGAGCGAACGAGCGAATGGGCAAGGGGCAGTCGGGACCGCCGCGCGAATGCCGGGCCGGGCGACTATGGGGGATGGTGCCGATCGCAGCGGGGGCGCTGGGGTCGCTGCTTGCAGCGGCCATCTGGGGGGGCGTCGCGTGCCGTCCCGTGGAAGCCCTCGACGCGGGGTCGGCCTCTGTGGGCGCTGCGGCCGGCGTCGGTCCGACGGCCCGCGCAGCGGCCGGAGGTGCTGTGCGCTACCGCGATCCTCACCTCTCGCCGCAGGAGCGCGCCGCGGATCTGCTCGCGCGGATGACGCTCGCGGAAAAAATCGCCCAGCTCGAGACGGTCAATTGGGAGCACACGCGCCTCGACGGAGGGAAGAACCACGCGTTCTCGCCCGAGACCGCGGACCATCTCATCACGAACGGCATTGGCGAGATCACGCGTCCGGGCGACAAGCACGACGCGGCCGGCGCCGCCGAGTTCGCGAATGCGGTGCAGAAATACCTGATCGAAAAGACGCGTCTCGGCATCCCCGCGACGTTGCACGAAGAGGCGCTCCACGGCCTCGTCGCGCCCGGCGGCACGAGCTTTCCCCAGGCGATCGCGCTTGCGGGTACGTTCGATCCCGGGCTCCTCGAGCAAGTCTTCACCGTGGCGGCGCGGCAGGCACGCGGGCGTGGAGTGCAGCACGTCCTCGCGCCGGTCGTCGACGTCGCGCGCGATCCGCGGTGGGGCCGGTTCGAAGAAACGTACGGCGAGGATCCGTACCTCGTGTCGCGCCTCGGCGTCGCCGCGGTCTTCGGGTTCCAGGGCCGCCGTACCGCCGATGCGCCGATCGACGAGGCCCACGTCATGGCCACGGCAAAGCACTTCACCGGTCACGGCACGCCCGAGGGCGGGCGCAACACCGCGCCGGGCAACGACTCGCCGCACGTTCTGCGCGAGGTCTTCCTTCCGCCTTTCGAGGCTCTCGTGCGCGAAGCGGGCGTCGCGTCCGTGATGGCGAGCTACAACGAGGTGGACGGGCTTCCTTCGCACGCAAACCGCTGGCTCCTGCGCGATCTGCTGCGCGGCGAGTGGGGCTTTCAAGGGCTCGTGGTCTCGGACTACTTCGGCGTGGCCGAGCTCGAACGAAAGCACCATGTCGTGCCGGATTTGCGCCTCGCCGGGCGCAAGGCGCTTCTCTCCGGGGTCGACATGGAGCTGCCCGAGCCCGAGGGGTACGCGACGTTGATGGACGACGTGACGACCGGCAAAGTGCCGGTGCAGATCGTCGACGAGGCGGTCGAGCGGATCTTGCGCATGAAGTTCCAGCTCGGTCTCTTCGAGCATCCTTACGTGACGGTCCCCCCGGAACCGGAGCGCGCGGCGGACCGTGCACTCGCCGTGAAGGCTGCGGAGGAAGCGCTGATCCTCCTGAAGAACGACAACAATCTTCTCCCCCTCGACCCGACGACGATCCAAACCATCGGGGTCATCGGGCCCAACGCGGCGACGTGCCGACTCGGCGGCTACAGCGGGACGCCCGACAAGCCGGTGAGCGTGCTCGACGGAATCAAAGCGCGCCTCGGAAAGCACGCTCGCGTGCTGACGGCGGAGGGATGTGGTCTCACCCAAGGCAATCGCGGATGGACGGACGACCCGGTCGAGCTGGCGGATCCGGCAGAAGACGCGCGGCTCATTGCGGAAGCGACAAAAGTGGCGGCCGCCGCGGATGTGAACGTGCTCGTCATCGGTCAAAACGAGCAGCTCTCGCGCGAAGGGTGGGCCGACAACCACCGCGGCGACCGGATGACGCTCGACTTGATGGGCCGCCAGATGGATCTCGCCCGTGCCGTACTCGCAAAAGGCAAGCCGACCGTGGTCGTTCTGATTCATGGTAGCCCCCTCGGCATCGAGGAGCTCGCGCACTCGGCCACGGCGATTCTCGACGGCTTCTATCTGGGCGAAGAAACAGGGACGGCCGTGGCGGCTGCGCTCTTCGGTGACGTGAGCCCGTCGGGGCGATTGCCGGTCAGCGTCCCGCGCTCGGTGGGCACGGTTCCCGCCTACTACGATTACAAGCCTTCGGCGCGCCGTCCGTATCTCTTCGAGGAGACGGGACCCCTCTGGCCGTTCGGCTACGGGCTGACGTATACGACGTTCCGGTACGGCAATCCGACGGTCACCCCCGACGCAATCGCGACGACGGGGCACACGACGGTGAGCGTCATGGTGACGAACACGGGAAGCCGCGCCTCGGACGAGGTCGTCCAGCTCTACATCCATGACCTCGTGAGCTCCGTCACGAGGCCCGTGCAGGAGCTGAAAGGGTTCCGGCGGATCCACCTCGATCCGGGCAAGTCGGAGCGCGTGGATATCGACCTCGGTCCAAACGAGCTTTCATTTTACGATGAGACGATGAAGCGCGTCGTCGAGCCGGGCGGCTTCGAGATCATGGTTGGCGGCAGCTCCGCCGACGTGAAGAAGGCGCATCTCGAAGTGGTCGCGCCGTAAAGGCGCCACGACGCGAAAAAGCACCCACTCTGCGCTGCAGAGGGGGACACGCGCCTGTTACAGTCGGCGGACCGTGCTGGGCAAAGTCGACAGTCGAACGATGCGGGAGATGAACCGGGCCCTTCTCCTGGACATGATTCGCGAAGGGCAGACGGTGTCGCGCACCGATCTGGCCCGCCGTTCCGCCCTCACGAAGCCCACGGTCTCTGCGATTGTCGACATGCTCCTCGACGAAGGCATCGTCCGCGAAGTGGGCTTCGGCGTATCGCCCTCGCGCAAAGGGCGGCGATCGCGGCTCCTCGAGCTGAACGACGACGCGGTCGCGTTCGTCGGGATGCACTTCGGCGTCCGGCAGACGACCGTCGCGGTCGCGGACGCGCGTGGGCAGATCCGGACGCGCACGACGCACCGGTCGTTTCGTGGCCAGCCCGGCCAGGCGATTCGGATGGTGCCCTCGCTCGTGACAGCGGCGCTCCGCGAGTCGAAGCTGCCGCGCTCGCGCCTGCAGGGGGTCGGGGTGGCGATCCCGGGGCTCGTCGACCAAGCGACGGGCACGTGTGTTCTCGCGCCGAACCTCAGGTGGTACGACGTGCCGCTGCGCGGCGAGCTGTCGCGGGCCCTACGGGCGCCGGTCATCGTGCGCAACATCACGCAAGCTGCGGCGGTCGCCGAGGGGCGGCTCGGCTCGGCGCGCGGCGTGCGCTCCTTCGCGTGGGTCTACGTCGGAACGGGCGTCGGCGCCGCGCTCGTCGCGGACGGACGCGTGCTTTACGGGAAGAACGGATTCAGCGGCGAGCTCGGGCACTGCGCGGTGCACGGCAACTCGGCGCTATGTGCGTGCGGGCGCACGGGATGCATCGAGACGGTGGCGTCGGGCACCGCGATCGAAGCTGCCGCCCGAGCCAGCGCGAAGGGCGTCGTCGTTCCGGCGAGCAATGGCGCAGGCTCCCGCAAGATCGACGCGCAAGCCGTCGCGATCGCGGCGCGCGCGGGCGATGAAGAAGCGCGCCGCATTCTGGCGCACGCCGGCGAGTATCTGGGAATGGGGATTTCATACTTGCTGAATCTATTCAATCCGGAGATGGTCGTCCTCGGCGGCAGGGTCATCCAGGCGGGCAACCATTTGCTCGATCCGGTGCGCGCCTCGGTATCGGCGCATGCAATGCGCGGCGACGGGATTCCGATCGCGCTCTCGACGGTCGGCGACGACATCATGCTTCGTGGGGCGGTGCTCCTCGCGATGGAGGGGGACCGTGTGGAAGGCACTTCGGCGGCGGCGTAGAAGCACCCTTTAGACACAGAGACGGGAGAAGGATCGCATGTACGTCGGGATCGACTTGGGTACGTCGAGCGTGAAGGCGCTCCTCGTGGATGATTCGCAGCGGATCGTCGCGGAAGCGAGCGCGCCGCTCACGGTCGAACGGCCGCACCCGCTCTGGTCCGAGCAGCTGCCTTCCGCGTGGTGGGCCGCGACCGAGCTCGCGATCGGCAAGATTCGGCAGGCGGCGCCGACGGAGTTCGCGGCGACGAAAGCGATCGGCCTCTCGGGGCAGATGCACGGCGCGACGTTGCTCGATGCGTCGCATCGCGTGCTCCGGCCTGCGATTCTGTGGAACGACGGGCGCAGCGGTCCGGAGTGTGCCGCGCTCGAGAAACGAGAGCCGCGGTTGCGCGCGATCACGGGCAACGCCGCGATGGCCGGATTTACGGCCCCGAAGCTGCTCTGGGTCGCCCATCACGAGCCCGAGATCTTCGCCAAGACGGCGTATGTGCTTTTGCCGAAGGACTGGCTGAGGCTCACGCTGTCCGGCGATCTGGCCACCGACATGTCCGACGCGTCGGGCACGCTCTGGCTCGACGTGGCGAAGCGGGATTGGTCTCCCGAGATGCTCGCCGCGACCGGGCTGTCTCCGGGCGCGATGCCGCGTGCGTGCGAAGGGACCCAAGGGACGGGGACGCTGCGGCGCGATCTGGCGGAGGCGTGGGGTCTGTCGCCGAAGACCGTGATTGCCGCGGGCGGCGGCGACAACGCGGCGGGTGCGGCGGGCGCGGGTGTGATCCATCCCGGGCAGGGGCTTCTTTCTCTCGGCACTTCGGGCGTGCTGTTCCTGGTCACCGACCGGTTCTCGCCGAGCCCAGCGCGCGGCGTCCATGCGTTCTGCCACTGCATCCCGAACCTGTGGCACCAGATGTCGGTCATCCTCAGCGCCGCGAGCTGCTTGTCGTGGGTCGTGCCGGTCGTCGGCGCGCGCGACGAAGCGTCGCTTCTGGCCGAAGTGGAGAAGGAGGCTACGGCGCCCGCGAAGGAAATCTTCCTTCCGTATCTTTCGGGCGAGCGCACGCCCCACAACGACCCCGAAGCGCGGGGCGTCTTCTTCGGGCTGACGCACGAGACCACGCGCGCGACGCTCGCGCGGGCCGTTCTCGAGGGTGTCGCGTTCGCGTTTGCCGACGGTCTCTCCGTTCTCCGGGAAGCGGGTGGCGTTCCGCGCGAGATCACCGTGATCGGCGGCGGATCGCGGAGCCCGCTCTGGGCGAAGATCATCGCGAGCGCGTTGGGCCACCCGCTGCTGGTGCGCGAGCGGGCGGAGCTCGGGCCGGCGTTCGGAGCGGCGCGGCTCGCGCGGATCGCCGCGGCGGGCGAGTCCCCGAGTGACGTGTGCGTCGCGCCGCCGGTGGTGCGTGCGATCGAGCCAGATGCGGCGCTTGCCGCGGCGTACGCCGAGACGATCCCGCGCTACCGCGACCTTTACGTTCGTCTACGCGGAGCTTTCGCGACTCCACCCTCCCAGAAAGCGTAGGCGGTGCATCCGCGGGCGTGGCGGCTCGGGTTCCTGGCTCGGGG
>DATHQY010000592.1:0-4177 GCA_035482215.1 Polyangiaceae bacterium | reverse complement strand
CAGCCCGTGATGCCGGTTTCAAAGGTGGCATTCGTGACGATGTTCGCGCCACCGTCCGTCGGCCATCCCGTCTCGCAAACGGCCGCGTCTTCGCCCGCGTCTTCGCCCGCATCTTCACCTGCGTCCGCCGTCACCGTGCCCGTGTCGACGCCGGTATCCACCACCGTGCCGGTGTCTTTCGCGCCGGTGTCCGCGACGCCCGTATCCGGCGTCGCCGTGCCGGTGTCCTTCGTGCCCGTGTCCTCGGCGCCCGAGTCCACCGTGGCATCACCGCCCGAATCGGGCAGCGTCGCGTCACCCGCGTCGCCCGCGTCCGCCGTGCCGGTCGTGCCCGCCGTGCCGGTCGTGCCCGCCGTGCCGGTCGTACCCGTCGTGCCGGTCGCGCCGCTTGTACCGGTCGTACCGGTCGTCCCCGTGCTGCCGCTTGTCGGCCCCGTGGAGGAATCATCGCCACAACCCGTCATCGCGCCGCACGCGATGAGCATTCCGAAGACCCCACCGAGTGCTGCCAGTTTCGCTCTTCGCGACGTCACCATGATAAAGCCCCTTCCCTTCCGTAAAATTATGCGCGGTCTTATCACGCCTTAGGTTCAGCCTCCAAGCCCGCACCGGACCATCTTGCGAATTTTATTCCCAAAGTTCTGGGGCCGGTCGGACCCCGGGGTGCGTCAGTCATTTCGCTGCAACAGCGATGCAACGGGGGCTCGCGACAGCGGGTTCACTCTAATTGTAAACCGTCTTGCCGAACTCCGCGGGCGCAATGCCGCATGCCACCGCGGGAGACGCGGGCGCAGGCCACGCGAAGGCACGGGGGAAATCGCGCGAAACAATGCGCGGCTCGTGCGGTGCTCACGGAATTTCGATGAGCGGGTCCCCCAGCCTTCTCGTTGAAATTGGGGCCGCATCCCTGAACGGCCCGCGTACCGCCCGGCCCTGATCTTCGAGTCATGGACGCGACTCCAGGGTCACGGTGCGGGCCTCGCGTCTCACCGTCGGCGACCCTCGGTCACGCTCGCCCTTCCTCGCCGGCCTCCTCGACAACCGGGTTCGTCAATGTCCCGATCGCTTCGATCTCGACGCTCACGACATCCCCAGGCACGAGCCATCGCGGGGGCGTGCGCGCCATCCCCACGCCGTGCGGCGTTCCCGTGAGAATCACGGTGCCGGGCACGAGCGTCGTGCTTCCGCTGAGAAACGCAATCAATTGCGGCACGTCGAAGATCATATCCGCCGTCGTCCAGTCCTGCAGCCGCTCGCCGTTCACGAGGGTGGCGATCCGGAGCGCGTTCGGATTGGCGATCTCGTCCGCCGTCACGAGGCGCGGCCCGAGCGGCGCGAACGTGTCGAAGGTCTTGCCGCGACACCATTGCCCCCCGCCGTGGCGTTTTTGCCAGTCGCGCGCCGAGACGTCGTTCGCGCACGTATAGCCGAGCACGTATTCGAGCGCGCGTTCGCGCGAGACGTTCTTCGCCGCCCTGCCGATGACGACCGCGAGCTCGCCCTCGTAATCGACTTCGTCGCTCCGCAGCCGGCGCGGCAGCACGATGGGATCGCCCGGGTGCGCGACGGCATTCACCCCTTTCATGAAGAGCACGGGATATTCGGGAATCTTGGCGTTCGTCTCTTCCGCGTGCTTTCGGTAATTGAGCCCGATGCACAAGATCTGCGCCGGCGCGACGGGGGCGAGCCGCCGAATGCCGTCCGCCGCTACCGGCGACGGAAGGACGCGGTGCTCTCCGAACACGTCGCCCTCGATGCGAAAGACGCTGCCGTCCGCCTGCTCGGCGCCGTAGTGGATCCCGCCGGCGGGGTCGCGGTATCGAACGATTTTCATGCGCGCATGGTATGCCTCGGCGGCACCCGCGCGAAGCAGCGTCCGCTCGATGCCGTCCGTCCCGCCTCCCAGCCCCCGCGAGATCGTCTGCTTCGATCTCGGGGGCGTCCTGATTCGGATTTGCCACAGCTGGGAAGAGGCGTGCCGCCGCGCGAATCTCTCGCCGCCGAACGCCGACCCCGCGACGGCGGCCGCGCGCCGGGCTCTCTTCGTGCGGCACGAGCGCGGCGAGCTCGCGCTGGACGCCTGGGCGGAGGCAATGGCCCGCCTCGACGGCACGCACACGCCGGACGAGCTTCGCCGCGCGCACGCCGCGATCTGCATCGGCGAGGAGCCGGGCGCGGCGGCGCTCGTCGACGACCTGCACGAAGCGGGAATGAGCACGGCCGCCCTGTCGAATACGAACGAAGCGCACTGGCTTCGCCTCGTGCACCGGGACGGGACACGCCCGCTGGACGGGCCTCCCGAATATCCCGCGGTCGCTCGCTTGCACTATGCATGGGCCTCGCACCGGCTCGGCGTCGCGAAGCCCGAGCCCGCGATCTACGAGCAGTTCGAGGCATTGAGCGGCGTGCGCGGGCGAGGGGTCGTGTTCTTCGACGACCGCGCCGAAAACGTGGCCGCGGCGCTCGATCGGGGATGGCGCGCGGAGCGCATCGATCGCGACCGCGATTCGATCGCGCAGATCCGCGCGCGCCTCCGGCACGAGGGTGTGTTGCGCTGACGCCCTTTCGGGCGGGGCTTCATGCCCCGTCGTGCCGTGCGCCGAGGGGGCAGAGCGCCGGGCCACGACGCGGCACCACCGCGGGCGCCGGCGCGCTCGAAACGCGCTGTAGAACCGGGGCACCGGCTCGACACCATGACCCGGCCGGGCTACACGCGGGAGGCTTATCGTGTGTGGAATCTTCGGCTATGTCCTTGATCGTTCAGCAGGTCCTCCGCCGTCCCTCGAGCGGGCGATCGACTGCCTTCGCCACCGCGGCCCCGAAGGGGAAGGCACCTTCCTCGACGCGCTGAGCGAGCCCGTCTGCGGGCTCGCGCACAGCCGACTGGCGATCATCGACCTCACCGAGGGCGGCCGCCAGCCGATGAGTACCGCCGACGGTCGCTTCACCGTCGTCAACAACGGCGAAATTTACAACTACCGCGAGATTCGCAAAGAGCTCGAGGCCTCGGGCACCCGCGTGCGTACCGACTCGGACACGGAGGCGATCCTTCATGTCTACGCCCGGTGGGGCAAGGCGGGGCTCGACCGTTTGCGCGGGATGTTCGCGTTCGCGATCTGGGACGCGCGCGAGCGTTCGCTCTTCGTCGCGCGCGACCGTCTCGGCGTCAAACCGCTCTACGTGGCCCGCACGCCGGGAGGCGTGATCTTCGCGAGCGAGCTCCGTGCGATCCTGTCCACGGGCCTCGTCGCGCCGAAGATCGACGCGCGCGCGCTCGAGGGGTACCTCGCGTTCGGATCGACGCGCGAACCGGCGACGATCGTGCGTGGCGTGGAGCTCTTGCCGAGCGGTGGGTACGCCGAGCTTCGCGACGGTCGATGGAGCGAGGGGCTCTACTGGACGCCGCCGCTCGGCGCCGACCGAAAGGTGTCGCGCGAAGACGCCATCGCCGAGACGCGGTCGCTCTTGCAGGAATCGATTTCCTTGCGGCTCATCGCCGACGTCCCCGTGAGCGTCTTTCTGTCCGGCGGCATCGACAGCAGCGCGATCCTCGCTCTCGCTTCGATGGAATCGAAGCAGCCCCTGCACGCCTTCACGATCGCTCTCGAGGAATCGTCCCTCGACGAAACGGCCCACGCGCGCGCGGTCGCGTCGCACTTCGGGGCCGAGCACCACGTCGTCCTCCTCGCGGCCGAGCGCATCGCCGGAGACATCGACGACGCGATGGCGGCGCTGGACCAGCCCTCCGCGGACGGCGTGAATACGTACTTCGTCGCCAAAGCAGTCAAAGCCGCCGGGTTTCCCGTCGCGCTCTCGGGCATCGGCGGCGACGAGCTCTTCGCCGGCTATCCCAAATTTCGGACGTTTCGCAACGTGATGCGATTGCGGCCGCTCCTCGCGGGCGCGCCGAGCTGGATTCCCGGCGGGAGTTCCAGCCTTCTTCGCGGCGCCCTCCCCGAGCGGCTCTCGCTCCGCACACGACAGGCGCTCGACCTCCTCGCGACCAGGGGCGACCCCTTCGGCGTCTACAGCGTATTCCGGCGCATGTTCTCGGCGAGCGAGATCGAGGCCCTGCTCGGACGTGTCTCGGGCGAGGGCCAGCAGGCC
Organism: Polyangiaceae bacterium; assembly: GCA_035482215.1. GTDB lineage: Bacteria > Myxococcota_A > Polyangia > Polyangiales > Polyangiaceae > Palsa-1150. The sequence continues at coordinate 70 of DATHQY010000592.1, read as the reverse complement.
AATGCCCTCGACCGCGACATTGCCGGGTGGGCCCGTACCGACGAGCAAGCCGTCACCGCGTACAGCCTCT
>DATHQY010000591.1:0-4932 GCA_035482215.1 Polyangiaceae bacterium | reverse complement strand
CGCCCAGTCGAGGAGGAGCTTCTCCTGCTTGAAGAAGTCGTGGACCGGCGGCTCGCCGGCCGCGTGGTACGGCGACTTGAAGAACATCGACAGCTGGCGCTGGATGCCGCGCTCGCCGTGGCGCTTGGCGACGTCGAGAAGGCGCACCAGGTCGATGACCAGGGGAGCCGCGAGGGCCGAATCCTGCGCGAGAAAGTCGATCTTAATCTGCATCGGAATGCCGGCAAAACCGACGATATCGATGTTGTCCCAGGCTTCTTTGGAGTCGCCGCGGGGACGGTAATAGTGGATGTGCACCTGATGGTTCTCGACGTGGTACCCGACGATCGAGTCGAGCACTGCGGCCTTGCTCACGACCTTGGTCTTGTTCGACGCCGGCGCGTCGAGGACGAGGCCATCGTTGTTGCCGAGGATGTTCGTCGAGTACCAGCCTTCGATCTGGAGGCGGCGCGCACGGAACATCGATCCGAGCACGGTCTTGAGGAGCGTCTGCCCCGTCTTGCCGTCCATGCCCGCGAACGGGTTGCCCAGCTCGTGCGCCTGGCGCTCCAGCGCCGGCACGTTCGTGAGACTCGGCGTGAAGTTGCAGTACGGCATCTGCAGCTTGTTCGCGACGTAGAAGTACCGCATCGCCGGCGTGATCGCCGGATCGCTCGCGTCGAGCCCGGCCTCGAACGCCCGCAGGTCGCGGTGCACGGCCTGCTCTTCGAGGAACCCTTCCGTCGAGGCGAGGTTGACGATCACGACGCGATCACAGGCCTGCTCCTTCTTGAAGCCCTCGAGCTGCCGCTCGAGGATCGCGATCTGCTCGCGGTAGGACGATGCCGTGACGACGTTGGCTCCCTCGAGGTTCGCCACGTACGACTTGGCGAACACCGCCGGCCACGGCCGCACGCGCTCGAGCTCGGGCCGAATCTTCTCGAGGACGTGCTCGGGGATCACCTTGTGGTGCACCGCGCCCTCGAAGACGTTCGCATACTTGGGATCCCAACCTGCGAAGACCAAGTTTTCGAGCGGCGCGAAATCGAGCAGGTCCGTGATGGATTCCGCGATGCGAGCGTCCGTGCGCTCGGTCACCATCCCGACGCGCGGGACGAGACCCCGCATCATCAGATGCACGCCGGCGATCACTGTCGATGCGACCGCTCCATTGACTCCTACGATGGCGACCCCGATCCGGTTCATTGGCTGCTGTGCCTCGTGGCAATGCCTTGGTCCCTTAGCGGGCAACGGCCGCATGCTTCCAAAGCAGTTTCTTCTTGGTATCGTCGACGATGCGCGGGAACTTCCCTTGGACGTTGCCCCGCGTGACTTCTTCTAGAAAGCGACGCGCGCCTCCGTGCGCGAGCGTGACCACCTGCGCCGGCAGAATGGCGACGCTCCCCTTGCGGTGCTCTCGGTAGACACGATTCTCGCTGCATAGCCCCTCATCGAGGGCGGCGGCAAACGCTGCGATGTCCGCGGGCGCTGCGCCTTCTTGGAATTCGACGAAGAGCACGTACCGAGATTTTGCCGTTCCGTCGACGCCCACGTCGGCCGCGGCGCCGAAATCGACCGTGCGGCATGCACATGCGGAGGCCGCGTGCGCGACTGCGCGCTCGATCTCCACGTGCGTCGTGAGCTCCTGCGTGACGGACAGGCAGCCCGAAAGACGACCGGCGAACTCGATGCGAAGCGGACTTCGCGATGCGAAGCGAACGATGTCTCCAAGCTCGTAGGCGTAGAGGCCCGAGGGCGTCGTGACAACAATCGAATAGAGCTTCCCTTCCTCGACTTCCCACAAAGGGATCCGATGGTCGGGCTTCTTTCCACGAGACTCGAGCGGGACGAATTCGAAAAACGTGCCGCGGTGGGGGATCATCAACATCCCGTACGCGCCGCTGAAATCCGACGCCGCGTAAAGGCCGCCTTCGGTCGCGTTGTACGTATCGACGAGTGTGATGTCGTCGCGCCCGACGAGGTCGCGAATGACGGGCAGATACGGCGTCGCCGCAACACCGCCACCGAAGAGAACGCGGAGATTCGGCCAGACCTGCGCGACCTTCGTCACGCGGCGCCCGCGCCGCTTCGCCGCGGCGAGCACCTTCTCGAAGAGGAGCGTGAACCAGCACGTCGTGCCGGTAACGGCCCTGACGTCGTGATCGAGGTACCGCTCGGCGATGACGCCGAGTTTGGCGTCGTAGTCGCCCATCGTCCGGACGTCGTCTTCCGGCAAATAAATCGGCCGCGTGACCTTCGGCATCCGCGTCATCATCAACGCGGGGTTGCTCGTCACGAGCGCGGGGCCTTCGCGGCGCATCGTCGTCGGCGGGAAGAGTCCGAGCGTGAAACCGCAGAAGAGCTCGTCGTCACCCGACCATTGCAGGTACCGCATGACCGCGTCGGTGCCTGCGCGTTGCTGGAACCGTACCTGGCGATCGGTGATGGGCAGGAACTTGGATTTGCCGTGATTCGAGCTGCCCGACGAATTGCCGAAGTGCTGCACGAAGTCGGGAACCAGCACATTCGATTCACCGGCCCGCATGCGATCGATGAACGGCGCGAACGAATCGTAGTCCCCGACGGGGACCGCTTGTGCGAACGCTGCGTAGTCGCGGATGCGCGAAAATGAATGCGCACGACCGAACTCCGTCTCTTCATTGAGCTTGAGAAGGGAGGCGAGCGTGGCTTCTTGCGTGGCACGGAGGCGTCGGAGCGCGAGGTCCCAAGCGGCGACCTGGACGTGGGCAAAGCCCAGCGCCGCGCGGCCGACGAGGCGCGGGTACGGTGAGCGAACGAGCCTTTTCGATGCGAAAGCACCCCGGTCCCACGCCGGCGCGCGAACGGGATGCGCAAGCCGGGGCGCTTCGTGGGGCGATCCGTTCATCTGGCTCGAGGTCATAGTGGCTGGTGCGGTCGATCCTCAAGGATCAAGCGCGCAGCTCGCTCCGCGGGACTGTGGAGCCCGCCGGCGGCACCGACGGCGAGGGCTCGAAAACATGCTGCAACGACAATACGACCTCAGATGCCTGTTGGAGCGGGGAGGAGAGGGGGGTAGGGAAGCCGAGGCAGTCGTCAATCGCGCGTGCGACACGCTCAACGGGCACATCGCGCGCAACGCCAAGGGGATACTCGGACGTCACATGGATCGCCACCGATTTGTCGCGCGCGCACTCGCCTCGGGCGCTACCAAGGGATTTCTTGGACTCGGGGTTACGGTGCGAACGGCCGAATCGCCCCACGGGTTCTGTCCGCGGTTCTGTCCGCGGTTGTGTCGGCGGTCGTGTCCGCGGTTGTATTGCCGGACGTTTTGGCGCGTGCGTGGGCGGCTCCGTTTGCGAACTCCTTCGATGCCTTGCTTGCCCTGCGGATCTCGTTCTCGATCGACTGGAGCGACCACGAAGTGACTTTCGATCAAACGCCGACCCTCCGGCTTGCAGCACCGGCCACAGAGAAGCAGGGCACCGACGAAACGGCAGGCATCGCTCCGGACGTGCGGAGCGGCGGCACCTTAAGGAGGGCGCGTCGGGCGAAAAAGTCGACGGTTTGCCTCCGTTGGTTCTTGTTCGCCCCGTTTTTTTGGCTGGCCTTGGGTCTTGCGCCCCGGACCGCCAGCGCCGACGCATCGGCAACGACCTCCGCCCCCATACCGGCCCCAACATTGCCACCCGATCTACCCGCCGATGGGAAGCCGACCGGCCCGGCAGGCCAGGCAAGCCAAAGTGGCCAAGTGGCCGCATCCACTGGTGTTTCGTCCTCAGGGGCGGACGCCGGAGGCAAGAAAGGGGACTCGCCGCGGCGCTACGAGCTGGCAGGCTTTCCGATCATCGGCGGGAACAGTGACATCGGATTCCAGTTCGGCGCTGCGGCGACGCTGACCCGCTTCTACGACGACGCGTTTCCTTACCTCTGGAACATCGACCTCCTTCTCTCGGCCAGCTTGAAGGACGACGACACAGGGCTCCGCCTCGTGCAACAGAGCCACGTCCTCCGGCTCGACGCCCCCGACCTGCTCGACAACCACCTCCGGCTCGACACGCGCGCGAGCTACCAGCGCACGATCGACGCCGGCTACTACGGGATCGGCAATGCGGCCGCGGTGACGCCGGGCAGCAAGCCGGAGCACTACGAGTACCTCCAGAACGAGGCTCGCATCCGTGCGATCGCGCGCGTGCACACGAAGACGCCCCTCGACATCGCCTTCGGTGCGTCCATCCGTTACGAGGCGCCTGAGGCCTACGCGGGCTCGCAGCTCGCGAGCGATCTCGGCACGCCGAACAACGTCACCGCGATCGGCGGATCGTCGACGCTCCTGGCCGGCATCGCGGCCGGCGTCATGTACGACACGCGCGACAGCGAGTTCGTGACGCGGAAGGGCATCTTCTATCAGGTCGGCATCGGGGCCACGGCCGGCACGGAGGACCGCATCGCGTACGGGAACACCTCGATCGTTCTCGCGCACTACGCACCGCTCGGTCCGTACTTCGTCTTCGCTTCGCGCTTCATCGCGAGCTGGCAGTTCGGGCGGGTGCCCTTCTACGACCTCGCGCAGGGCGGCACCTTCGAGCCGCAGTATCTGCTCGGCGGCGATTCGGGCGTTCGCGGAGTTCCGCAAGGCCGATACGCGGGTCTGGTGAAAACGATCGCCAACATCGAAATTCGTGGAACCCCGTTCCCGCGATTCAATTTGCTGGGGCAAAGCCTGCGCATCGGCACGACCACGTTCCTCGACACGGGCCGCGTGTGGAGCGACTACAATGTCATTTCCCAGGCCGACGGAACGACCATCAACCTCAAGTACGGCATCGGCGGGGGCGTCTTCCTGCAGTGGGGGCAAGCGGCGATCTTCCGTGTCGAAGTGGCGTACTCGCCCGACGCCGTCTCGGAGAACCCGAATTTGCCGCTGGGCATATACGTGTCGGATGGGTTGATGTTCTAGCTGTCGCGGGATTT
>DATHQY010000590.1:0-13009 GCA_035482215.1 Polyangiaceae bacterium | reverse complement strand
AGGTCGAGGTCCTTGATGTGGCGCTCGGAAATGGCGCGGACGATGCACCGGCCGATACGGCCAAAGCCGTTAATCGCGATTTTGGTGGGCATGGTGTGCAGCTCCTAGGGAACGGATGGCGCGCAAGCTAGTCCGCCACACTCGAGCGGGCAAGACCAGCCGCGAGCGTTGCGCCGCATTCCCGTCAACAATTCACCCAACAAAAGCCGACGAGCGCAGCGAATTTCGATTCGCTGCGCTCGGGCTCCCTGTTCCAGGGAAGAGACGTTTTCGTCAGCTGCCGCTGGGGGCGGGCTTGGGCGGGCCGCCGAAGATGCTCGGCACGCGCCGCTTCTCTTTGGCCGCCTTGTCCTTGTCCGCGTACGTCGGGATGACGATCCGCTCGCGGCGAGGCAGCTCGCGGCCGTCCATGACCGCGCGAATCTCTTCCGCGTCGAGCGTCTCGCGTTCGATCAAGCAGTCCGCCAGGCGGCCGAGGGTCTCCCGGTTTTTCGTGAGCTCGTCACGGACGCGCGCGTACTGGCGCTGGACGATCCCGCGGACCTCCTGGTCGATCTCCTGGGCCGTGTTCTCCGAGTAGTCCTGCGTGCGCTGGCCGTAGTCGCGCCCGAGGAAGATCGACTCTTCCTTCTTGCCGTAGGCGAGGGGCCCGAGCTTCTCGCTCATACCCCACTCGCACACCATCTTGTGCGCCATCTCGGTCGCCTTCTCGATGTCGTTGCCGGCACCGGTGGTCATCCGGCCGAACACGATCTCCTCGGCGATGCGGCCGCCGAGCGCCACGGCGATCTGGCTCTCCGCCTGTTCCTTCGACAGATTGTGGCGGTCGTCCTTCGGCAAGTACCAGGTCACGCCGAGGGCCGGCCCGCGCGGAATGATCGTCACCTTGTGGACCGGATCGTGATGGTTGATGAGCACCGAGATGAGCGTATGGCCGGCCTCGTGGACGGCGGTCGTGCGCTTCTCTTCGTCGCTGATGACCATCGAGCGCCGCTCGGTCCCCATGTAGACCTTGTCCTTCGCGAGCTCGAAGTCGCCCATGCTGAGGGCGTCCTTGTCCTGCCGCGCGGCGAGCAAGGCCGCTTCGTTCACGAGGTTCTCGAGGTCGGCTCCGGAGAAGCCCGGCGTGCCGCGCGCGAGCGTCTCGAGGTCGACGTCGGGCGCGAGCGGGGTCCGCTTCGCGTGAACGCGCAGGATCTCCTCGCGACCGCGCACGTCCGGGCGGGGGACCGTAATGCGGCGGTCGAATCGACCCGGGCGGAGGATCGCGGGGTCGAGCACGTCGGGGCGGTTGGTCGCCGCGATGATGATGACGCCGTCGTTCGATTCGAAACCGTCCATCTCGACGAGGAGCTGGTTCAGCGTCTGCTCGCGCTCGTCGTGCCCGCCGCCGAGGCCGGCGCCGCGATGGCGGCCGACCGCGTCGATCTCGTCGATGAAGATGATGCAGGGCGCGTGCTTCTTGCCCTGCTCGAAGAGGTCGCGAACGCGGCTTGCACCGACGCCGACGAACATCTCGACGAAGTCCGAACCGGAGATGCTGAAGAACGGAACGCCTGCTTCACCGGCGATGGCGCGGGCGAGGAGCGTCTTGCCCGTGCCCGGCGAGCCGATGAGGAGCACGCCGCGGGGGATGCGGCCGCCGAGGCGCTGGAACTTCTTCGGATCCTTGAGGAAGGCGATGATCTCCTCGACCTCGTCCTTCGCCTCGTCGATGCCCGCCACGTCCGCGAACGTCACCTTGTTCTGGGAATCGCTGAGCATGCGGGCCTTGGCCTTGCCGAACGACATGGCCTTGCCGCCGCCGGCCTGAAGCTGGCGCATGAAGAGAAAGAACATCACGCCGATGAAGAGCATCGGGAGCAGCGTGACGAGCGTCGAGGACCAGAACGGCGTCGTGTCTTCCTTCTCGAAGTAGATCTTGAACTTCCCGTCCTTCGCGAGCGGGTTGTTCTCGAGATCGTTGATGAGGGCTTCGTCCGCGCTGGGGCCGAGCGTCTCCATCTGCTGGTTTTTGCCGTCCGAGACGTGAGTGAACGTGTACTCACGGTCCTTCACGCGGACTTCGGGGACTTGGCCCTGATGCACCCAGCTCACGAACTCGCTGAAGCTGACTGGCTGCTTGCGCTCACCGGGCTGGAGCACCTGCCAGATCGCCAGGAACATGACGATCAGGAGCACCCAGAGGAGCAGCGTCTTGTGCGATTGCTTCACGTAAACCTCATCTTCACATTGCGCGGTCGACTCCGGCGGCGCTTTCGGCGGGCGCCGCCATTGTCAACCATTCGTTTACCCTATGATGCGTAACACCTTGCCCAGGTCGCAGCCAGCCCGTGCGGGAGTCAAAACGCTGTCCTGAGGCTTCGCCGAGTCTTCAACTTCCATAACGTAAGCATCACTTGCCACTGTCCAGGCCATTGCAACACCGACTTCGGAAGAAAGAAACGGTCCGGGTGCGAGTCTTCAGAAGGGCTCGTCGCTTCAGCCCTTCGAGTGCTGTTCGCTTTCGTCCTTCTTCGCATCGTCGCCTTCGCCGTCACGTTCCCCCTTGGCTTGGAAGAATGTGGGTCCGCAAAGGGCGTCCGCCAAGGTGCCGATGTGTTCCACGACACGCGGTTCGATCTGGGTGAGCACCGGCAACACTTCGTGCCGAACCCGGGCGCGGAGAAACCGCGGATCGCAGTTCGAGGGGTCGACGGCGTATGGAATCCCGTGGCGTGCAATGTGCGCCTCGATATCGGCGCGCCGGGCGTAGAGCATCGGCCGGACGCGGACGCCGGCGCGGGGCGGCAGAACCGCGAGGCCCTTCTTCCCCGTGCCGCGAAGGATGCGCATGAGGAACGTTTCGGCTCGGTCGTCCGCGTGATGGCCGGTCGCGATGCGCGCGGCGCCGACCTGCGCCGCGGCCTCGGTCAGGGCCTCCCAGCGGGCGGATCGGGCCCTCGCTTGCACGTTGCCGCCGGGCTCGACGCGGACGCGGGTGCGCGCGAACGGTACGTCGAGTGAGCGGGCGAAGCGCTCGGCCAGGTCGAGCTCGGTCGCCGCTTCGGGCCGGAGGCCGTGGTCGACCCCGTGCGCGAAGACGCCGTACCCCGCACGGCGGCGGAGCCCCGCGAGCACATGCAGAAGGGCCATCGAGTCGGGCCCTCCGCTGACCGCGACGAGGACGGTCGATCCCCGCGGCACGAGGTCGTGCTCGCGGAGGGCGGCGCGGACCCGTGTGATCAGCGTGGGCGGATGCGATCGCGGCAAGCAGGCCTCAGCCGAGCTCGAACGTTTTGCAGAGGACGATCTCCGATGCGTTCGTGCGGTCTTCGGCCTCCGGCGCCGCGAGCGCGCTGCGCCGCGGGGCCGCGGGGTAGGTGAGCGAGCAGCGCTCGCCGCGTGCGTCGAAGTGCGCGCAGTCCTCGCAGGCGAAGCGGAACGCGAATTCGGCGGCCTGCGCGCGGAGGAGCGCGTCGACGCGCGTCTTCATGGGGCCTCGCTCGCCTCGGTCGCGTTCGCGCCGCTCGCCCTGCTCATCCGCGCCTCCGGACAAGCGCGATCACGGTCTCCACGTGGCTCGTCTGCGGGAACATCTCGAACGTCGCCACGGACGCGGGGGCGTACGACGCCTCGAGAATGGCAAGATCGCGGCCGAGCGTTTGCGCGTCGCAGGAGACATAAATGACGTGCGCCACGCGGGTCTTGGCGAGGCGCTCGGCCACCGCGCGCGCGCCGGTTCGCGGGGGATCGAGCACCACGAGCTTGGTCGACGGAGCCCACGGATAGTCGGCGGCATCCGCGGACGTGACGCGCGCCGAGAGCCCCCGCGCGCCCAAGTTCTCGCGGGCGGCGTCGCACCCTTCGGGGTCGCTCTCGACGCAGACGAGGTCCGTGGTTCGTGCGAGAAGAATGCTGAGATTCCCGGCCCCCGCGTAGAGCTCGACCGCCTTGAGGGGAGCCGTGAGGGAGCCCGTCTGGCCGAGCGCGTCCGCCGTCGCCGCGGCGTGCAGCGCGAGAGCCACGTTGGCCGCCTCGCTCGCTTGCCCGAAGCCGCCGGGCGCGAGGCGAAGGGGCTTTCCGTCCGCGCCGGCCATCCACGGCGTGGGGTCGCCGATGCGCGCGGGGCGCTTTGCGTCCCTCTCGGTGACCCGGACGCCGGCCACGATCCCTTGGGCGACGGCGCGCTCGAACCGGGCATAGGCGGGCGGCGCGAGCTCGCCCGACCAGCGGACGTCGAGCACGGGGCATCGGTCCCGCCCGAGGGCCATCTGTACGTCACCGCGGCCGCTGCCGCCCTCGAAGAACCCCGACAACATCGCCCGGATCGCCTCGAGCGCCGGATCGAGGACGATGCATGTGCCCACTTCGACCGGCTCGCGCGTGCCCGCTTCGTTCATCCCGACGACCACGTGCCCGCCACGGCCGATACGAACGTGCAAGCGCGCACGGGTGCGGTAGGCGAGGCTCGCCGGCGCCGGATGGGTCGCGATTTCCATGGATCGCCAGGCGGCCGGCAACGCGGCGCGCACTTGCTCCGCGTGCTCCCGGAGCTGCGCGTGCGCCGAAAGGTGCATCCAGTCGCATCCGCCGCACGCGGCCGACCAGCGGCAGGGCGGCTCGACGCGATCGGCTCCGGTTTCGATGAGGTCGAGGACGCGGCCGCGGGCCGGCCGGGACGACAGATCCACTTCGAGGCGCACGCGGTCGCCCGGTGCGGTCTGGGGCACGAACACCGCGCGGCGCTCGCCCCCCTGCTCGACGTGCGTCACGCCGGCGCCGCCCGGCGCGAGCGAGCTGATCGTCGCCGTGACGGTGACGCTCGCCGTGCGCGTTCGCCCGTTGCTCAAGGAAACGGCTGCGCGGGCACGCCCCGCTCGAAGTAGAACTTGAAATACCCGGTGAGATGGCCGCGGCACGGCGGAGGCGGCCCGAGCCCGCCCGGGCAGATCTCGCGCGGATCGGCGAAATAGAAATCGAACGTCGCGTCCGTGAGGCGCTGCTGCGCGTTGGTCTCGGCCGCGTTGCCGTCGAACAGGCTATTGAACACGATGGTGCTCGTCCCGATGGGCGTTCCGCCGGCCTCGTTCGGCGATGCCGCGACGGTCGCATCGGCGCCGGTGCTGGCGTCGGCGGTCGTGCTCGCGTCGAGCGTGGCGCTCGTGGTGCTCGCGTCGGACGTCGACCCGGTCGTGGTGGTGTTCGCGAGCGTCGCCGGCGTCTCGGGTGTGCCGCAGGGTGCGGCCTCGCCGCCGTCGGGGCGCGCGCACGACCCGTCCGGATTCAAGCTCACCGCGTCCAGCGCGTAGAGCGCGATGTTCTGCGTCCGGCATGTCTTGTCGAGGTAGAGCGACGCGTGGACGATCGACGGGTGGGCCTCCGCCACGATCGGGACGCCGGGTGGCGTGACGCTCGGCGAGAGCGCGACCACGAGCGCTTGGTGGAGCAGACTCGGACGCGGCACGCCGTCCGGCGTCGGATCGCCGCGCACTTCGCCCGCGTCGTCGACGAGAATCGCGATGCCGTCGCTGAAGTTCTCGTAGTCGCCGCCGTTCTGGACGCGGATCTGCAGCGAGTCGGAATCCGTCGAGTCCGAAGGAATGGCCGCGAAGAAGTCGGGCTTCAGATCGAAGGGGCCCGACCAGCAGTCCGGAACGTCGAGCGTGCCCGTCGCGCTGCCGGAGCCGCCTCCCTGCGAGCAGCCCGGGACGAGCGCCGTCGCGAGGAGCGCAGCGAGCGCCAAGCTACCGAGCCTCGCGAGCGACGTGACCCACGTGCGCGACGCGCCAATCCGGTTCACGCGGATCAGGGTAGCTCATTTGATGCGCCCACCGCCGAGGACCCGGTCACCATCGTAGAAGACGGCAATCTGCCCCGGGGTGACGGCACGGACGGGACGGTCGAAGCGAATCTCGGCGGAGCCGTACCCGTCGGCCCCGGTGCGGACCTCGCCAGGGTCGCCGTCGTGCCGGTACCGCACGCGCACGACGGCTCGAAAGGGGGCCACGACGCCTTCGGCCAGCGATACGTCGGCCAGCGCGGCCCCGCGCGAGAGGAGCGCGTCGTCGCTTCCGAGATGCACCGTCGCCTCCGCGGCGTCGATGCGCGTCACGAAGGCGGGCCGTCCGACGGCGACGCCGAGGCCTTTGCGCTGGCCGAGAGTGAACCGGTGAACGCCGTCGTGGGTCGCGACCGTGCGCCCGTGCTCGTCGACGATGGGGCCGGGGCGGAGGCGATCGCCTGCGCGTGCGGCGACGAAGTCGGCGTACGCGTGCGTGCCGGTTCCGACGAAGCAGAGCTCCTGGCTTTCGCCCTTCTGCGCGCCCGGAAGGTTGCGCGAAACGGCCTCTTGCCGGACCTCTTGCTTGGTGGATTCACCGAGCGGAAAGACGAGGCGATCGAGCCATGCCCGAGGGCTCGCATAGAGGAAGTAGCTCTGGTCCTTCGATCGGTCCGCACCCGCCGCGAGGACGGGCGTGCCGTCCGGGTCGCGAAGGATGCGCGCGTAGTGGCCCGTCGCGACGCTCTTCGCGCCGAGGCGATCGGCGAGCGCGAAGAGCTCGGCGAGCTTCACCCCGCGATTGCAGGCCGTGCACGGGCTGGGCGTCTCGCCCGACGCATAGGCGTCGACGAACGGCGTGACGACGGATCGCAAAAAGAGCTCGCGCCGGTCGAACGTGTAGTGGGCGAAGCCGAGCGCGTCCGCCACGCGCCGCGCGTCGTACTGGTCCTCCGGGGCGCAGCAGCGGCCGTGTTTGCCGGGGCTGCCGTCTTCCTCGGGGTAGTCCCAGAGGTGCAGCGTGACGCCCACGACGTCGTAGCCGGCGTCGCACAAGCGGGCGGCGGCGACCGACGAGTCCACGCCGCCGCTCATGGCGACGACGATGCGTTCTTTCGGGGCGTCCGTTCCGCCCGCGCGCGCGCGCGTGTGCGCGGGCGCGCTGGGGACGCCAGACTCGAGGCTGCGCACGAGGCTCACGGGCACCCCTTACATCACGATCCGCGAAGCCGCTCGTTCTCGCGGCGGAGCTCGCGGGCCAGGGACTCGATCGCGCGCGCGTGGAGACGGCTCCCCCACGACTTCGAGAGCCCCAGCGAGGCCGCCGCCTCGTCGATCGTCTGGTCGCCGAAGTAATGGAGCTCGATGAGCTTTCGTTCGGGCTCCGCGAGGCGGCCGATGGCCGTCTTCGCGCGTGCGAGGAGCTCCGCGCGGGCGACCGCTTCTTCCGGCGACGGCTCGGGCGCCGGCGCCTCGCCCCCCTCGTTCGCCGCGAAGACCTGCCCCGTGGCGATCGCGGTCGCGAGACCCGCCAAGTACGACGATAAGCGCGTGTCCGCCGCTTCCGGCGACGCGGCGGGGCTCGCCGCGTCCTCGGCGTCGTACACCTCTTGGAGCGTGTCGGCCGACTCGATCGCACGAAGCTCGCGGTAGATGCGGCGGGGCAGCGCCCCCCACTTCCGGACGCCGTCGACCATCGCGCCGCGAATGCGGAGATTCGCCCAGCGTCGAAACGGCACGCCATGCGCTTCGTCGTAAGTGCGCGACGCGCGGAGCAGGCCCTCGCGCCCGAAGGACACGAGATCGTCGAGCCCGATCGTCGTCCCTGCCATGCGCCGCGCCAGCTGGCGCGCATTCAGATCGACGAGATCGAGCTGCGAGCGAAACCGCGCGAGCACGTCCGGCGAGTCGGGGGCGACCGGCTGAGTCGGGGGCGGGGGTGCCAAAGAGTCCGAGACCATCGGCAATCATGCCCCATTCGTCAAGGGAGCGGCTCGGGTGTCGGGCCGGGGGGGACGCATGGGACCGCATGGCGCATGGCGAACGGGCGGCGAGCCGGCGCGAACCGGCGCGAATGGCGAGCGGACGCGCGAAACGAGCGAAACGAGCGAATGAGACGTGTGGCTGTAATGATCGGAAATCGCGCGAAAGCCGGGACCGCCTTCGCCCGTCTTTCGTTCGGCCGGCCTCGTTGGTACCTTTTGCGGCTCGCCATGGGAGCCGACGGGAGCGACGAGCGTCCGAGCGAAACGCTTCGGGGAGCAGCCGGGGAATCGGGCAGGGAGCGGCTCGTTCGCTCCGCCTGGCGGAGCTGGCTCTCCGCGCTCGCGACGGATGCGGATGCGGCGATGGCCGCGGCGCTCGCATACGAGTCGCTGCCGCCTGAATCGCGCGACGCGTGGCTGGATGCGCTCGCGCACGATCGCTCGATGCTCGACGTACCGGCCGTCGCGCTCTACGCGCCGCTCCTCGCCGTCGAATCGGACGGGGGCCGCCGCCACCGGATCGCCGTCGCGATTGCCGAGGAGAGCGCGAGCGACGGCGCGCGCGACGAATCGGGCGAGCCTTGCCTCGCTCCGTCGGCCTTTGCGTTCCGGGGAGTGAGTCTCGAAGGCGTGCACGCGTGCGTTCTCGTCGCGCCCCTCTATTTGAACTTCGTGCAGGTCCTGCGGTGCCGCTATACGCCGCACGGCGGCTTCTTCGAGGTGCGCCACGATCCGTTGAAGTACGCGGCCGATTTGCCACGGGTGCGTGAGGTCGACGGCGTCGTCGTCGAGCCGACCCCGCTTCGCATCGTGGTCGAAGAGCTGGCCCACGCGATTCTGGCGGACCGTCGCGCCGAGCGCGAGAGCCCCGAGGCGCTGGCGTCGTTCGCGCATCTGTTCGGTCCCGATTTCGACGATCTGGGCGGCGGGGCGTGAACGCCGTGGCCGACTCGTCGGACCACCGCTGCGGAACGTGCGCCCGCTTCGTGCGCGTCGTCGAGACGATCGCGGACACGGGGGAGGTCCGCCGAAAGGGCGAATGCCTGCTCGGCGTATGGCCGGCGCCGCTCTACGAAAATAACACGTGCTCGCAGTGGGTACGCCGCGGCGAATTCAAGGCTCGGCCCGAGCCCCGTGCAGCCCGTCGCGCGGCCGCGCCCGCGCCGCATCGATCGATGCCGATATCGCGCGGTCGGGGGCCGACGCCGCAAGGCGCCGCGCCGGCCACGCCCGCCGTCAACGCGAACGCTCGCGCCGGCTCTGCCGGCTCGGTCGCCTCGAGTCTTCCGGAGGATCTTCTCGAAATGGATGCCGACGAATTCCGCCGCGTGCTCTCCGAAGTCATCCGCGACGAGCTGGGCGTGGGCCACGCGAACCTCGCCGGACGCTGGGACGGCGGGGAGATCGTGATCAAGCCGGGACGCGATGGGATCGCGGAGAAGCGGATCCCGATCGACTCGTTCTTTCACAAGATCGTCATGGTCCGCGACCGATTGCGCGTGCTCGAGCAGCGCATCAACAGCCACCCGAAGCTCGGGGACGACGAGAAAGTGCAGCTTCAGCAATACGTGACCAGCTGCTATGGAACGTTGACCACGTTCAACGTGCTCTTCGCGGATCGTGACGACCAATTCGTCGGGCAAAAAGGGGAGGACTGAGCGGGCGCTCGCGGCTCTCGCGACGGCGTCCGTCGCGATGGGATGGGCCGTTGCGGGGTGCGGCGGTGCGACCGCGGAGAGCCCCGGCAAGCCGCCGCTGGGCGTATCGACGGTCTCGATGGGCCCGGAAGTCGATTTCAAGTTCGATTCGATCGACGACCGCCCGGTGAACGCCGAGGCCACGCGCGGCAAGCCGACGGTGCTCGCGTTCGTCACCACGAGCAGCCTCGGGGCGCAGGCGCAGGTGGATTTTCTGATCGCGATGGCGAAGCACGACGCGGCGCAGGTCAATTACGCGGTCGTTGCGCTCGAGGCGAACGCGGACCGCGAGCTCGTGGAGCTGTACAAGAAGTCGCTCGCGATTCCGTTTCCGGTGGCGATGTCGGACGTGGCGACGCGCGCGGGAGCGGGTCCGTTCGGGGACGTGAGCGCCGTGCCGGTCACCGTGCTCCTCGATCGGGCAGGGCGGGTCGTGTGGCGCGTCGAAGGGCGCGTCGCGAAGAGCGCCGAGATCCGCGCGGCGATGCACGGGCTGTAGTGGAGCGACGCTCCGCGGACATTGCCGACAGGCAATGCCGGAGCGCAACGCTCAGTGGACGTCGCCGACGAGGAGCGCGAAGGCGCCCACGAGCACTTCTTCCGGCGACGCGCCGCCTTCACGGGCCACGCCCGCGCGGTCGATCGTGAAGCCATGGTCGCCGAAGACGAAGAGCAACGTGTGCGGCGGCAGCGTCTCGGCGTGACGAACGATGGCGTCGGCCGCGGACTCGGCGATCTCCGGCAAGGCACGCAGCACGTTCCCGCGTGCGGCCTGGATCCGCGCCTGCACCAGATCGAGCTTGTGGATCTCGCGCGGTCCGACGCGCAGGCGCCGGATGTACTCGGCGGTGCGGCCGCGGGTCGGCTCCGTCTCGGCGTCGAGCTCGGCGGGGGCGCGGATCGCCTCCACGCCGCGCGCCAGTGTCTCGAGCTGGCGCATGGTCGTCGTCGGCAAGGCGCTCCAGACCACGAGCTCGTCGGTCAGCGCCGCGCGCTCGCCGAGCTTCGTCGCGACCCGGCTCGCCACGAGCCGCGAGACGTCCCATCGCATCGCGTCGACGAGGAGCAGGCGCGTGGAACGCGCGCTGTGCAGGCGCGCCGTCCGCGCGGCGGCGTCGTACGCGTCGAGCACCATGCGCGGACGCTTGGTCGTCGACGCGAACGTGGGAAACGCGTCCGTGTAGCTCCGTATGAAGGCCGCGCGGAATTCGTCGTGCGCCGCCCGCGCGCGCGGATCGTCGAGACCCTGCGCCACCGCGTTCGCGAGGGGCATGTAGCTCTCGGCAAACAGGCGTTCGAGCGCGGCGAGCGGCTGCGGGCCCCGCGCGGCGGTGAGCTGCAACGTCCAGTTGCGCCAGGCCTCTTCGCCGCGCGCGACGCTGGCGCCGGCGATGTGCTGGGCCATCGGCTGGCGGCCCGCGTGTGGACGGTCGGCCGCGGCGAAGCTTTCGTCGGCTCGCCGCGCGACCGGCGCGGGCGCCGGTCTTTGGGGGCGCTCGCGCGACGGCTCGCCGGGCGGTAGGAGGACTTCGCGGAGCGGCGCCGGATCGCCGTAGCCTCCGAGGCACGCGTCCTTCGCCGAGAGGACGACGCAAAGAGGCCGGTCGGCGGCCGCAGCGGCGAGGAAGCGAACCGCGGCGCAATCGGCCGGGGAAAGGGCGCCCTTCGCATCGGCGAGCGACGCGAGCGATCCGAGCACGATCGCCATGCCGGTCGCGCCGTGCCGTCGCGCACGAAAGAGCTGATCGCCGAGGGCCGACTCGCGATCGCCCGCGCTCTCCACGCCTGGACCCTGCGCGTTTCGCAGAGCCAGGGCGTCTTCGATCGCGTCGTCGATTCGCTCCGCAAGACTGCCGCGAGCCCAGGGCTCGAGGCGCGGCACTTCGACGACGAGCGAGCCGCTCCGTTCGAATGCGGCGCGCGCCTCCGTCGCGTCCTCGTCGTCCAGAAAGAGGACGCCCTTCAGTTCGAGCTCGGCGATCGCAGGGTTTCCCTCGCGAGTTCCCTCGCGAGCTCCTTCGCGAGTTTCCTCGCGAGCTCCTTCGCGAGTTCCCTCGCGAGTTCCCTCGCGAGTTCCCTCGCGAGTTCCCTCGCGAGTTCCCTCGCGAGCTCCTTCGCGAGTTCCCTCGTGATCTCCCTGCGCGTCGCCTCGCGCACCCGCCATCGCGTCGTCGCGGGGACGCGCGTCGTCACGGGTGTACGCGTTCTGCAAATCGTGGAGGGGCATCGGTCGTCGCCACGGGCATGTATCCACGACCGCTGTCAAGATGGCTAGTTTTCAGCGCTTGCGGCTCCTGCCGCCGAGCTCCGCGCTGCGCCGCCACGACCCTGCGGACGTACCGACGGGCGCCCGTTGACCCTGCGGCGCTCGATGTTATCTTGAAAGTTGTTCCCTCTGCCGGGTTCGTGATTGTCGGCATTACATGGATCCCTTGCGACCTTGAACCAGGGGGGCCATGTTCACTCCGTGAGCAAGCCGGGCCGCTCGCCTCTGGGGCGGAACTCGGAAGCCTAAAGCGTGGTCAGCGCTCCCCACCTAGCCGTTGGCTAGGGGTTCATGTTGTCCGACACACGGCCCAGGCGGTAAGGAACGACCTCGTGCGGGCGGGCTTCGAAAGAAGTCCCGCCCGTACCTTTTTGTGGCCGCTTGTCGCCGTTGTAGCCGTCACTCGAACGCGAGCGTCGCGATCTCGCCGGCTCGAGCCATCCGGGCGTCGATGACGCCGAGCAGAGTATTTCGGCGCGCCAGGGCGGCGGCGATCACCCGATCCGAAAACAGCGGTTGCTCGGCGGTGCCAGCGAGCGTTTCGCGAAGGCGCGCATCGGAGAGGGCGCGGAGCGCTGCGACGAACGAGCGCGAGAAGCGAACGACGTGGCGAAGCCGCTCGAGCTGGGACGCCAGGTTGGCCGCGGATGGCGGGTCGTAGAACGCGCCGTCGTTGTCGACGAAGAGCAGCTCCCCCGTGGCCGCATGCTGCGCAACGTTGCCTCCGCTCCAGCGGTCCCAATTCGCCGTCAGGTAATCGAACGCGAGCAGGGTCGAGATCGACGCCGCGCGCGTACGGTCCGGCGCGGCCGGTTCGGAGGCGGGATCCATGAGCCACGCCTGCCACTTCGCGCGCAACGCCTCGCTTTCGAGGGGCACGACCTCGTAGTCGTCGATCCACGGAATGAGCGCGCCGGGCAGCGTCCCGTCCGGATCGGGAACGGCCTTCGCTTCGAATTCGCGTCGGCCCTCCGGCGTCGCGAAGGCGGCGGCGAGGTCGGGCGCGCGCAGCGTCATGGCGGAGGCTGGCGGCACGTTCGAGAGGCCGAGGGCGTGCGCGAGGCGGAACGCAGCGACCTCCGCGCGGTAGCGCACGCGCCCGAGCGGAAGGGTCGAGCGCGGCTTGAACGCGGCCACGAGCCCGCCTTCGAAGCGCACCTTCAAGACGTAGGAGGTGTGCCCGATGCTCTTGGCGGTGACGGGGCGCGCGCGGGCATACGCGTCCCACGCCGGCGCCTCGCTGGCACACGCGATCGAAATCGTGACGACGCACGCGCTCGCGCACGCGATCGAAACGGTG
>DATHQY010000589.1:0-2773 GCA_035482215.1 Polyangiaceae bacterium | reverse complement strand
GCGCGTGCATCGACTGCACGAATCGATCGAACATATAGAGCGCGTCGTGCGGTCCGGCTGCGGCTTCCGGGTGGTACTGGACGCTGAACGCCGGGGCGGCCGCCGAGCCCGTAGCCACGGAGAGGCCTTCCGACGTGCCATCGTTCAGATGGACGTGCGTTGATTCGGAACCGGAAGGAAGAGTAGAGAGATCGACGCAGAACCCATGATTTTGCGTCGTAATTTCGATGCGCCCTGTGGTCATGTCCTTGACCGGTTGGTTGGCCCCGCGGTGGCCGAACTTGAGCTTGTACGTCTTGGCGCCGACCGCTCGCGCCAGGAGCTGATGGCCAAGGCAGATCCCGAACAGCGGTTTTTTGCCCAGGAGGCCCTGGATCGTCGCGACGCCGTAGTCGACCGCCGCGGGGTCGCCGGGGCCGTTCGAGAGGAAGACGCCGTCCGGTTTCAGGGCGAGCACGTCTTCGGCGCGGCTCTGGGCTGGCAACACCGTGAGCCGGCAACCGGAGTCGGCAAGGCAGCGCAGGATGTTCTGCTTGATGCCGTAGTCGAGGACCGCGACGTGGTGCTCGGGCGGACGCACCGGCGCGGTCGTCCATTCGCCGCGGCCGTGGCTCCATTCGTACGGCGCCTTCGGGGTCACGTACTTGACGAGGTCGAGCCCGTTCATGTCGGGCGCCTCGCGCGCGCGGCGCAGGAGCGCCTCGGGCGACTCGGTGCCGATCGCCGCGTTCTGCGAGCCGTGGTCGCGCAGGTGGCGCGTCAGCTTGCGCGTGTCGACGTCGGTGATCCCGACCACGCCGTAGCGCGCGAGGTACGCGTCGAGCGATTCTTCGGAGCGCCAGTTGGACGCGATCGGGCTCGCGTCGCGCACGACGAACCCGGCGACCTGCGGGGCCTGGCCGACCGACTCGCTGTCGTCGGCGTTGACGCCGACGTTGCCGATCTGCGGCGCTGTCATCGTCACGACCTGGCCGTGGAACGACGGATCCGTGAGCACTTCTTGATAGCCCGTCGTCGGCGTCGTGAAGACGGCTTCGCCTGTCGTGACGCCGCGGGCGCCGAAGGGCCGTCCTTCGAATACCGTCCCGTCGGCGAGAACTAGCCACGCGCGTTCTTGTTTCGTCGGATCGGTCATCGGTGAACTTCGCCCTCCGTTTTCCTGGTGCCCGCTTCGTAGACGATGCGGCCTTCGCAGACCGTCATTTCGACGCGCCCTTCGACCGTGCGGCCGGCGAACGGCGTGTTGCGGCTCTTGCTCTGCAGCCGGCCGGGGTCGATGGTCCACTCGGCAGTGGGATCGATAACCACGAAATCGGCGCGTGCACCTTCGCGGAGCACGGGTCGCGGCAAACCGACGATGCGCGCCGGCGCGGCCGTCAGCGCGTCGACGAGGCGGGCGAGGGGCAAGACGCCGTCCCGCACGAGTCCGAGCAAGAGCGGCACGCAGAGCTCGAGCCCGATCATGCCGGGCGCGGCTTCGGCGAACTCGACGTTCTTGTCGAGCACGCCGTGCGGCGCGTGGTCCGTCGCGACGCAGTCGATCGTCCCGTCGGCGAGCGCTTGGCGGACCGCTTCGACGTCCTCCGCTTCGCGCAGCGGAGGGTTCACTTTGCACGCGGTGTCGTAGCCGAGGAGGGCCTCGTGCGTGAGGAGCAGGTGGTGCGGCGTGACCTCCGCGGTCGCCGCGATGCCTCGCGACTTGGCTTCGCGGAGCAGACGAATGGATCCGGCGGTCGACACGTGGGCGACGTGGTACCGGGCGCGCACGTATTCGGCGAGCAAGAGGTCGCGCGCGACGATGACGTCCTCGGCGATGCGCGGCCAGCCGCGCAGCCCGAGGCGCGTCGAGATGGCGCCCTCGTGCATCTGCGCGCCGTCCGTGAGCGCGTGGTCCTCGGCGTGCTGGATCACGGTGAGGTCGAACGTCGACGCGTATTCGAGCGCGCGGCGCATCACCTGGCTGTTCGTGACGCAGCGTCCGTCGTCGCTGACGGCGACGGCGCCCGCCCTGCGGAGGTCCGCCATCTCGGTGAGCTGTTCGCCCTTCTGGCCCATCGTGATGGCGCCGATTGGGTGCAGGCGCACCGTGCCGACCGCGCGCGCCTTCGCGAGGAGCATCTCCGTGACGACAAGCGAGTCGTTCACGGGGCGCGTGTTGGGCATGCAGCACACATCGACGAAGCCGCCCGCCGCGGCGGCGCGGAGGCCGCTGGCGACGTCTTCTTTGCCCTCGGCGCCGGGCTCGCGAAGATGCGCGTGGAGATCGACGAGGCCCGGGAAGACCCAGGCGCCGGCGTGTTCAACGACGCGTACCCGGTCCGACGGGGCGAGGTCGTGCGCCGCACCCCGGCCGAGGCGCGTGACGTGCCCGCGTTCGACAACGACGTCGACTTCGGCGTCAAATCCGTGGGACGGATCGATGGCGCGAACGCGGCGGAAGACGAGGGCCTCGCTCATGGCACGAGGCGCGTATAGCGAGGCGCGCGCCCCGCGTCGACGTGGTCGTTCGCGGGGGCGGGCGAATGCGGAAGGATTGGCGCGAAATGAGCTCGCTCAGACGGCCGGACCGAGGCCGGGCACGCTCATTGGCACGCGGCGACACCGAGGAACGCGCCGGCTTCGATGATGGCCGCGCAGTTGTAGGCGGTCATCGTCTGGTCGCTCGCGCTCATCGCCTGGCACTGCGCTTGTGTCGACGAGCTGCTGTTGCAGGTGGTCGGGTCCTCGCCGAGCAACGAAGCGGCGCCCATACAGCACGCCAGAGCGTTTGCGC
>DATHQY010000588.1:0-10763 GCA_035482215.1 Polyangiaceae bacterium | reverse complement strand
AATGAGCTCGTCGAGCTTCAGGTGCACGGCGTGCGCGTCGCGATTTTGCGTATTCTGAATCAGAAAGACCATGAGAAACGTGACGATCGTCGTCCCCGTATTGATGACGAGCTGCCACGTGTCCGAGAATCGAAACAAAGGCCCGGTCACCGCCCAGACGAGCACGACAAAGACGGCGACGAAGAACGTCTGCGGGCGCCCCACCACCTCCGCGGTGAAGTGGGCAAACCGTCGGAACCATGTGCTCATGAGGCCAGCATAGGGCGGCCCACGGCCTCGCGCGGGTTTACGCCACGCGAACCGTGAGCACTGGGACGGGCGAGTGGCGGACGATCTTCTCCGCGACGCTGCCGACGATCGCGTGGAGAACACCGCTGCGACCGTGCGTGGCCATGACGACGAGATCGGCGCCGACGCTGGGGATCGCCTTGAGGATCTCGTCCGACGGCAGACCCACCCGCAGAAGCGCCTCGGACCGAGGCCAAAGATCACGCACCGCGCGCAATGCTTCGTCGAGCGACTGGCGGACCCCGCCTTCGTCGAGAGTGACCATAGTTACGGCCCCTTGCGTGGACGAAGCTGCCACCGCGTCTTGCGCGGGGTCGAACGCGTGAAGAAGCACGATCGTCGCATCGAATGCTCGGGCGACCTCCACCGCGAGGCCGGCGGCACGTCCCGACGCTTCGTCGAGGTTCGTGGGAACGAGGATCTTCTTGAAAAAAGCCATCACGCCATCCCTCAGAGGACCGCCTTCCGCAAAGCACGGCGCGTGCCCCCGCATATCTGGTTGCGTCGTCAGGGCTCGTACGCGCCGATCGAAGGCGGATTCGCACGCGTCTCCGGATGGAAGCACCCGGCGACGCCGCCAACGCTGGCGATGTACGCGTAGTCGATCGAGTACGTCCAGAAGCCGAGGACCGTGGGGGCCGAGCTCGGCCCCTGGGGAGCCGTCGCGTTCGTGATGCACTTCGGATCGAAGCCGATGTCGTCCGTCGGGGCGCTATTGGCGGTCGAACCCGTGCCGACGATGTTCCCGCCGGACGCGCTCACGAGATTGAAGTTGGGATTCACGCCTGCGGGATCGGCGAAGAAGGGAGCCGCGCCGTTCGCGTTCACGCCGACGTTCGTCGGCGAAATCGCGAGCGATCCCGTGTCGACGAACGCGGTTTGCGTTCCGTTCCACCCAGATGCCGCGGCGAGGTTGTTCTGGAGCACGACGCCCGACAGAGTCCCGGCGCTCGAGAACAGGACCTCGCCCGGCGCATTCGGGCTCACGGCCGCGGTATCCAGCCCGTCGTGAAAGCAGCTGTTGTTGAGGATGTGCGTGTTGACCGCGGTCGTGATGCGAATGCACGATCCGCCGTTGCGGAACCCGATGTTGTTCTGGAACGTCGCGCCCGTCCCGACGTCGTCCGCGATGAAGCCGCTCCCGTCGGTATGGTTCTGGTTGTCGACGTTCTCGAACGCGACGTTTCGCTCGATGATGTTGTCCGCCGGTGTTCCCTGGGCCCCGAACAAGTCCACGCCGCTCGACCAGGACTCCGTCGTGCTCGCGCCGTTGTGCGCGACGATGCACTGGGCGATGTGGACACCCTGGGCGCTCTGGAAGGCAATCCCGCTCTTCGTATTGAAGTCGGCAATGCAATTGACGAACTCGAGGTTGCCGTTCGAGGTGGTGGCGCCTTGGCCCACCCATTTGTTCGCGAAGCCCGCGGAGGCGCCCTCCGCGACCAATCCATTGAAGCTGACGAACGAGCCGGTCACGTTGATGCCGGTCGTGCTGTCGATGATCGGCAGCTCGCCTGGATAGGCGACGAAGCTGATCCACTTGCTCGCGGTACCCGACACGGTCACAAACGGGCCTTGCGTGTACGTTCCGCCGCGGAGGCAAACGATGTCGCCCGGCGCAGGCTTGCCGGCGGCGGTGCCGAGCGCGCATGGGGACGCGAGCGTGCAGTTATTGCCGGAGCCACTCGGGCTTGCGTACCAGGTCGTTCCGGAGCCGTTGCAGCCATTGGCGCCGTTGGTCGCAGTGCCACTCGCCCCGCTGGAGGATCCGCTCGACGTGCCCGACGTCGTGCCGCCGGTGCCCGTGCTCGTGCCGCTGGTGCCCGTGCTCGTGCCGCTGGTGCCGTCTCCTCCGGCGTCGATCCCCATTCCGGAATCGTGGTTCGGCCCGGCGTCGCTGCTCAGCGTCGCGTCGCCGCTTGCTCCGGCATCGTGACTCGCGCCCCCCTCTCCGTTCACGCTCGCGTCGCGATGGACGCTCGCATCGTGCTCGGCAGCCGCACCGACGCTCGCGTCCGCGTCATCGCTCACGCTCGCGTCTTCGCCGGCTAGCGCGTCACCGGCCTCGCCGCCGACGCTCGCGTCGCTACGGGTGCCGGTCCCGATTCCCGAATCGCCGTCTGTCGTTCCGGCGCCGGCAGATCTCGCACCGGTCGAGCCCATGCCTGCCGTCTCGGCTCCGCCCGTCGCGACGCCGGCACTGCCTGCGACCGTTCCGGCCATGGCGCCGCGAGAGACTCCGCTGACCGCGGCCGACGACGAACCGCTCTGGGCGCCCGCGGCCGCGCCCGCCGACCCAGTGCCGCCGACGCCGCTGGCCACACCCGACGTCTCATCGGTGCCCGCGCCGGTACCCTTGTTTCCGTCGCCGATGGATCCGCATCCGCAGAAGGCCACGGCCGCACAAGCGAGAGCGACGGAAAGACGGTGCTCAGCGCGCCAGCGATGAATTGCCACCCACCCTCAATAGGATCTGGGCTATCGCGGGTTCAATACGAAATCCCGGCAGTTTTCCAACAATTACATTAATCCAATCGGACCGTGACGCGGTCGGTCACGCCCTGCCGCGTAACGCCAGGGACCTTTTGCCCCGAAAACCGAATACCGGTGCACGATCCGGACAAAAGGGGAAGAGGCGCCTAGCGCCCCACGAGCTGCGGCTTGCGGCTCAAGCTCCGCTTCAGGGCCGCCTCGTCCAGATGCTTGCCGCATTGCGCGCAGGCGAACGCGATCTCCGACCCTTGGCCATGCCCGATGTCGTCGTGCGGACCCGGATGCGAACAGAACGTGCACACGAATTCACCGGCCATGGCCGCTGCGAAGATTCGCTTCGTGTCCATGTCGTTTTGCGCGAAAATCTCCCCGCTCTCCGGGGCGCCCGACGAAGGGTCCACCGGAGTCGTAAGGATGACGCGGGGTGCTCGCAGCGACTGCTGGCGCATCTCTCACCGGTGGTTTACCCCGCCCCAGGGCCCAATGGAAACTTTCTTTGTTGTTCAGCCAAGAACATTTGACGGGCTTTTGCATACCTATGCGCGCCATTGAGAGAAAAATTCGTCAATAGCGTTCTTGGCCGCGACCAGGTCGGTTATCTCCTAGCGCCGGCAGCGCCGGTGGAGCTCGCGGACGCGGCCTCCGTCGAACTCGGCCCCTTGCGTTGCAGCTGGCCGATGTCACGTACCGCGCCTCGCGCCGCGCTCGTTGTCATCAGCGCGTAGGCTTTGAGCGCGGTGGACACGGTGCGCTCGCGGTTCGGCCGGTAGGCGTCCGGCCCGCGCGCGGCCATTGCGCTGCGCCGACGATCGATTTCGGCGTCCGGCACGAGCATCTCGATCCGGCGTTCCGGCACGTCGATCCGGATCCGGTCCCCCTCTTCCACGAGAGCGATGACGCCTCCCTCGGCGGCTTCCGGCGATACGTGCCCGATGCTCAGGCCCGACGTGCCGCCACTGAAACGGCCGTCCGTCACGAGCGCACATGCCGCGCCGAGGCCTTTGCCTTTCAAGAACGAGGTCGGATACAGCATTTCCTGCATGCCCGGCCCGCCCCGCGGCCCTTCGTAGACGATGACTACGACGTCCCCGGGCTTGATCGCATCCGCGAGGACGGCGTCGCACGCCGCTTCTTGCGAATGAAAGACGCGTGCGCGTCCCTCGAAGCGAAAACAAGATTCCGTAACTCCCGCGGTTTTGAGGATGCACCCGTCTTTCGCAAGATTCCCGTAAAGAACGACGAGCCCTCCGTCGCGGCTATACGCGTGTTCGGCGTCACGAATGCAGCCCTTCGCGGCGTCCATGTCGTGATCCAAGAAGTATTTGCCTTGCGAAAACGCAACTTGGGTACGCACCCCTCCGGGCGCGGCGAGCCCGCGCGCTCGTGCCTCCTCCGACACGGTCTTTCGACGGAGATCGTTCGCGTCGATTCCCTCGCCGAGGGTTGGCGCGTGGACCGTGCCCGCTCCGCGGTGAATCAGGCCTGCGCGGTCGAGCTCCCCCAGAATCGTGAAGATACCCCCCGCCCGGTGCACGTCCTCGACGTGGTAGCTCGACGAAGGCGCGACTTTGCAGATGTTCGGAACGCGTCGCGAGAGGCGATCGATGTCGGCCATGGTGAACTTCACACCCGCTTCGTGCGCAATGGCGAGAATGTGAAGCACCGTGTTGGTCGACCCGCCCATGGCCACGTCCAGCGCCATGGCGTTCTCGAATGCCTCGAACGACGCGATGCTCCGCGGCAACACCGCGTCATTGGCGCCTTCGTAGTGGCTTTTCGCCATTTCGACGATGCGGCGCGCCGCCCGCTCGAAGAGCTCCGCGCGCTTCTCATGCGTGGCGAGGAGCGTCCCGTTGCCGGGGAGCGCGAGGCCCAGCGCCTCGTTCAGGCAATTCATGCTGTTGGCCGTGAACATGCCCGAGCACGATCCGCAGGTCGGACACGCGGACTTCTCGAGCTCGGCGAGCTCGCTATCGCTCACCTTCGCATCGCTCGCGGCGATCATCGGCTCGATGAGGTCGAGCTTCCGGACGAGCGGCTTTCCGTCCGCGCCGTTCGTGCCGACGATCTTGCCGGCCTCCATCGGGCCACCGGACACGAAAATCGTGGGAACGTTCAGGCGCATCGTCGCCATCAGCATCCCAGGCGTGATCTTGTCGCAGTTCGAGATACAGATGAGCGCGTCCGCGCAGTGCGCATTGACCATGTATTCGACGCTGTCCGCGATGAGATCGCGGCTCGGCAGCGAATAAAGCATTCCGCCGTGGCCCATCGCGATCCCGTCGTCGACAGCGATCGTGTTGAACTCCACGCCCCACCCGCCGGCCGCGTCGATGACTTTTTTGACGCGCTGCCCCACATCGTGGAGGTGGACGTGCCCTGGAACGAATTGGGTGAAGCTGTTAGCGATGGCGACGATGGGCTTTTCGAAGTCCCCGTCTTTCATGCCCGTGGCGCGCCAGAGCGCGCGAGCGCCCGCCATATTTCGTCCGCTGGTGGTGGTTCGGCTGCGATACCCGTGCATGAGTGTTCCGTACGTTATAGTGCAGGAACACCCTCGGCGTCATAGGGCTCACACTCGTCAGCGGCGCTTCGCGACCGCGGCCGGCCCTC
Organism: Polyangiaceae bacterium; assembly: GCA_035482215.1. Classification (GTDB taxonomy): domain Bacteria; phylum Myxococcota_A; class Polyangia; order Polyangiales; family Polyangiaceae; genus Palsa-1150. The sequence goes on along the minus strand of DATHQY010000588.1, from coordinate 5,369 downwards.
GAGGGCGGTCGCGGATCCCTTCGAGCTGGGCATTCACCTCGGCGCCGAAGATCAGCGCGAAGCTCGTCAGGTAGAGCCAGAGGAGCAGGACGGCGACGGCGGCCAAGCCCCCGTAGTAAATCGTGTAGTTGGCGATGGAGATGGCGGCGTACGCGCCGAACGCCCAGGAAACGAAGAGCCAGGCGACCACGGCCGCAAACGCGCCAGGCCACACCCGGCGGCGGACGCGCGGCGCGTGTTCGACCGCGAATCGATAAAACGCCGCGAGAAGCGTCGTCCCCAATGAGAGCGCCAGGACCGCGACGAGGATCTGCGCGTCGGCGCCGAGATGCAACCGGCGGGTACGGTGCAGGGACGGCTGCGACAGGCGCGTTCGCGCCAAAGGATGGGCGACCGCGGGGCTCGTCCATTGCTGATCGACCCGGATCACGAGCCACACGAACATGCACGCGACCGCGAGCCCGGCCATGACGCAGGCGATCGCGATCGCGCGCGTTTTCCACCAGGGCCGAGGCTTGGCGTGCACCGCCGTTTCGAGCGCGCCCATCAGGCTGTGGCAGCCCGACGAAGCGCTCCAGAGAAACCCCGCAATCGCGAGCGGCGCGAGCGACTCGGAGCCGCCGCTGGCCATACGATCGAGCTCCTTGTGGACGAGCTCCTCGGCGCCCGGCGGAATCACGTCGAGGAGCGGCCCCAGCACTTGGTCGACGCCCCGCGCGCGCGCGAAGCGCCCGATGAAGTAGCCGACGATCACGAGGAGCGGAACGAGGCTGAGGAAGAGGCGGTAGGCGATCGACGCAGCCACGTTGAAGGCGTCGTGCGCCTCGAGGCCGCGGGCGAATTGAACGAGGAGGGAGCGCCGCCCGGACGGCCGTTCAGACGACACGCAGCGACCCGCTCACGACGCCGTAGCCTCCCGCTGCGCGTAGGGTTTGCCGCAACGTGCCCGGGCTCGTGCGCCCGTCGAGAAGCTCGCGATACAGGCGCACGAGCGTGGCGACTTCCGTTGCGTCCTCGCGAACGAGCTCGATGCGAAAACGCCCGACGCCGCTCTTCTTCAGCGAAGCCACGACTCCCGCCGCGCTCTGCGGCACCGCGTGAAACACCGTATTGCGGCAGCCGACGTCGGCCTGGACCGGGTGATCCATGCCCGCGCGATCGCGGAGGCGAACGTCGTGCCGTTCGCACGGGCGCCCGCAAGTCTTGTGGTCACGCCCCTGGCTGAGGAGCGCCGCAATCGCGCAGTGCTCCATGTGGAAGAGCGGCATCGGATGATGCACGACGACCTCGGCCCACGGGCCGAAGGCCGTCTCGCAGAGCGCAACGAGCTGTGCGGCGTCGAGGTCGAACGAAGGGGTGAAAGCCGATAGCCCGCGCGAAAGCACCTCCGCCGCTGAGGCGCGATTCGTGACGTTCAGCGAGAAGTCACCGACATACAGGACTCCGGAGCCCGCACGGACCTCGGCGAGAGCACCGAGCCCGCGCACGAGCATCGCCTCAGGCGCGAGGTCGTGGAGGTACCTGTCGATCTTGGCTTCGCCCGGTTTGCGGATTCGCGGCGGCGCGAGGGCGATGGGCAGGCCGGGCCAGCTCGCCCGAAGTCCGCGAAGGGCGTCCCCCGTCCCCGTGAGCTCCAGAAAATCGAGAATGACGCCATCCGCACCCGCGTGGACGGCCGCGTGCGCCTGCGTGGCTGTTCGGCAGAGAACGAAGAGCCCCGGCGCAGGCGGCGAAGCTGCGGGGGGCGCCGGAGGGGCGGATGACGGTGCCGGCGCGGGTTCGGCCCGGAGCGGCGGCGTGGCCGCCTCCACACGGCGATTCGTTTCGATCGAAGCGGCGAGCGCCGCGGCGAGCGCGCGGCGCGCACGGTTGACCGCGGACGCGGGCAGCATCGCGCCCTCGGGGAGGTCCACCGTCAGCTCGCGCAGGACGAACGGCGTGTCGCCAAGCTTCTCGAGCTTCTCGAGGAGGACCGCGCGCGTCGTGACCGCCGTCCGCGCGATTTCGACGGGGGCGTCTCCGGCGACGCGGGCCGCATGCCCGCGCGGGCTCGTGGCCTCGATGACGAACGGCTCGCCGAACCGGCCGCCGATACGTACGTCGATCGGGACGCGATGGGGCTCCTGGCGCAGGCGCTGCTCAATCGCGCGCTCGTTCGCGGGATCGCTCGTCTTGAAGACGCGCCGCCCGGAGGCGGCCTCGCGGACGTCCTTGTCTGGTCCGAGCCAGACGAGCGCTTCGTCGTTCGGTCCCGCTTCGGCGACGTCCTTGCCGAGGACCGTGAGCGCCCACACGCGCCCGCCGACTTCGCCGCGGCCGCCCCACCCGCCTTCGACGAGGAGCCCGTCGCCGAGCGCGATCCGCGCATCGAGCCGCACCGCGACGAGGTCTCGTCCGCGCACGCGGCGCACGCTCTCGCAACGGCCGACCGGGAGCCCGCGGTGGTCGCACGATCGCGCCTCCACCAGGCGCTGGTGGTCGACGCCTTCGAGAAAGCCCGTTCCTGATCCGCGCGTGTACGTCTGCAGCGCAGATCGCGCGTCGACTTCGAGCGCGTCGACCGCGCGCCGGTAAAGGCTCGTCACGGCGGCGACGTACTGGGGGCCCTTGAGGCGCCCTTCGATCTTCAGTGCACGCACGCCCGCCGCCGCGAGCTCCGGCACGAGCGCGCTGGCTTCGAGATCCTCGGGCGACAGCAGAAATGCGCGGTCGCCGAGATCGCGAACGGCGCCGTCGACGACGAGCTCGTACGGGAGACGGCACGCTTGGGCGCACGCACCGCGATTGGCGCTGCGCCCGCCGAGGGCCTCGCTCGTCAAGCACTGGCCCGAATAGGAAATGCACAGCGCGCCGTGGACGAAGACTTCGAGCTCGACGGACGTCTCCGCCGCGATCGTGCGGATGTCGTCCAGCGACAATTCGCGCGCGAGGACGACCCGGCTCGCACCGAGCGAAGCCGCCAAGTCGACGCTCGCGGCGTCCGTACAGGTCATTTGCGTCGAAGCGTGGATCGCCACGTCCGGCGCGAGCGCACGCACGAGGCGCAGCACGCCCAAGTCCTGCACGATGACCGCGTCGACGCGCGCTTTCTGGCACGCGGCGACGACCGCTTCTACGGCGTCGAGCTCGTGATCGAAGACGAGGGTGTTGAGCGTCACGTAGCCGCGAACGCCGTGCTCTCGCAGCGAGGCCATGATGGCGGGTAAGTCGCTCGCGGCGAAGTTCGTCGCGCGCGCCCGGGCGTTGAACCCCTGAACACCGAAGTACACGGCGTCGGCGCCGGCCGCGACCGCCGCCTTCAGCGCATCCGCGTCGCCGGCGGGCGCGAGGATTTCGGGCAACGGTGGCATGGCGCCCCGGTGTAGCCCGTCACCCGCCGGCGTGCACGACTACTGCAGGCAGTAGTGCTGCCCGACGGCGGCGAGCCAATCGCCGAACTGGCCCTGCGCCGGAGAGCAGAACGATCCAGGCCCGAAGAACCCCGGCTCGATGCACGTCGCGCCCGAGAGGAAACTCGAGCATGCGCTATTCGCGACTTGGGTGCGGCACTGCTGGAGCGAGGTCGACTCCGGGCACAGGTTGCAAGTCTGGTTCTCGCAGTCGTTCAGGCAGGCGAGTGTCCGCTGGCAGCTCGGATCGACGAAGGGCGACAGGCAGGCGATGAGCCCATTGAGTTCGGTGAAATCGAAGTCGAATGGGCTGAGACACGACGCGCAGGTCGCGTTTTGCGATTGCTCGAATTGGAAGAAGGACTGGCAGCCGGGCGTATGCGCGCCGCCGAGGCAGGCCGCCGCCGCGTTTTTCAAATCGGCCGCGGAGCAAACCTGCTCTTGCGCGGGAAGGACGGCCATCACGCCATTCGGGCAGCCGGCGTAGGTCGAAGGGCATTGGTTCTGTTGGCTCGTGCAAACGCGCGGGCTCGCGTTCGTGTCGCAGGTCGAGGCCGGAATGAATGACTGGCAATCGAGGCAGGCGGCGCCGTTTTGGCCACACTGCGGGTCGAGAAATCCTGCTTGGCACTGGTCGTTCGCGTCGCAACACCCCTCGCACGTCATCTCGCAGGCTGTAGGGGCCTGGCAAGATCGCGTCGCGCCCTGCATCGTGCAGAGATCGGCGCCCGGGCACGTCGCGCAGGCCCTGCCGTTGATCCCGCAGTTGACGACGTCGGTGCCCGGCTCGCAGACGTTGCCGCGGCAGCACCCGTCGCAGTTCTGGGGTCCGCACATGGAGGAGCCCGAGGCGCCCGACGTGCCGGTCGTACCGGTGACGGTACCCGAGGAGCCAGTGACGCCGCTGGCGCCCGTGACGCCGCTGGCGCCGGACGTGCCCGACTTCCCCGTGGCCCCGCCAGCGCCGGTCGTCCCTGCGGAGCCGGTCGTTCCTGTCGCACCGGACGAAGTCCCGCTAGCCCCCGTCGCGCCGCTCGTGCCCGCGGATGTACCCGCCCCCCCGAGAAGCTCCTCCTCCAACGCGGATCGGCCACACGCCAAAGACGACCCGGTGACTGCGATGGCAAGGGCGAGAAGCGCACGGTGAAGCCGACCCGAAAGGAACGAGCGAAGCGTGGACACGCGAGACCCCTTGCTGGTGGCCTGCAATCGAAACGCGCGTCGCGCCTCTTTTTGCGGCTACCGAAAAGCGCGAACCAATGCCCGCGCCCGTGGGATCCTACCGCGACGCGTATTCGCGCGCACGTCGAAGCACGCGGATACGACACGGCGGGTCCTCCTATGGGGCTCGTTTTTCGAAGGCCTTTTGCGGAATGGCTCCGCACCCCACCGCCGCGCTCTCAGAGCACGTCGTCCCCGAGGCCTTCGGCGGCGAGCGCCGTACGCAGCGCGGCGAGCGCGCGCGCGGCCCGCGACTTCACCGTACCGAGCGACACGCCGTCCCTCGCCGAGATCTCCGGATAGCTGAGCCCCTCGAAAAATGCAGTCTGCAGCGTCATGCGTTGCGCGTCCGGCAACGACGCCAACACGCGACGAATCTGCTCTTGTCGCCTTGCGATTTGGACGGCCACCTCAGGGTCTGGGCTCGCATCCCGAGGCTCCGGCGATGCTGCGGCCTGGAGCGATTGGACAGATTGGCGAACGCCTCGGCGTCGCGTGCGATCGATGCTCAGGTTGCGCACAAGGATCACGAGCCACGCCCCGATGCTGCCGCGTTCGGCCGAATAGTGACGAGCGCGTGCGGGAAGCGTCACGAAGGCGTCGTGCAGAACGTCCTCGGCGTCGGCGCGATTGCCGACGATACGAAGCGCGATCGGCAAGAGAGTTGCCGCATATCGATCGTACAAGACACCGACGGCTTCCCGCTCGCCCGAGGCGACTCGCGCCATGATGTCGGCATCCACGACCGTCGCCATCGGT
>DATHQY010000587.1:0-2331 GCA_035482215.1 Polyangiaceae bacterium | reverse complement strand
CCCAGGATGAGATCGAGGGTCGCCATTGTGATTGCCCTTCACGGCACGGGTCACGGAAAGCGAGCGACGACGTCGAGGCCGGTGGTCGAGGCGAACGTCGGCAAGGACCACACCGAGAGTCCGTTGAGACCGACGTTCCACGGCGTCAGGAGCGCGAGGCCGTCGGCCCGCAAAGCCAACGCGAACCGTTGCCCGAGTGGCTGGGTTGCCTGCAACCGAAGCCCCGTCCGCGCTACCCACCCCGAAGGATTTTCCGGTTCGTCCACGCCAAACCCCTGGACCCAAACCTCGCCGAGCGAGCCGAGTCCGCAAAGCGCGAATCGATCGAGCACGCCGCAGAGCGCGAGCTCGCCGGCCGCCGCATACTGTCGGAAGCCCGAGCCATCTGACGCGTGCCAGCTGCTGGGCGCGATGACCTCGCCCGCGACTTGGACCCTCAGATGACCGCGCTGCAGCTCCAGGGACATTCGTGCGCTTGCCGTGACGGTCGGCGCGAACCCGAAGTCCGCCGCGGCTCCGATGCTGACCGCGATCGTCCACGGCGTCGGCGCCGTCGGCGCGACGGGTGGCAGCTGTGATCCTTGCATGGCCGCAACCGGAGAGATGGGGGCGCTCGGGGTCGGCGCCGAGGTCACCGGCGGAGGTGCGGGCGACGGCTCGCGTTCGCGATCGTTGGCCGAAGGCATCGTGGCCCCGGCCCGCGCGACTCCGAGGAGCTCGATCTGGACCGCCACCGCGAAGGCCATCTCGTCGATCAAGTGCTTGCAGGTCCGCTGTTTCGGCGGGAAGGCTTGATGCCCCTCTACCTCGTGGGCATCGTCTCGCCACTCGACCTGACCTGCGAGGCCGGCATCGGTCTGGGTGGCCTGCACATCCACGTGCAGTGTCGCTTCGGCGACGAACGGATCGTAGCCAAGCCGGTGACGGACGTCGGCGCGGAACACCGAGTCGCTGGGACAGGTGGCGTCCGCGGGCATCTCGTACGCGAGTGTCACATCCAGCCGAGATGCCGCCTCTGCTGGCCTCGGAAACAGGACGGCGCCGACGAATCCAAATGGGACAAGGCGATACCGGGACATGCACTGGAGGGAGCAGAGACCGCGACCTCTGGAAGACAACGCGTGTAGTGAGGGCATCGAGCGTTTTCCGTCTGCCAATCGCGCGCCGGAGACGCTTGCGGCAAACAATCGGCCCGCATTCCGAGAAGGCGCTCGGCCGGGCGACCTGCGCACATCACAGCAGCGACGAGAAGATCGATAACGACTGTAACACGCTGCAACCAGCCTCGGCGCGTGGGTGCGTCGCGCGACGAGAACGACGCGAGCGCATGGTGTATGGGCCGCATTGGCTCGGTGTTTTCCATGACAAGGGTGTACGCGCGCGCTATCCAATTGGCAGCGTCATGAGTCAGCAGCCACTCGTCTCCGAGGTGCGCCCCCTAGAGGCGCCCACCTCAGGCGAGAACGGATGCATCGAGGCGTTTTCCCGGGAACTCGATTACATTTTCCGTACGCTGCGGCGCCTCGGCGTCCCGCGCGGAGACTTGGAAGATCTCGCGCACGAAGTCTTTCTCGTCCTTCACCGGAATTGGAATACCTACGATCCGTCGCGTTCACTGCGGGCCTATCTCTTCGGCATTGCGTTTCGCGTCGCCTCTTCGAACCGCCGGCGCACCTGGAGAGAGACCGCGTTCGCAGTCATCGAGACCCACGATCGTTCGCCGACGCCGGACAGGGCCCTCGAGGCGAAACGAGCGCGCGCGCTCGTGTTGGCGGCGCTGGCCGACATTCCGCTCGCGCGACGCGCGGTGCTGGCGATGCACGATTTGGACGAAATTCCCATGCGAGATATCGCACGTGAGTTGTCGATACCGCTCTTTACCGCGTATTCAAGGCTGCGCAAGGCGCGCCGCGAGTTCGAGAAGGCGGTTATCCGGCTCGAGAAGGAGGCTCCGGGTTTATGACGACCGATCCCTCCTCACGGTCGGCCAAAGTCGACGCGCTCCTTCGAGCGGAGCGCGCTATCCCGGCTCAGTCGGACGAGGTTCGCGGGCGCGTGCTGCAGCGCGCACGGGACGCCCTCAATCAGCCTCCCGTAACGCGGCCTTCGGCGGGCGTGCCCCGCAGGCTCGTGTCGGCAGGTGCGGCGACGCTCGTCGTGGCAGCACTGGGCGTGGGCGGTTACCTACGTTGGCACCGGCCGGCCGAACTTCTTCCGACTGCGCCGGCTCCCCAGGCGAACGGCGAACAGGCGAGTTCCGACGAAAAGCTACTACCGCCCGACCCGCAACCCAGGGTGACCGAGGCCCCTTCGGAGGCGTCTGCGACGCCT
>DATHQY010000586.1:0-6825 GCA_035482215.1 Polyangiaceae bacterium | reverse complement strand
CGCCGGTGTCGATCTCCACGTTGGTCCAGGCGGGACTGTCGTCGGCGAACTCGCTCATCCACGGCAAGTAGTCCGCCGCGAGCGTGGCTTGGCTCTCGACCACGTGGCCCGGATCGCCGTCGACGAAGAACGTCGCGACGTTGGCGTCGGACCCGAAGTTGGTCGAGAAGAGGCTCTCGACCGCGGGGCCGTACTCGCTGAGGGTGTACCCGAAGTCCGCGGAGATCGTCGTGTCCTCCGTGAGCGAGAGGAACCCGAGCCGGCTCGCGGGCTGGGCTTGCCGGTCGTACTCCATGATGTCGAGGAAGCTCGTGCACCCGCTGCACGCCGCGGGAACCGCGCCACCCCAGATGGACAGCAAGCCGGAGTTGTCCATCTTTCCCAGGGTCGCGAGCGGGGGCCCCGAGTCGTCGAGGATGTCGACTCGGACGCCGAAGGCCTTCGCGATCGGGTCGAAGTCGAGGAACGACGCGAACCCGCCCGCGCTCGTGCCGAACGAGGTGACGCGCGAGGGATTCGGGAACGTCGCCGCCAGGCGCAGGAGGAACAGGTCGAGGTCGCGCGCGCCCCAGAAGTAGGTGGGCGTGGCCGTGCCATTGACCATGAAGGACTGCTCGGCGGTGCCGAAGTGGAGATCGCCGGTGCAGTAGGGCACGTAGACCATGTTCATGGTCCCGAACGGGCTGCCGGCCGTGCTCCGGTCGAGAACCGGGTAGTTGCGTTGCTTGGCCGAGGCGAAGACGGTCGCGTCGTACCCCGCGAGGTTGTCTGCGCCGGGCGAGGCGCCCCAGCACGTGGTCGCGTCGTAGCAGGAGCCCCCGCCTTCGAAGTAAAGGAGAAGCGCCGTGGCGCCCGCGTGAGGATTCACGGCGAGCCCTGTCGGCGTGCCCGAGGCACACTTCGACGCGGGGAAGTCGACCCACGTCCAGGTGTCGTTGGGCGCGACGATGGGCGCGGGGCTCTCAGCGCCGTCCGGAGTGGCGTCGGCCGCTGCGGCGTCCGTTGTGTAGCTCGGGCCGAGCGCGTCGGTCCCGCCGGCATCTGCCGACGCGTCACCGGCGTCGCTCCCGGCTGCGTCCGCCGACGCCGTCGCGTCGTTCCCGGCGTCCGGGGCGGGGCCGCTCGATCCCCCGCCGCATCCGGCGGCGAGCACCCAGGCCGCGAGCGACGCGCACCCGATGGACGCGCGCCCTGGAGCTCCGGCCCGCGAGCGACGGTGCGCCATCGGTGAGACCCTCAGGGCCCGGAGGCCACGAAGGTGAACGTATCGGCATCGCTCGGAACGCCGCCATCATCGGCGCTCGCCCAGTAGTAAACATACCAGGATTTCGTGTCGCCCCGGAATGCTCCATTGCCGAGCAAGTGGTTTGCGACGTAATACGCGCCTGCGGTCGTGCCCTGGGCGGTCAGTCCGAGAACGTCGAGGCAAAGGCTCCCGCTCGCGGGATCGGTCGCGAGCTCGACGAGGAAGTAGTCCGTGTTCGTCGGCGTCGGCGAGTAGGGAGCGCTGGCGAGAACGACCGGACCGCCCGGGTTGGCCCGATCCGTAAAGTTGATGTCGAAGATGTTCGCGTCGTCATAGCCGCCCCCGACCACGACGTCTGTGAGCGAATGATTGTCCAGATAGGCAGTCACCGGCTGACCGTAGGAGCCTCCGCCGATGACGCAGAGATTGCCAATCCCGGTCATGGGTTGTCCGGTCGCGGGATTGAAGGGCGCCGCGTCCGGGCTCTGCACCGTCATTCCACACGCGCTGGCGAGGGCGGCGCCCATCGTCGTCGCGGCTCCGTTGTCGGCTTCATAAGCATCGAAGAACAGGGTGGCCGTCGGATTGTCACAGAGGTTTCCGAACACACCCGGCGTGCACGCGAGGACGACGCCGCCGTCGCTCGTGCCGCCGTCGGGCGCCGGGTCGCCCGCATCGGACGCTCCGCTGACTCCGGCGTCGTTGCCAAAGGTTCCGCAAAACTCGGTTTGCGCGCAGGTCTGGCTCCCGCAAACGAGCGGCGGAAGAGCTGCGTCGGCGGCATCGGCCGCATCCATGTCCCCGGTCCCCAACGAAGCGCCGTCCCCCGCGTCGCCGGTTCCCGTGTCCGCAGCGACCGTGACACCCGTCCCGTCCGGGCCCGCGTCGCCGATCCCCACCTCGCCGGTTCCCGTGTCGGATTCGACCGTTGCGTCCGCCCCCGCGTCCGCGGTCGCGTCGAGAACGCCTTGGCTCGCGTCTCCCGCGTCGGGCCCCGGCGCGATCGTGCTGTCAGGGGCCTTTCCGTCGACCGCGGCTCCGCCGCCGCCATCATTGCCATTCTCGGCCGCGTCGGAGACCGGACCGTTGGCGTCTTGATCGCCCGGGCCGCCGGAGTTGTCGCCCCCTCCGCAATGCACGAGCGCCATCGCGAACGCGACCCACCCTACCCTCCGAGTGACGTGGCCAAATCTCATCAAAGCACGCTCAGCAAGAAAAGGACCGGGCTCGGCGAAGTCCGCGTTGCCCGTGCGCTCGGTTGCTCTGTCGTTCGGTCCGTCGCTCATTGGTCGGTCCATGCTGTAATTATCTGTCGGCACTGAAAAACGCCAGCGCGGTCTCCGACCTACGGAGGTCGACCCCAACAACAAGGCTCATCGCGCGAGTGGCAGTTTGCCGCGCGAGTGGCGTTCTGCCACAAGAAAGCAAAGCTACTCGTTAATTTCCAGTTACCGGCGGCGCGGAGGCCGCAAAGCCGGTATGGCTCGCCCGCCGACCTTGTCGGCCATAGCCACTTGGTTATCGAACTTCCCATCCGGAGTGACGGCACACCTTTATCGATGGATGGGGTACGACGCCAACATCGATGAGTCCGACTGCCCTCGCGGGTCGATGCGGACGCGATCGATGGACGTCGGATAAATAGCGGTGGTCGATTCACCCCGCGTGCGGGCTCGTCGGGAAAGCGGTGATCGCGCGCGAGAACCGTGACAGAGCGGGAGTCATGCGACCCGCTCCGCGCTCGTTGAGCGCCCTCCTTGGCTTCTTCGGCTTGCTCGTGACCCGGATTGCGGACGCAGAGCCTCCCGCGGCCGTCGTCCCGTCGCCTCCGGTCGCCGCCGTCCTGAGCGCGCCTCCGCCGCCGGTCGTGGACGATCCGATGCTGGCGCCCGTGCCGTCGCCGAAGCGTGTCGTCGGCACATGGGCCGAGGCCATGGGGCTCTTGTGGAGCCGGTCGACCAACCTCAAGACCGCGCTCGATCAGGTGCTCCAGGCCGAGGGCCAGACGATGGTGGCGTTCGCACAGTACCTGCCCGCGCTCGGCGGCTGCGCGGGCGGAAGCTCGGCCCCGCCTGGGTGCGGGAACGCAACGTACACGCACCAGCTCCTCACGCATCGCACGGTGCAGAACGTCACCGGCGAACCGACGTCGAGCGTCGTGCCGATCCCGGACACCTTGATCGCCTCGCTGACCCTCTCCCAGGACCTCATCAACGTGCAGGAGTTCGACCAGATCGGCATCAACCGATTGATGGAGGACCAGACGCACATGACGGTGGAGGACACGCGGCGGACGCTCGCTCTGAGTCTTGCCACGCAGATCGTGTCCGTCGTCACCGCGGAACGCAGTGCAGAGATCAACCGCGTGGGCTTGCGTACGGCGCTCGAGCAACTCGAGCTCACGAAGCGGCGCGCAAACCTCGGAGCGGCGATGCTGCTCGACGTCGTGCGCGCCGATCAGAACGCGGAGAACGCGCGCGTCGCGCTCGTGAACGGCGACGAGACGCTGCGCGAGGCGCGCGAGAGCCTCGGCCTCATCCTCGGCGTCCCCGAAGAGACAGGGGTCTCCCGGGAGATGAATGTCGACGGCCTCGCGCAAGATGCGATGGGTGCGTGCCGGCCCGTCGCAACGGTCGACGAGCGGCCCGACGTTCGTGCGGCGGTCACGAACGTCCACGTGGCCAAGCGCAACCTGCAGAACACCTGGTACTCGTTCTTGCCGGTCATTACTTTGCAGAGCAGCCTGAGCGCCACGTCCGCCGTGAACGCCGGATATCCGAACCCGACCTGGAGCATTGGCGCGGCCCTCTCGCTCCCGATCTTCGACGGCGGCACGCGTTTCGGCACCCTCAAGAGCGAGCGCGCCGCGCAGGACATTGCCGAGCAGTCGTTCCTCGCCTTGGAGCGCCAGGATCTCATCCAGGTCGAGCAAGCGGAACGCGGCATCGTGGTGGCGCAGCAGTCGTACAACGTCGCCCTTCGCCAGCGTGCGCTCGCAGCGCAGAACGATACGCTGACGCAGGCCCTCTGGTCGCGCGGGCAGGGGACCAGCGTGGATCTGGTCACGGCATCCGAGGCGCACCGCCAGGCGGAGCAGACCCTCGTCGTGGCGGAATTCGGCCTCGTCAAGGCGCGGCTCGCGGCGGTCATGGCGCTGGCGACGTGCACGGGGTGAGGAAGCGTGGGCGTGCCGGTCGATGCATCGGTTCGATTGGCTTGGAGTCTCGTTCCGATAAATACTGCCTTGGCGCGCGCACCGCATCCGCCTGAAGGCGGCTCGTGCCCTGCTGCCCGGAGAGCACTCGATGGTCCGATCGATCCTGAAGGCAGTCGTGGTCGTTGTGGCGGGGAGCGTCCTCTCCGCATGTTCGAGCTCCAACGGGACAGGCCCTGGTGCGGACGGCGGTCCGTCGTCCGACGCTTCGCTCGATTCGTCGCCCGCTTCCAACGCGATGGACGCGTCGCCCCCCGAGGCGACCGATTCGTCGCTGCTCAATCCGATGGACTCGTCATCGCCCGGAACGATCGATTCATCACCCGGCGTCTTTAGCGATGCCGCACCGATCGGCGATGCGAGTGAGACTGAAGCCGACGGAGGGCCACTACCGGTCGTCCTCGTCGACGGTCTGACGAACCCCTCCTACATCGTGTCCGACGGCATCAACGTTTATTTCACGACTTACGACAGCGCGGCGATGAGTGACGTCGTGATGCTCGTCGGCACGGACGGCGGTGCCGCGTCCACGCTCGCAGTGGGGGTCGGAATCGCGGGCGGTCTCGCCGTCTACCAGGGGACCGTGTACTGGACCAACAGCGTCGGCGACGCCGGCGGAAGCGTGATGGCAGTGGGGCTCGATGGAGGCGGCCCGACGACGATCGCAGCGGGCCAGACGTACCCTGCGGGTCCGGCGGTGGACGGGACAGGGATCTACTGGTCGCAGGACGTCGCGGACGGAGGCAGCGTGATGGTCGCGCCGTTCGGCGGCGGCGCGCCTTCGATCGTCGCGGCGGATCAGAACAGCCCGAACGCCCTCACCGTCCTGCCGACTGGCCTGTTCTGGCTGTCCCTCGACGGCATCGAATGGTCGCCTGCGCCGTCCGGCAGCGGAACCCCAATCACGCTCGGCCAGATAGGCGTATCGAACAACGGCCCCATCGCCGCGGATTCGAACGCCGTGTACACGCTGTCCGAGTGCACCGTGTACCGGACGCCGCTCGACGGCGGGACGGCGACGCCGCTTGCTCCGCCGTCCTTTTCCACCGGCTCCTGCCTTGCCGCGGGGACGACGATCGCGGTCGACGATGCCAGTGCGTATTGGCCGATCAGGACCGGGTCGGGCAACCCGCTCAACAGCGGATCGGTGGTCAGCGCGTCGCTTGCCGGTGGCGGAGGCTCGCCCGCCGGAGCGATCGCATCGGGCCAGAACGGGCCGAACAACGTCGCTGTCGACGCGCTTCACGTCTATTGGACCAACCACGGCGTCAACGGTCAGCCGGGGCAAGTGATGCGCGCGAACAAACCGTAGGGGCAGTGAGTCCCGGATGCACAACGAGGCAAGGTTTGCCGCGCCAGCGCCCCTTGCTCGGGTGACGGCGGCACCTTGCTTTCGCACTTATCCAGACGAGGTCACGATGGGAGCTATGCCCGAGCGCGTTTTCTGGTGGGCCCTCTTTGCGATCGCGCTGCAAGGATGCGGGAACAGCTCGGGAGGCTCGGGCAGTAACGCCGGCGCCCACACGGGTGCCGGGGTCGCTGACGGCGGCAACGGCGCGAGCTCTGGAACCAGCAGGGCAAGCTCGGGCGCCGCAAGCTCGGGGACGACGGGAGCCGCCGCGGGCGCGAGCACGTCTGGGAGTAGCGGCGCGACCACGTCTGGGAGCGCCACGTCTGGCAGCACCGGCGCGGGCACGGGCGCGACCAGTTCGGGGACGACCGGCGCGAGCACGGGCAGCTCCGGCACGACGACGGACGCGGGGACCGCGTCGAGCGGCTCGGGAGGCTGCATGCTTGCCGGCACCGGGGCCTGCTCGCTCATCGCGCAGGGAACGGACTATCCGGGGATGGCCGAGACCGTCTGCCCGTCGACGACTCCGCACGTGGCCGGCGCCGTCACTCCCGGGGGTGCCGATGTCACCGCGACGAAGGGCAACGGAACCTACACACTCTCCAACGGGATCGAGTCCATCGTCATCACGTGTGCAGACGGGTCGATCCATTCCTGGACCTACAACGGGACCAACGTGCTCGCCGGAGGCGACAACGGCGGCCAGGTCTATTGGGAGCTCGAAGCGGGCAATGGCACGTGCACGTTGACGTCCGACCCCGCTTCGAACGGGGGAGGCCAAGCGGAGGTCCGTATTCACACGACGGGCAGCACGAACAACTTGGATGTGGACATCGACTACGCGCTCCTCCGCGGCAGCAGCGGTTTCTACGCCACGGGCATCTTGACCCATCCGGCGGCCTACGCCGCCACCAACGGCGGCGAATGGCGATCCAACGTCTACAATGGGTCCATCTTCGACTGGAACAGCCTCGACGCCTTGCGGGATGGAGCGAATAGCGCAGGGGGCGCGAC
>DATHQY010000585.1:0-9529 GCA_035482215.1 Polyangiaceae bacterium | reverse complement strand
GACGCGCCGTATCCACCTCACTCGACGTGAGGAACATGGGCCGCCCGAGGCCGTCGCGGAGGTCAGCGCACGAGGGCGGGAGATACGCGGCTGCGATGCGGCGCGCCGCGGCGGGATCTACCCGGCAGAACCGAACGGCTTCGTCGAGGGCGACTACGATCTTGCGCGCTTCCTCGGGACGGTCGGCGACGAAGTCGCTGTCGAAGGCAAAGCTCCCGAAGAGGAACGGGCTGCCGAGCAGCGCGGGAAGGATCGGGCGATCGCCAAAGATGTCGGCGACGCCGCTCCGCACTGCGTCGGTGACGCCGGGATCGTTCGTAAAGATCGCGTCAATGCGGCCCGAGCGCAGCGCCGCGGCCGTTTCGTGCGGCAGTACATCGTGGACGGACACCATGCGCTCGATCGGGACGTCGCTTGCCGCGCACGTCTCCATGCACTTGCAAGTCTTGTCGAGCTTGACCTGGTGGTAGCCGAGGCCAGCGCGCGAAAGGAGGGCCTTCAGCCATTCGCGGTACGCCTTCGTGGGCAACACGCCAACCCGCCGGCCGGCCAGATCGTCGATCGAATGGATGCCGCTGCCCTTTCGCACGAGGAGAAACGAGATCGGGTTCTCCAGATCTTCGGCGACGGCACACGCGTAGTAGAGCGGGCGGGCGCGGACGTGCCGGTGCAACGCGATCGGAAACGCAACGAAGCCGCCGCAGGGCACCCCCTCGTCGATGATGTCCTCGACGAGCGGGTGCGCCGTCGGATAACCGCGCATCTGCACCCGCAGGCCTTGGTCCGCGAACAGCCCAGTCCGATGGGCCACGAAAAGAGGCAAGGAAACTCCGAGCGCACTGTAGCCGATCGTGACCATGGCTTTCCTCTTTCTCCTAATGAGCGTATCGACGTCGCTACAAATTCGCTATCAGAGCGCTGTCGGCTCCGCAACTCTAAATCTGCTTTCATGCATGAATTCACCGACTCAAATTGGATTTAGTCTCGGAGGTAGATGCTGCATTGCCGCAATGTTTCCAGTATGGCGCAGGACGCAAACACGAAGTTCTGCGAACGAGCACCGACGGATGTGTTGGATTCACGGCAATTCGCAATTCGAAACGACGAGCGGCAATAGCGATTTTGATCGCCGGTGCCCTCGGACGAAGCCCTTTTCGCCGCCCGTTCGTCCGAACGCCGTCTCCGGTCTTGCGCACCGTGTTGCGCGGCCGTTTCCGAGCGGGTTGTCGTGATTGGTGCAGAGCGCCCGCGAACCAGCCGCTACGGATGAGGCCACCCCCCGGCGAATTCGGTAAGCTGCGGGGGCATGATCGAACCGAAAGACGCGTCGAGAACGCGATCCTCGAGGTCCGGAGGGCAGGACGCCTTGCACGCCGCGATCATCGACATCGCATGGAGCGAACGGCAGCGCCCCGATAGACTGCGATGGGGTCGCTCGTGTGCTCGAGCCTGAGGGATGCCCTCGGGGCGGACGCATGCGCCGTCAACGGCGGAGGCATTCGAGGTTCGCGCGAATACGAGGATCGCTTCACTTACGGGCACCTCAAAGGCGGAGATGCTCGCGTCGCCCATGGCCGCCGAGATCGTCATGCGCGTCTTCGAGCAGGGGCCGCTCCACCGCTGACGCCCGCGGAAGCCGAGGCGGCGGCGGAACCGGCTGGTACCACCCCGCCTTCGGGCAGCGCGTCCCGCCGGTCTTGACCCTTTCGTCAATCGAACGACTGGCTATCGAGCAACAAATCCTCGTAGAACGCACCAAACTTGCGCACCGGATGGATAATCGCAATTTCGAGCACCCAAAGTAGCGGTGCGGGACGGAAATCGACCGCCGCCATCGCGCCGTCGTAGTGTACCGAATGCGGGAACTCAGACAGCCGATGGCCAGATAGATCCCGATTGAGTTTCCACCCCCTGGCGGCGGCGGCGCTCTCCGCGAAGTCGTAAAGGTCGCGGCCCGTCAGCCCTTCCTTGAACCACTTCTCCCGGACGTCGTCCCATATGACCTTCACGTCCTTCTTGGCACGGTGGTGATCGGCGTCCGATCCGAACACGAAGGTATCGCCCGCGTCACCTTCATGGTCGCCATAGACGGGACCGATGTCGACGAAGAAGATATCGTTCGGTCCAAGGACGACGCCCTTTTCGGAGGGCTCCATGAAGTCCTTCGTCGTGTTCGGCCCGAACCGCACGATGATGTGGTGCCAGCCCTTGGTCATTCCCATCGACGACAGCACGTCCTTGGCCATGGCGCGCGCGTCCTCCTCGACCATGCCCACCCTGACGAGCCCGGCAATCGCATCGACCGCCTTTCGTGTCCGAAGACGCTGCTCCAAGAAGAGACCGACGGAGAATTTCGCGCCCGTGGCTTCGAGCTTGGTGGCGTCCGAAGGGACGGGGGGCGCGGTCGTCGGCTGCGAGGGGATCGCTTGGATGCTCATGGTTCACCCATTTCCGGTTGCGGGGGCCGGCGAGCCGAGGCCGGCCGGCAAGTGTTGAGTTTGCGTATCTTGGCTAATGCGCTGAACGCGTTCGGGGGAGCTCATTTTCATGTAGGCGACGCGCGCGCCGCCTATCAGCACGTAGGTCAGGAAGATGTACGGGAAATACCGGACCGGAGGATCAGGCACCGGATACACGCTGCCGACCGCGGGGACGAGCATCAGGACGAGCGCAGCGACGCAGATGGCCACGTCCTTGCCCGTCAACTCTCCACGCTTCTTGACGAACATGGGCGCGGCGATCGTGATGAGGAAGTAGGCGCCCAGGAAGCCGAACGCTCCCATCGTGCCCGCGTCGTTGAACTCGTCGAGGACCTCGAGCTTGAACGCATATCGGCACAGCGTCACGACGGTGAGCATGACTGCGGCCATGACCCCGAGCGCCACATGTGGCGTCTTGTGGATCTCGTGCGCGGAGCTCGTCGACTTGTGGAAGAACTGATGTCTGCCCATCGCGAACATGACCCGGGCGCCGGCATTCATGCAGGATGACGCCAGCGCGAAGAAGCTGAACATGGCGCCCGCCGACAACAGCGGGGAGAGGAACGAGACATGGTAGGTGTCCGCCAGCACGTTGAGCGGCGCGTCGATCTTGTCGAGCGAGTCCTTGTAATCGTGCGTGCCGAGCACCTCCACGTAAGTGACGAAGATGAAGAACCCACCGGTCAAGACCAGGCTCCAGGTGATCGAGCGCGGGATGGTCTTCAACGGGTTAATCGCCTCCTCACCGAACGCGGTGGAGCTCTCGAACCCCACGAGGCTGAAGACGGCGACGACGACGCCCAGGCCGAGGCTCGAAAGCGAGAGATTACCGAATTGAAATTGCGTGGTGTCGGGCGCGGGGTGGTGTCCAAGAACGACGAGGCACAGAACGAGAATGAAGAAACACGAGAACGCCTCGAGGCCCAGCTGAACGAGGGTCGATATCTTGATGTCCTTGTAGGCAATCAGAAAGCTCGTGGCGATGCACACGACGAAGAGGACTACGGGCGGCATGCTCAGGTGAACCATCTCGAGCAGCTTGCCCGCGAAGATGGTGAAACCCGCCGTGCCGGCGAGGCCGATGAATAGATAGGCCCATACGAGGCACCAACCGCACATCGCGCCGCCACCGAAGCCGAGGCCGGCCATCGCATAGCTATACATCGATCCCGAGTCCGTCGTGCGCCTGGCGAACTGATTCAGGCTGGACGCGACGAACAGCAACATCACCGTGCCGACGGCGTAGGACAGCCAGCTCACGTTGCCCGTGTTCGAGAACATCAGGGGCACGATGAGAGCCGCCGTCATGGTTGGCGAGATGAGCGCGATGTTCTGCGCGAGCAGCTCCATGAAGTTCAGGCAGTTCGGCCTGAGCTTGGTTTCCATTGTGTCGGTCGTCATGGCCATTGGCTCCTCTTTCCGATAATTCGATCGTCTCTGAGACCTCGCTGCCGTTGCGGTATGCGGCAATCATGCTTGACCCGGCGCACGCACGTTAGAGCCAGGTGACTCGATTTCCTTGGAGCCAGTGTGACGCGTGGGATCTCGGCAAAGCCATACTCCGGAAACATCCCAGCCTTCTCAGTGCAACGCCGGTTTGTAGAAATGGGGAACGGAGACCGCGCGCTGTCCCGGGACTCTTGGACCGAAACGGAGCCCCTTTGGCAGCTCTCCCGCAACTACCTCTGACGATTCGCAAGCGCAGTGCGACGCCGCTGCAGACGCAGATCGCCGACCAAGTCCGGCAGCTCGTCGCCAAAGGAATCCTCGCGCCCGCGAGTCGCGTTCCTTCGACCCGCGCTTTGTCCGAGCAGTTGAGCGTGTCGCGCAACACCGTCACGCTCGCCTATGACATTCTGATCGGGGAAGGCCTCCTCGAGGTCGAATCGTCGGCGGGCACGATGGTGAGCCGCCATCCGCCTGCCGCGTTCCTTCGAATCGCGACGCCATCGGAGGAGCCCCAAGGACAGGACGCGGAGCTCGTCCCGCGCTCGCCCGTGGCCTTTCGCGGAAAAGGGCCGCGAGTCTACGACCCGCATGCTGGACGGCTGGTCTACGACTTTCGGATGGGCCAACCGGACCCGGCGCTCTTTCCAGTGGCCGCGTGGCACCGGCTGATCGTCCATCGCATCGCGCGCGCGGGGCCGGCCCTGGTGCGCTACGGCGACCCCGGTGGCTTGAAGGAACTTCGCACCGCGATCGCCGAACACCTGCGCCTTGCGCGCGGAATCCGCTGCGAAGCCGAGCAGGTGGTCATCGTGGGCGGATGCCAGCAGGGGCTCAATCTCGTCGCACGCCTGCTCGTGTCGTCCGGCGTGAAGGCCGTGGTCGAGAACCCTTGCTACGAGGGCGCCGCTCTGGTTCTCGCGAGCTACGGCGCCGAGCTCGTCGCCGGCGAGGTGGACGACGAGGGCCTTCGCGTCGACGGTCTCCCGTCGCAAGCGGCGCTCGCCTACGTCACGCCGTCGCACCAGTTTCCCATGGGCCCAACGCTGTCGTTTCCGCGCCGGCTCGCCCTGCTCGATTGGGCGGTGAGGACTGGCGCATATATCGTCGAAGATGACTACGACAGTGACTTCCGATACGAACAGTCGCCGCTGCTCGCGTTGTATGCGCTCGATCGTTCGGATACGACGATTTACCTGGGGACTTTTTCCAAGTCGATTGGCGCGGGACTTCGACTCGGCTACGTGGTCTTCCCGCCTGCACTCGCGGAGACCGCCATCGGCGTCAAGGCGCTCTTCGACAACGGCCACCCCTGGCTCGAGCAGGCGGCGGTGGCCGAGTTTTTGGTGAGCGGCGGTTTTGACCGCCATCTGTCGAGGATACGCAGACGGTACCTCGCTCGCCGCGATTGCCTAATCCACGAACTGCGCTCGCGCTTCGGCCCGTGCCGGATCGACGGTATCGAGGGCGGGATGCATGCGGTCTGGCATTTACCGGAGGGTTCCGCGCACGCCCCCGACCTCCAACGCCGGCTGGCCGACGACGGAGTCGGCGTTTACTCGTTGGCGGCGGCGCCCGTGCATCGAGTGGAGCCCGTCCCCTCGAGCGATTCCGTTCTCTTGCTCGGGTATCCGTGCTTGTCGGAAGAGCGCATACGCGACGCGGTCGAACGCATCGCTCGGGCGCTGGATTGTCCTGCCCGGACCGGCGCGCCGCTGGCGAGGGCGCACTCCCCGTGAAACATCCGCCGAATCCGTCAGGTCCCGCGCTCCAGGGCAACGGCGAGAATGTTGCGGATCATTCGGTCCCCCATCGCTTCGAAGTGGGGCGCAAAGCGACGGGTGTCGGCAAGGATGCGAGCTGCGCCAGAGGAGCGATTGGCCGCGAAGACGAAGGCTGCGTCTTGTTCGACCCAGTTCGGAAGGTCGGCACCGAGGAGCTCGATGTGGAATTGTAGGGCATAGGCGCAATGCCCAAAGCGAAACATCTGATGGGCACATGGCAGCGTGCTCGCGAGGAGAACGGCACCTCGTGGCAGATCGAACGTGTCCCCGTGCCAGTGGACGACGAGCTCCGATTCGTTCAGTCCCGCGAGCGCGGGGTCGTTCGTCGAGGTGTCGAACGTCACCGCTCCCCAGCCGACCTCACGAAGCCGCGCGGGCGGCTCGCCGACCTCGAGCGGATAGACGCGGGCACCCAGGGCATGGGCCATGAGCTGAGCCCCGAGACACACGCCGATCACCGCGCGCCCCTCTTCGAGGGCGCGCGCCAAGAGATCGACCTCTCTGCGCAAGAAGGGCCACCGGGGATCGCCGATGTCCCCGACCCCCATAGGCCCGCCCATCACGACGAGAAGGTCCCCCGGCGGAACGGACGCGGGCGGCTCTCCTTCGAAGAGGCCATATTCGATCACCCGATAGCCCATTTCGCGCGCGATGACCCCGATACGTCCCGCGCCCTCCAATGGGATGTGCTGGAGGACGTGAGCTGTGCGCATGACCGCACCCTAGGTCGGCGTGGGATTTTTTTCCACGCCGTTTTAGCCACCCGTCACAACCCGACGTACACGTCGTCGACGAAGAGATCGGGAAACGGAGCCGAGAGCCCCTGGTCGGAGTTGCCTTGCCCGATGATGAGGCTCACCGTGTTGCAGCCGCTCGGGATGGTCAGGGTGCCCGATACGAACGTATAGGTGTTTGCGGGAATCGTCGGGAAGGCAACGCTGAAGCTCTGGGCGCCGCCGTCGCCGCAATTCGCCGTTCCTTCCACGGACACGATGAGCGACGACCCGCCGCCGTCGCTTTGCGCGTCGTGCGCGACCCACAGGGCCACGTTGTAGGTGGCGGCCGTGCTTGGCAACGGATAGGCAATGACCGAGTAGGACGCGCTGCGCGCCGAGAGCTCTCCGCTATTCGTGCCGCAATGCGCGAACGTCGACGAGACGACCGTGCCGGCTCCGAACAGCGCATTCCAGCCCGACGTTCCCGACTCGAAGTCTGCATTGCCGATGATGTTCGCGCCGCCGTCCGTGGGCCAGTTCGTCTGGCATGCCGCCCCGTCCGCGCCAGTGCCCAGAGCGCTTCCATCCACCGCGCCGGTGTCGGCCGTGCCCGCGTCCGCGCCGGTGATGCCGGCGCCACCGTCGACCGTGCCGCCATCCGCTGCGGTGGCATCGACGCCGCCATCCGCCACCGTCGCGTCCAAACCGGCGTCGCTCGAGCCCGATGAGCCCGTGGATCCGGTGCTCCCGGTGGAGCCGGTACTGCCTGTCGAACCGCTTCCGCCGCCGTTCGAATCGTCTCCGCAGCCCGCCATCGCCCCGCACGCGACGAGCATTCCAAACGCTCCGCACACGGCTACCTGTTTTGCTCTTCGCGGCATCGCCATAATCAAGCCTTTCAAAAAAAATTGGCGGTCTTGGCCGGTCTCTTCGTTTCGAACCCCAAGCCCGCTTCGAGAGAACTTTGCGAATCTCGTTCCTGCGCCTCGTGCCGCGCGCGAGGTGGTTCGAACCGCGAGATTGCCGCGCGATCACGCACCGAATCGGAAACCACGACCGCTCGCTCCGCGATCAAGCAAGATCGCCACGTTGCGACAGGATCGTCTCGCGGGACGATGAGCGTGGCGTCTTGCACCGGGGCGCGTCGGGCGCGTTCGCCGAACGCCAGGCCCGCCATGACCGGCCTGCGGCCACGCACGAATGCGCCCGACTCTTTTTGCGCCTTGGTAGGCTCCTGCGCGAGCCTCGTGATGAATCGTCTCCGCGTATCGGTCCTCGTGATCGCGTCGGTCGCCTCGCTCGGCGGATGCTTCGTCGGCTACGACTCGCGCTGGGGGCAAGCAAAGGCCGCACAGCAGAAGATCGCGTCGCAGTCGACGCCGAGCCGTATCGGCACCACGACGGACGACCCGCGCCCGCAAGCGACCCGACGCACCTATCGCGTCCGCTTTCGTCCCAATGGCCATTACTTGGCGCAGACGGTCGATGCGCCGCGCCAGCTCTACGACCTGATTGCCGACGCGAACCGCGTCCTCGAACCCAGCCTCGGCTTGCACGTCGATACCGATGCGATGCAGTCTTGGTCGCTCGACGCCGACGATACGCTGACGAGCGCCCTCGAGACGCTTCGCCACGACGATCCGGGGGACGGCGTGGACGTCGTCGTGGGCCTCATTGGCGCGCTGCCGCGTCCCACGGAATCGTTCCACGAGTTGGGATCCGCCGAAGTCTTGGGCAAGTACGTGATCATTCGCGCATCGAGCCGCCTCGGGGAGCACGACGCGTTCGATCGCGCGCTCGTCGATCTGAGCGACGACGAGCGCGATCGCGTCGTCCGCTCTCGCCGGCGCCACCGAGCCGAGGCCGTCTTTCTCCACGAGCTCGGGCATACGCTCGGGGCTCCGCACGAGGCCGACGTCGCGAGCATCATGCACCCGGCGTAGGACGAGAAAATGAGCGGCTTCAGCGAGGATGCGCTTGCCTTGATGCGGCTTGCGCTCGACGGCCCGGATCGCCGATCGGTCGCTCAGGCCCAGTATGCGTACCTTCGGGACGCCAAGACCTCGCCGTGGACTTCCGACGATCGCGACGCAGCGATGGCGCGGCTCCAAGCGTGGATGTCGCCCGCGCCGCCGCCGCAGTCTTCCGAAGCCGCTCCGCCCGCCGAGTCAGGGCCGCCCGAGCTCCGCGAAGCGGACCGCGCGCTCTTCCTCCGCGCCCTTCAATCGTTTCGTGGGGGTAACACGGCAGGCGCCTTCGTGACCGCCCGTCCACTCTTTGGCGCATATCCGAACAGCTATGCCGTTCAGGACTTCCGATGCCAGCTCGCGACGGTCCGATGGCTCGAGGAGAGCGTGATGCTCGCCGAATGCGCGCCTTCCGTGCGTCTGGCCGACGCCGGAGCGCGCTAATTCTGCCATAAGGGGCCAGTGCGCATGGCGGCACGGAGGCCGGGCTTAGCCCGCTGACGAGGGTGACGCGGGCGACAACCCCAGGGACTCGGCCCCGGTCTGCGCGACCGGCACCTTGCGCGGCCGCCCTCGCGGTCGAGGCCCGGGCTGCACGTCGTCGGCCGCGAGGACCAGCGTGTCTTCACCTCGCGCCCGACGCGTCGGTCGCGGGAGGCTAATGGTCTCGAGCTGCTGGCTCAGCGCAACGTCGCCCTCGGCGTAAACGCGCGCGTAGGCGAGGGCGCGCTGCGCATGTTGAAGCAGGGCGTCTTGGCGCGTCTGGAGCGTCTCGCGCGCAGCGTCCAGCGCCGCTTGCGCGGCGGCCACCGACTCGGCCGCAGTCTCGACGTCAGCCGCGAGATGCGCCAGCGTGGGACCGTCGACGTCAGCGAACCGCACGTCGACAAGGGAGGTGGTGAAGAGAGCCAGGATCGTTTGGACGGGGGCGGGAATGGCCATCGAATGACTGAACATACCAGCAGTGCTCTCCGCCGCCTAGAACTACGTTCCGCGCAACGCCCGAGCCAACGTCGAGCGCCGAGGCGGCGACCTCGATGTCAGCCTTGTCCCCGGTCTGCGCTGTCACGATGTCTCCGGTTCCGCGGACGCGATGTCGTTCCCAAGCCGCGCGTCCGGGACTGCGAATCCATCGG
>DATHQY010000584.1:0-9743 GCA_035482215.1 Polyangiaceae bacterium | reverse complement strand
GCGTGAAGGTCGCGTGAAGGCGCAGGAGCTTCGCGTTCGACACGTGCGCGAGGCCCTTGTCCTTGTTCGTGCGCGACACCCAGAGCGCCTCGCCCGTGAGCTTTTCGAGCGCTTCGACGAGCTTGGACTTATCGCCGAACTTCTCTTTGACGACTGACAGCGGGGTTTTCGCGGACATGGCAGGTTCCTTTCGAAGGGGTGCGCGAGATGACTCGCGCGGCAACATCCGGCTACGCCGGGGGCGCGCAAGCTAGCAGGGGGCTACGGAAATGCCAGCGCGGAACGCCATGCGAGAGCCCTGCACGCACGGAGTGTCGCGCCGCCCGGGGCCGCTGCTGGACGCTGCCCCCAAAGTCCGGCGCTGGCTCGGCTAGTCGGCGGCGCCGAACCCGAGGCTCGCTTCCGTGGCGTCGGCAATGCTGCGGTACCTTCGATAAAACCTCGTGACGTTGACGACGTAGCCTTGCGTCTCGCCGAACGGCGGCACTCCGCCGAAGCGCATAACGGCGCCGTCGCCTGCGTTGTACGCGGCGATCGTCAACGTGAGGTCACCGTTGAATTCGTTCGCGAGAATGCGCAAAAGACGGACGCCGCCGAAGATGTTCTCCCGCGGATCGTCCATGTCGCGCACCTGCATGAGCGCCGCCGTATCCGGCATGAGCTGCATGAGCCCCCGCGCGCCCGACACGCTGACGGCGCGCGGATCGTAGTCGCTTTCGCAACGGATGACGGCGCGTACGAGCTGCTCGGGAATCTGGTAGAGCGTCGCGGCCTGGTGGATCCACTCGTCGTAACGGGTGAAACGCGCGACGTCGTGATCCGACGGCGGAACGGGCGTCACGCCCGGCGCGACGCTCTTGCCGCCACCGCTCGCGCCGTTGCCGTGGATGTACACGCGATAGCGCTTGTCGCCGCCGGGCGAGTTCGTGAAGTGAACCGTGCCGTCGGCATCGGTGTACGTGTAGATATCGGCCCGCGCGACGCACGGCACCGCTACACCGAGGAACGCCGCCGCAACGGCGGCGCGACCTACGCCACGCAAACGGACCACCACGCGCAAATGTCGCAGGAAGCGAAGCGACGCGCAAGGAAGGCGAAGCCTGCTACTTTGCCCCACGGATGCCGCGGTTTGATGTGCATGTTTCGTCGATTCCGCTCGTCCTCGCGACAGCGGCGTTTCTCCTTCTCGTGCTCTGGCGTGTTCGGCCTCTCGTGCCGGCCACCGTGCTCGTTGCCCTCGGCCTGCCGTGGGGCCGCAAGGCGAAGGATCGAAGGGACGCGCTCGCCCGCGCGCGCGAGCGCATCGAGACCGCCGCCGACGAGCGCGCGCGAGCGCTGGCGCTCTGCGACGCGGCCGAAATCGTCGCGAGGACGGTCACGGGCGCGGCGAGCGCGAAGGGCTTTTACCAGCGCGCGATGCGGAGCGATCCGGGGTCGGTAGAAGTGGTGCGCCGCACGGCGGCAGGCCTCGCGGGGCGGCCGCGCGCACTCGAGTCCCTCATGTGGCGGCATCTCGCATCCTCGGCGTGGGAGGGCCCTTCGGCCGAGGCTTCGCGCGCTGCGCTCGAGGCTCTGCGCGCCCTCTACGAGGGGCCGTTGCGGAACGCAGTTCGGGCACGCGCGATCGCGAACGCGAGCAGGCTCGTGGGGGCATCCAAAGAGCGCTGAGCTCTACCTCGTGACTCCATCGATGCAGCGGAGGGCCGACCGCCGGTCCTCCGTGCGAGCCATCGGTCGGCCGCAACTCCGGCACGCGCGCACCTCGACGACGCGACCTGCGGGCCACCAAACGACGAACGGCGCGATGTCCGCCCCACCCAACGTGCAGATTTGCGGCAGCTCGCGCCAGGCCGACGCGGCGTAGCCCCGGCTGCAGCCGGCGCATCGATGCGATTGGGCTTCCTTCATGGCTTCTGCCTCTAGGACGTTCGAGGCCGGCCCAAATCGACGCGAAATCGTCCGGAGCGATCACTTTTTCGTACGGACGAGCAAAACCACCGCAACGCAACCAAAGAGGCCGGCGGACAGGGCGAGCGAGGCATGCACGCCCAGCGCTCCGCCGACGAGCCCCACGGTCACGCCGCTGAACGTGCGCAGACCCGAGGCCGCCATCGTGTAGAGCCCGAGCACGCGCCCGCGCGAGGCGTCCGGCGCGTTCATCTGCACGATCGTCTGCGCCATGCTGCTGAACGACAGCTCGCAGAAGCCCGCGAGAAAGAGGCATCCGAGGGCCAGCGGGTAGGACCGCATGCCGGCGAAGCCGAAGAGCGACGCCGCCCATGCGATCGACAGCACGATCGCCGACGTCGTCGCGATGCGGAACAGCCCTCCGCGCGCCTCGAGCAAGAATCCCGCGAGCAGCGCTCCGGTCGCGTCGGCCGCGAGAAGCGCGGCGTACGCCGCCCCCGGATCGCCGTGGCCGAGATCGTGCGCAAAGCCCGGCATCTGCGCCTGGTAGCTGTTGCCCACGAAAAAAGCCGCGGCGCCGGCGAGGAGCGTCATCGACGCGAGCACGGGAATCGCACGCACTTCGGCGATCGTCTGCACGATGTCGCCGACGCCGCGCACGGCGCGCTTCGGCGCGGGACGCTGCTCGCGAAAATGCCGTCCGTAAGGCGCCACCATGAGCCATACGAAGAGCGGCAGATAGAAGATGGTGTTGACGAAGATGCCGCGCGTCGGCCCGAGCCACCGCATGATGAGGCTCCCGACGGCGGGCCCGACGAACACACCGAGGTAGCGCGCGGTCGCGGACAGGCGAACGGCGCTCGGCAGCATCGCCGGTCCGACGATGTCGTAGAGGAGCACCTGGCTCGACGTCGACCAGAGCACGCCCGCGCACCCGTGCAGCACGAGGAGCGCCATGGCGTACTCGATGCGGAGCGAATCCGTCGCGAAGAAGTAGCCCCACCCCGCGGACGCAAGAATGAAGCAGACCGCACCGGCCTGAATGATCCGCCGCGAATCGATGCGGTCGTTGAGCGCGCCGACCGCGACCGAGAACGCGAGAAACGGGAGCCAGTGCGATACCACCGCGAACCCGCCGAGCGCCGCCGAATGAAACTTCTGGAACGCGACCCAGTAGCTTATGACGTGCTCGATGTTGTCGGCCATCATGGTCAACGCGAACGTGGACACGTAGGCGCGGTAACCGGGAAGACTCAGCGCGCCGAACGGTTGATGATTCTTTTCGGCCACGTCTGTGACTCCAAAAGCAGGAGCTTAGCGGCTCCTCCTCGGCATTTTTGGTGCCTAGTGGCTCCAAAAGGTCGTCGGCAGCGTGTGGCGGTGCCAGAGCGACAGCCAGTCCATGAGCGCGGCCACCGTGATGTGCACGAAGAACCCCTGGTAGATGCTCTTCGTCTTCATGCTGAGCGAGCCGAGCGCGATGCCCGCGATGATCGCGCCGTTCGCTTCGAGAAACGGCTTCCCGTAGTGAATCATGCAATACGGCACAGCCATCGCGAAGATCGCGCCGGAGCCGAAACTCTTGCGAAGCGCGCCGAGAATGAACCCGCGGAAGAACACTTCGAGCGCGAAAAACTGCGCGAAGTACATCGCCTCCCAGCAGAGGAAATCGAACCAGGAGCGCGAGCTTTCCTTGTAAAAAGGATAGTACGAGCCGAAGTCGGGCTGCCGCGAGACGAGGAGCATCGCGGGGAGCACGACCGCCAAGAACAGGCCGTAGATCCACGCATGCTTGAAGAAGTCGCGCGTGCGAAATCCCATGTCGAGGATCGACTCCTCGGGGAACGCGATCCTCCAGACGCCGAGCGGCGCCACGTACCCGATGACGCGCGTCACCGCCCACCATCCGAAGCCATAGAGCTCGTCGTACTTGGCGAGCTGAATGGTCTTCGGATGGGCCGGCGCCCACCGGACGAGCAGCGGATGGATCGCCTGGTCGAAGTACTGACGCCCGCCGTAGTACTCCTGCAGCGTCAACACGAGAGCGGCGGTCACGAGCGCGACGAGCGGGCGGTAATCGGAACGGCCTTCCGCGGCGAGCTGGTTCCGCCAGGCCGTGGAAGAGTCGTCGAGCTCGCGCCACGTCTCGCGAAAAAACCACCATAGCGCAGGGATGACGAGCAGCAGCGCCGGGATCGGCAGGAGCGGCTTTATCGCTAGCTCCATCCAGTCGAAGCCGGCCGCCACCAGGGGCACGGACGGCGACACGCGCGCGGGCAGTGCCGTCATCGACGCGGACAGAGCCTCGCGGGCATGGGAGCGGCCGGCAGACTAGGCTCGGGGGACCTAGATTGCTACACCAGGCACAACGAACCGAGCCATGACCGACGAAAATCGAAGCTCCGCGTCCGATACGGCCTCGCAGATGGCCTCGTCCAAGCCCCCGAACTTCGTTCTGGAGACGGTGACGCAGGACGTACAGACCGGCAAGAACGGCGGCAAGGTGATGACCCGCTTTCCGCCCGAGCCGAACGGGTACCTTCACGTCGGCCACGCGAAGAGCATCTGCCTCAACTTCGGCATCGCGGGCGCGGTGCCCGGCGCCGTGTGCAATCTGCGTTTCGACGATACGAATCCCAGCACCGAAGAGGACGAGTTCGTCCGCTCGATCCAGGAGGACGTGCACTGGCTCGGGTTCGACTGGGGCGGCCGCAAGTACTTCGCCTCGGATTACTTCGAGAAGCTCTACGAGCTCGCCGTCTCGCTGATCCGCGAAGGCAAAGCCTATGTCGACAGCCAGACGGTGGAAGAGATTCGCCAGGGCCGGGGCAGCTTCTACATGCCGGGGCGCGTGAGCCCGTACCGCGACCGCTCGGTCGACGAGAACCTCGATCTGTTCAAGCGGATGCGCGCGGGCGAATTCCCCGACGGCGCGCACGTTCTCCGAGCCAAGATCGACATGCAGTCGCCCAACCAGAACCTGCGCGACCCGGTGATGTACCGCATCAAGCGCGAGCACCACCACCGGACGGGCGACGCCTGGTGCATCTATCCGATGTACGATTTCGCTCACGGATACTCCGACGCGATCGAAGGCGTGACGCACTCGATCTGCACGCTCGAGTTCGAAGACCACCGCCCGCTCTACGACTGGTTTCTCGACTACGCATCGTTCGACCCGCGGCCGCAGCAGATCGAGTTCGCGCGGCTCAACTTGACCTACACGGTGCTGTCGAAGCGCAAGCTCCAGGAGCTCGTGTACGGCAAGCACGTCAAGGGGTGGGACGACCCGCGGATGCCGACGATCGCGGGCATGCGCCGGCGCGGCTATACGCCAGAGGCGCTTCGCACGTTCTGCGAGCGGATCGGCGTCTCGAAGCGCAACAGCTTCGTCGACGTGTCGCTCCTCGAGCATGCGCTCCGTGAGGACCTGAACACGCGCTGCAATCGCGTCATGGGCGTCCTGCGGCCGCTGCGCGTGGTGCTCACCAATTTTTCCGAAGGGCACCACGAATCGGTCGACGCGCCCTGGTACCCCGAAGACCTGTCACGCGGTTCCCGCACCGTGCGCCTCTCGCGGGTCATCTGGATCGATCGCGACGACTTCGCGGAGAAGCCGCCGAAGGGGTGGTTCCGCTTGTCGCCAGGCGCGGAGGTCCGCCTTCGCTACGGGGCGATCATCCGGTGCAACGAAGTCGTGAAGAACGAGCAGGGCGAAATCACGGAGCTCCGCTGCACGTGGGACGAGAAGTCGCGCGGCGGCAACGCCAGCGACGGGCGCAAGGTGAAGGGAACCATCCACTGGGTCTCGGATGAGGACTCGCTCGTCTGCGAGGTGCGCCTCTACGATCGCCTCTTCTCGGCCGAACATCCCGGCGAGGGCGAAGGACCGACCGTCCCTCCGGCCGCGCCGCGTAGTTTCCTCGACGACCTCAACCCGAGCTCGTGCGAGACGCTCTCGAACGCGCGCGTCGAGCCTGCGCTCGCGGACGCGAAGCCCGGCGATCGTGTGCAGTTCGAACGAGTCGGTTACTTCTGCGTGGATCCCGACAGCACGCCTCGCGCGCTCGTATTCAATCGAACGATCAGCCTTCGCGATTCGTGGGCGGCCAAACAGGGGAAATGACACGGCGAATCGCCCGGCGAGTTTTTTTGAGAGCCGCGGGTGAAAAGTCGCTGACTCACCCCTCGCTCACCCATCCGGAGGCGAGGGTCGTCGCGCGCGGGAGTTGGTCGTCGCGCAGCCCGCTGGTGTAGACGACGAACGAAGCGCGATCGCCGAAGGCAACCCGGATCAATCGGAGGAACTCCTCGGCGCGCGACACCGCCACATGCGTGCGCCATTCGCTGTGCCAGTGGCGCGGCTCGAGCGCCGAATGAAGCGCCAGCTCCGCATAGCCCCAACCAATGAATTGCCGTATCGCCCGTAGGATACGGGCGCGCCCTTTGGGGGTCAGAGTCACCTTCCGGCAACGCGTATCGCAGGTGACGACGTCGCGCCGGACATAGCCCATTTCTTCGAGCCGCTTGAGCATGCGACTGACGACCGAGGGACAAACACCGAGAGTGCGCCACAACGAGCTCTGTTGCGTTGGGCGCCAACCGTTCTTCTGAATCACGTAGAGCATATCCATACGAGCCGCGGTGAGGCCCATCTTGCCGAGAGTCCGACGCGTGAGCCCGAGCGTCGCGTAATACGCGCGCTTCAAACCGAAAAACACGGGATGCATTCCCAGCCGAAAGAACACGTCTCATGCCAGCAAACGGAAGCGCCCTTCGAATTCGTAGGTCGCCGCGGATGTTCCCCCCAAAACCCGCGCGAAATCGGTCAAACTATAAGCGTTTCATTGCCATGGCAATGGAAGGCCTATAGCCGGGATATCCGGCCGCGGGCTCCCCCCGAGGCATCGGTTGCGTGTCCTGCGCCGGCGCCGGATGTCCTCGGACAGGCCGTGGTTTTCGCTCGATGTGGGTGCGACGGTCGCGACCCACGCTGCCGAAAACGGCGCTACGTCGGGGCGTGCGCCGCGGCGGTGAGGCGCGCCAGTGCGCGCTCGCGGCCGAGCGCGGCGATCACGTCGAAAAGCCCCGGGCTCGCGGTTCGGCCCGTGAGCGCGACGCGCGCGGCCTGGGCCACCTCTTTGATCGCGAGGCCCTTCTTCGCGAGCCATGCGTGGGTCGCTTCTTCGAGCGGATGTACGGCCCACGGCTCGACGCCACCGAGGACGCCGGCGAGCTCGCGCAGAAGTGTGACGCTTGCGGCGGTGACGAACTTCGCTGCCGCGGCGGCGTCGATCGCGGGCGGATCGCGAAATACGAAATCGAGCCGATCGGCCGCGTCGACGAACGTCGTCGCCCGCTCGCGTACCAAGCCGACCATCGGCAGAACGCGCGCGGCGTCCACGTCGAGGCCGCGCGCTTTCACGAAGGGCGCGGTGCGCGCGGCGTAGTCCGCGTCCGGCACGAGGCGCGGCGACTTCAGATGCTCGGCGTTGACGGCGAGGAACTTCTTCGCGTCGAACTTGCCGTCGCTCTTGTTGCAATGCTCCCAGTCGAACGCGGCGATGAGCTCTTCGCGCGAGAACACTTCTTGATCACCGTGCGACCAGCCGAAGCGCGCGAGGTAATTGAGGACGCCCCATGGCGCGTAGCCCTGGTCGCGGTACTCGCCCACGCTGACCGCACCGTGCCGCTTGCTGAGCTTTTCCCCACTCTGGGCAAGCATCATCGGCAGGTGCGCGAAGTCTGGAACCGAATGGCCGAACGCCTCGTAAAGAAGGATCTGCGGTGGGGTATTCACCATATGATCGCGGCCCCGCACGACCATCGTGATGCCCATCGCCGCGTCATCGACGACGGCGCCGAAGTTGTAGAGCGGCACCCCGTCCGAACGCAGGAGAACGAAGTCCTGCTGCGCGGAGTTCGGAGTCGTCACCGGGCCGAACACCTTGTCGACGTACGTGACCGCTCCGGCTTCCGGCGCCATGAAGCGTACGACGAACGGCAAGTTTGGCTGATCCTGCCGGTGCCGGCAGGTCCCCGGGTACTTGAAGTTGGCTTTCGGATCACGCGCTTTGAGGGCGGTGCGCTGCGCATCGAGCTCTTCCTTCGTGCAATAGCAACGATACGCCCTGCCCTTCGCGATGAGCGCTTCGGCCTGCTCCTTGTAGAGCGCGAGGCGCTGCATCTGGGTGTAGGGCCCGTGAGGGCCGCCCACCTCGGGGCCCTCATCCCACGTGAGACCGAGCCACCGCATCGAATCGAGGATCACGCGGACGCTCTCGTCCGTGCTCCGCTCCTGGTCCGTGTCCTCGATCCGCAGAATGAACGCGCCGCCCGTTTTGCGCGCCCAGAGCCAATTGAAGAGCGCCGTTCGCACTCCGCCGATGTGAAGGTAGCCCGTGGGCGACGGCGCGAAGCGCACCCGCTCCTTGCGGGCGTTCGTGGCGTTCATTGGGAGGCGAGTAGCAGAACCGCGCTTCCGATGCCATGGACGCCCCTCTGTGAGCGAGAACGACCCGAACGAGGACGGCCCGAAGGCAAGCGACCCGAACGCGGGCGCGCCCCCGCGCGGCCCTCACCCAAAGACGGCGCGGGCGCTTCTCGTGATGGCCGCGGTTCTTCTCGTACCGTACGGGGTCCCGAAGCTCCGCGCGCTTCGCGTGGTCGACTTGCCTTGGATGGCGCCGCCTGCGACGGAGGCCGCGGAGGCCGCCAGCGCTGCGACGCTCGAGTCATTGCAACGCGCGTCCGAAGCACCGGCGCCCACCACGGGCGAGCAGGCGCTGCCCGCGTCGGACAACCAGGCGACCATCAACAACGCGCTCCCTGGCTCCCGCGCCCCGAATCCCCTGCCCGACCTGGACCCGCGTGTCCGGAGTCTCCTTCGCGACATGCCCGTCGAAGACCCCGGCGGGCACGCGCTCGACGCGTTCTTCGCGCGCCTGGCGAAGACCGATCGCAAAGAGCCGGGCGCCGTCACGCGCATCCTGCACTACGGCGATTCGACGATCGCGAGCGACTACATTTCCGGCACCGTGCGCCGGCGCTTGCAGGCTCGTTTCGGTGACGCCGGCCACGGATTCATCCTCGTTGCGAACCCGTGGGAGTGGTACTTCCACAACGACGTGACGCACGCCTCCGACGGCGAATGGACCGCTAGCCGCCTCGCCGGCCCCATCGCGCTCGACGGCATGTACGGCCTCGGCGGCGTCTCGTTCACGAGCTACGGCGGCGGGATCGCCTGGTTCGGCACGGCCTCGCGGGGCGACTACGGCCGCAGCGTCTCGCGCTTCGATCTCTATTATCTGGAGCAGCCGGGCGGCGGCACGGTGGAAGTCACGATGCGCGGTCGCCCACCGGAGCGGTTCTCGACGCGCGGCGAAAGCAAAGTATCGCGGGTGCACGCCGTGCACGTGGACGACGGCGAGAACAAGATCGGCGTCCGCAGCGCCGGCGGCGGGCCCGTGCGGCTCTTCGGCGTCGCTCTCGAGCGCGACACGCCGGGCGTCGTGTACGACGCGCTCGGATCGCACGCCGCCATGGCGGTCTACTGGCAGCGGCAGGACCGCGCCCACTGGAAGGACCAAATGGCCCTGCGCGATCCGGCGCTCATCGTGTTCCAGTACGGCACCAACGAGAGCGACTTGTGGCGCCTCGACCGGGACATCTACGAGAAGGCGCTCGCGCGTCTTCTCGACGAGCTGCACGAAGTCGCGCCGAACGCCTCGATTCTCGTCGTGTCGCCGCTCGATCGGGCCGAAGTGCAGAACGGCAAGCTCGCGACGAAGCCGGTCATCCTGGACCTCGTCGCGATCCAGCGGCGCGTCGCGCTG
>DATHQY010000583.1:0-13532 GCA_035482215.1 Polyangiaceae bacterium | reverse complement strand
TACCGTCGCGCACGTGGTGCTCGAACGACGCAATGGCCCGGGCAATCGCTGCCGTCCGAACGGCGTGCTCGTAGTCGACAAGCCGAGGGGGCCTACGAGCCACGACGTCGTCGCTCATGTGCGACGCACGCTCGGCACGCGCGAGGTCGGCCATGCGGGCACGCTCGATCCCATGGCGACCGGCGTCCTCGTCCTCGCGCTCGGCGAAGCTACCAAGCTCGTCCCGTGGCTCACGGTGCACGACAAGACATACGCCGCGACGATTCTTCTCGGCCAAGGGACCGACACCCTCGACGCGGACGGCCGCCAGGACACGTGCACGCCGCTCGGTAGCGAGCTCCTCGACGCGCTCGCCAGTTCGCAGCCCAGAGCCGTCGCGCCGCTCTTGGAGAATGCATTCGCGGTGGAGCGGGCGCGCGACGCGCAGATCCCACCCGCGTATTCGGCCATCAAGACGGACGGCCAGCGGGCATTCGCCCTCGCGCGGCGCGGCGAGACGCCCGCGCTCGCACCCCGCCAAGTGCGCGTCCGCCGCCTCGAGCTCGTGGCGAGCCGCGCCGACATGGCGGCGCGTCTCGGCGCGCTCGATGTCGAACTCGACGTGGCCAAGGGGTATTACGTCCGCGCACTCGCGCGCGATCTCGCCGTGGCGCTCGGCACCGTCGGGCATCTCACCGCGCTGCGGCGCACGCGATCCGGCCCCTTCGGCATCGCGGAAGCCATCGCGCACGGCGCGGCCGCCGATACGCTTCTGGAGCAGATCTGTCCCCTGGCGCGCGCCGCGGCCAAAGCATTGCCGGTCGTGCGCCTCACCGAGGCCGGGGTGGCGGATGCGCGCTGCGGGCGCGTCGTGCGAGCCACCGACATCGAGGGACACGCGACCGGGCTCTCCGCGTGGCTCGACGCGGGCGGAGAACTGGTCGCCGTCGGCGAAGCCGATGCGGAGGGCCACGGTCGCGTCGTTCGCGGGTTCGTCCAATCGACGACCTAAACACCAAGCGCGTTTCGACACCTCCATTTTCGGTGAGCGTTTTCCGACGAGCAGATAGGCAAACCGCGCGCCAGCGTTCAGAAACGACGCCGCCTGTCCGAGGACAGCTCGGCGCCGGCCGCGGACACCGCCCGAGGCCTCGGGGACAGCCCCGCGCCGGATTTCCCGGCT
This sequence comes from Polyangiaceae bacterium, assembly GCA_035482215.1. Taxonomy (GTDB): domain Bacteria; phylum Myxococcota_A; class Polyangia; order Polyangiales; family Polyangiaceae; genus Palsa-1150. The sequence goes on along the minus strand of DATHQY010000583.1, from coordinate 12,370 downwards.
ATGGGCACTTCGTTGTCATGGCAATGGAATGCCCATAGATCGGCCATTCTCGCGCGGGCCGGGGGTGTCGCCGGCGGTCACCGCGCGTTCGCGAGGCGCTTCGTTGCCCTGGCATGCGATGTGTTTTGGGGCTGGGAATGCACCCCGTGTTTTTCGGTTTGAAACGCGCGTATTACGCGACTCTCGGCCTCACGCGACGGACTCTCGGCAAGATGGGGCTCACCGCGGCCCGCATGGACATGCTCTACGTGATCCACAAGAAGGGACGATACCCGACCCAACAAGGCGCGCTGTGGCGCACGCTCGGTGTTTGCCCGTCGGTCGTCAGCCGCATGCTCAAGCGGCTGGAAGATATGGGCTACGTCGAACGCGACGTCATCACCAACGACACCCGCAAGCGGACGGTGACACTGACGACCAAGGGGCGAGCGCGAATCCTGCGCGCGATACGGCAATTCATCGGGTGGGGATACGCGCGGCTGGCGCTTCATTCGGCGCTCGAGCCCGACCGGTGGCATAGCGAATGGCATACGCACGTTGCCGTGTCGCGCGCCGAAGAATTTCTCCGTTTGATCCGGATCGCCTTCGGCGACCGCGCCTCGCTCGTCGTCTACACGGACGGGCTGCGCGACGACGAGCTACCTCGTGAGACGAGTCTGGTCCTCCAGTGGGTGAGCTAGCGGCTTCGTATCCGCCGTTCGACGGGATGCAGCATGCCGACCGCGTTCGGCGTCCTCAGGTCTGCGGGGGATCAGCCCGCGCGGCGGCACACGAGGAGAACTTCGCTGACGTCGTCGGCATCGACCATCCCCTCGGAAAGCGCGAGCCTCTTTTGAAAGAACGCGCCGAGCGGCAAGACGACGCGCGAATACCACCACCGCGCCTGTTCGGGACGGTGACGAAAGCTCCATACGACGAAGTCCAGAAGGCGCCGGGACGCCGGCTGGAGCCCAAAGGGCGCGCTCTCGACGACGCGCCATTTGTGCCCCGCGAGCTTCTGCAGAAGATCGCCGGGCCGATACCTCCGCCCATGCCCGACGAGCGCGTCGAACGGCGTCCAGCGCGATGCATGCAGCGGCGCCGAGAGAAGCAGCGTCGCATCCGAGCGAGCGACCCGCGACAGCTCGGCGAGCGCTTCGTCGTCGTTCTCCACGTGCTCTACGATGTCGAACGCCGCGACGAGATCCATCGACGCGTCGCCGAACGGCAAGCGCGTCACGAGTCCGACCGACGCATCGGCTCCGTGCCGCCGCAGCTTGGCCACCGCGGCCTGGCTCATGTCGACGAAATGCGTCCCCTCGAGCGGCAACCGCGGGCTCAAGCCGGGGGCGACTTCGAGACGCGACTTCGGCGCCTCGTGCTCCGACGTGCGGAGTAGCCGCGACACGAGGGGCCACGTGTTGAATCGCTCGGGCCGCGTGAGGCGCGATCGCTGCCAGAGCGGCTCGTAAAAACTGCGGTTGTCCTCGAGCAGCGTAGACATCACTTCTTTTTGCCCGAACGGGCGGCCTCTTGCGAGGCCTTGAGCCGCTCCGTCGCGGGCTTTGCCAGCGACCCGCTCGGTGCAAGCTCCAGGTACTTCGAGTACTCGGCCGCCGCCTGCTTCCATTGTTTGGCCTGGGCGAAGCGGCCGCCGAGATAGTAGTGCGCGGGCGCGTACGTCGGCTCGACCGAGACCGCGGCCGAGAGATCGTCCAGCGCGGCCTTGTCGTCCTTGAGCCCGTGATGGCAGAGCGCGCGCTCGGTGCGAACTTCGCCGCCATCTTTTATCGCCACGGCGCGGTCGAACGTCTTGATGCACGACGAAAACTCGCCCGCGAGGCGGTACTCGAGGCCAATCGACGCGATCAACGCGTAGTCGTCCTTGGCGAGGTTCAGCGCGGCATCGAGGTGCGAAGGGGCATCCTTCGTGTGCCAGGCGTTGAGCCAGTGCGCGAGCGTCAGCTGGAACATCGGATTGTTCGCAGCCGCTTTCGCCGCTTGCTCGAGCTTCTGCCGCGCGCCGTCCTGGTCGCCCTTCGCGGCGAGCGCGACGCCAGCGTTCTCGAGGAGCGGCGCGCTGTCGGGATGCGCCGAGAGTCCCGCCGTCGCGGCGGCCAGCGCGTCGTCCGTCCGGCCCTCGTCCGCGTAGAGCGCGGAGAGCTCGGTCGACGCATTCTCCAGATCGGGTTTGATCTCGAGCGCTTTCTTGTACGCGGCTTCGGCGGCCGTCCTGTCGCCGAGTTTTTCGCACGCGAGGCCGAGATTCAAGAAGACCTCGTAGTTCTTTGGATTCTTCTTGGCTGCCGCTTCGAACGACGTACGCGCCGAAGCGTAGTCGCCGGCGTCGAACGCCTTGATACCGGCGAGCGACTCGTTCGAAGGCGGCGGCGACGGCGCGCTCGACGATGACGACGCGGCCGGCGCGGCGGAGGCGCCGAGATCGGGTGTCGACTCGGCGGGGGGCGGGGGCGCGCCTCCGCATGCGCTCGCGGCGCCTACGGCAGCCAGACCGAAACCGACGAGCAGCGCCAATCGACGAGCGGCAGGGATCACGAAAAGAGCGGTCATCATCTTCGCGGCCATCCTTTCATCCGTGCCTGCTCGCGGGAAAGGAATTCAACCGTCGACAGCCGAGACGAGCGCGTCGTGAATCTCGGCGTAGCGCGGACCACGAGCGACCTTCTTGCCGTCGAGCTCATTCACGTAAAAGACGTCGGCGACACGCGTACCCTCCGTATTGATTTTTGAAAGGGCGATGGAAAGCGCGAGGCCATGGAGCGCGCGCGACAGGCGATACAGGAGGCCCGGCCGATCCTTCGCGAAGACTTCCACGATTGTGTGGCGGGGCGACGCGCGATCGTCGAGCAGAATCTCGGTCGGTACCGCCGGGCTCGGACGCTCGCGCCAGGGCGATCCCGATCCCATTCGCTGCTTCAGAAGCTCCGCGGCGTCGATGCGCCCCGAACAGACGTCTTCGAGATCCCGCCCGAGCCGGGCGAGCGCCACCGCGACACCCTCGGTGCCTCCATCCCTATCGCGCACCCAGAAGACGTCCACGGCTTCCACGTGGTCGCCGATGGGTCGCGAGTACACCTGCGCCGCGAGGACCTCGAGGCGATTGGCGGTGATCGCGGCGGCGATGCTCGCGAGCAAACCGGGCCGGTCGTCGGCGACCACGCAAAGCTCCGCGACCTCCGGGTGGCGCGAATGCACTCGACCGACGTGCGCCGCGCGCCCTCCCCGTTCGAGCACGACCCGCGCGTGCTGGATGATCGAATCGGCGCCGTTCGCGAGCAAGTAGCGCTCGGGCATCGACGTGAGGACCGCTTCGAGCTCCGCGGGCGACCCCTTCCAACCGGCCCGCACCGCCTCGCGCACGCGTGCGACCCGCTCGGCGTCCGCCTTCGGCTGCTGGCCCGCGAGATGGGCCTCCGCAGCGAAATAGAGCTCGTCGAGCATGCGCGCCTTCCACGACGTCATCGCGGTCGGCGACGTGGTGCTCAGGTCCGAAACCGTGAGCAAGTAGAGGTTTCGCAGACCCTCGTGGCCGCGAACGCTGCGACAGAACTCGGCGATCGTGTCGATGTCGTCGAGATCGCGTCGCGTCGCGATCCGGTACATGAGGAGGTGGTCGAGAACGAGCTGGCACGCTTCGTCGCTGTCTTCGGCGCCGAGCCCGAGCCGCGGCAGGATCGTGCGGCACATGTCCGCGCCCACCTTGGAGTGCTGGCGCAGCGACCCGGTCGCGTCCGGCCACCCTTTGCCGACGTCGTGCAGCAGCGTCGCGAGAAAGAGCGGCGCCGCCTGCGCGATCTCCACCGCGAGCCGAGAGGCCAGGGGCATTTCGTGCGCGAGCTCTCCGCGCGCGAGCTGCCGGAGGCGATCGACGGCCGCGACCGAGTGAACGTCCACCGTGTACACGTGGTAGACGTCGTGGTGCACGCGGCCCGTCACGGGCAGAAACTCGGGCACCATCGCGAGCAGGAGCCCCACGTCGTGGAGCTCCCCCACCATGGATCCGCGGGCGGTGCGCGTCTCGGGCACGGTGCATACCAGCTCGATGAAGAGCGCCGCCGCCTCCGCGCTCGCCCGGAGCCGCTCGCACCACTCGGCGTCGGCCGTGAGCCGCGTGATCGCGTCGCGCGCGAAGGGCAAGACGGGCGCATTCTGGCGGACGCACGCGGCGAATACGCGCATCGCGAGCGCCGGCTCTTGCTGCAGGGCGCCGCTGTCGCTGATCGTGATCTGGCCGTCGAAGAGGAGCACGCCGCCCCCCAGATCGACGGGCAGCGTCGCCTTGCCGCGGCGACGCACCGGACGAAGCCGCTCGAGCAGGCTCGCGCGCGCGCGAATGATGGCGCGGGCGTGCAGGTAGTAGTCCTGCATCAAGCGCTCGGCCGCCTGCGCCCTGTGCGACCCGTAGCCCATGGCTGCGCCGATGACTTCTTGGTCCTCGAAGCCGAGGCGATCGGATTTGCGGCCCGCGCGTGCGTGCAGGCGGTTGCGAACGCGCCACAGAAACTCTTCGGAAGCCGCGATCTCGTGGGCCTCGCGCGACACGAGCACCCCCACGCGAACGAGCTCCCCCCAAACGCCGAGGGCCGAGTCGTCGTCCGCGTCGCCGCCGACGCGATAACGCGCGCGCGCCGCCCAGCGCGCGCCGTCGAGATCGCGCAGGCCCCCCGCCCCGCTCTTCACGTCGGGCTCGAGAAGATAGACCGACCCGCCGAACCGCTCGTGCCGCGCCGCCGCTTCCTGCTCGAGCCGATCGATGAACCCGGCCAGCTCTTCTTCGCCGAAAACGCCTTCGTTGGCGCGTGCGACGAGCTCCGCGAGGAGCGCCGCATCGCCCGCGATGCAGCGGAGGTCGAGAAGCGCCGTCGCCGTCGCGAGGTCCTTCTGCGCGAGCGCGACTCCGTCCGCCGCGCTGAGGATCTGGTGTCCCACAGGGAGCTTCGCGTCCCACAGCGGGTACAGAAGCGCTTCGACGAATGTGCCCACGGCCTCCGGGCTCGCGCTCCCCACGATGACGACGAGGTCCGCGTCGCTATGCAGCGCCACGGCGCCACGCCCGAAGCTACCCACGGCGGCCAGGGCGAGACCGCTCGCGACGGAGGCAGGATGGTCGGACTTCGCCGTGGCGGCCGCAAAACGTCCCGCAATGCACGCGTCGAGAAAGCGCGCGTTGAGCCGGCCGAGCGCGAGCCCGTCCTCGCCCTTCGAGTTCCCCGTGAGCTTGGCGGCGAGGGACGCCCTATGCCGCTCGATCGCATCGCGGAGCGCGGGCGCATCGAGTGCCGGAAACGCGCGCGCCGACGGCGGCGCAAAGGGTCGTTCGGCCGTGGGCCCGCCAGGCGCGGGGCGGGAGGAGAGGCGGGACGGGATGGTCATGTCGTCGATTTCCCAAGGATCTTCCCAAACGCGGGCGTCTTCATCTAGTCTTCGCCGCGCTTGCTTCCAAGCTCGAGCCTGAAACCCGCACTTTCGCGCGGGCGCTCCGAGTGGCGAGTCCGCGCCGAAGGAACACGAAACGGAACCGGCGTCGCTGCCACTCTTCTACGTTAGCTCGTTTCATCGAAGGAGGATTTTCATGAGGATTCACAAGGTCGTCTTTCCGCTCGTCGCTCTCGCGGCGCTCGGTCTCGCGGGTGTGGCCGCTACGGGTTGTCACGCCGAAGCGACGGCGAAAGTCGGCGGCACCGAGCCGCCTCCGCCGCCGCCCCCCCCGCCGCCCGCGAGCAGCACGGCTGAGGCCCCTCCCCCGCCGCCGCCTCCTCCGCCGAAGAAGGTGATCGCCCTCAAAGGCGTGCAGATGAAGAGCCCGACGCAGATCGATATCAAGGACGACGTCGAGTTCCAGAGCGGCAGCGCGAAGATCGCGATGAACGACAAGTCCAAGAAGGTCTTGGCGCTCGTGGCGACGATCTTGAAGGACAATCCGGAGCTCACGAAGCTCCGGATCGAAGGGCATACGGACAACGCCGGCGAGAAGCAGGGCTTCGACAACAAGAAGCTTTCGAAAGAGCGCGCCCAATCGGTGGCCGATTACCTGACGAAGAACGGTGTCGATGCCGGCCGCCTGAACGTGGTCGGCTGGGGTTCGGAGCATCCGCTACAACCGAACGACACGCCGGCGCACATGGCCGAGAACCGCCGCACGGAGTTCCACGTCGAGACGTTCAACGGCCAGGCCGTCGACAGCGGCGACGCGGCGAGCGCGCCCTCGGCCGGAGCGCCTGCGGCCTCCGCTTCCGCTGCAGCCTCCGCGGCGCCCGCCTCGTCGGCTGCCGCGGCGAAGAAGAAGTAGTCACCCGCCGAACGCGTCGCTCGAGAGGAAGTCTCGCGCAACGAAACGGACCGCCCGCCCGCGCCATCGCACGATGCGCCGAGCGGGGCTGGTTCGTTAAGGAGATCCCATCCAAAAACCAGGGGTGGGGCCGAACCCGAGTCAGCGCGGAGAGGCAGCGCCCCACATTGCCGACGAGACGAGCCAGGGTGCGGATCTCAGCGAAACGTCGTCGACGCTGTCGAAGCGGAACTGCGCTTCTTCGATGAGCGAGCGGATCGGCCGGTCGAGGCGGCACCCGCCGCAGAGGAGCATCTGCATGCCGTTCATGCGGCGCTGCCATTGGCGGAGCTTCGGTCGATCGCCGAGCCCGTGCTCGAAGAAGAAGTAGCGGCCGCCAGGTTTCAGCACACGTCGCACCTCGGCCAGCGTGCGGGCGACGTCGGGCACCGTGCAGAGCACGAGCGACGTCACGACGCCGTCGAACGAAGCGTCGTCGAAGGGCAGCGCCTGGCCATCCGCCAGCCGGAGCTCGATGGGCACGGAGGCCGAGGCGATCCGCCTCTGGGCGCGCTTGTCGTTGCCGGAGTTCGAGTCGACCGCGACGACGCGCTCGACCGCGGGCGGATAGTGGGGCGCCGAGAGCCCCGTGCCGAAGCCGATCTCGAGCACACGGCCGTGGGCACCCTCGAGCATGCGCCGCCGGCACTCGTTGAAGGCGGGTGTATTCGTGGCCGTGTCGAGCAGAAACGGGAGGACGCTCTGGCGATAGAAGCCCATCAACCTCGAAGCTACGCTTCCTTGCCCCCGGACTCCCGCGAGACCCACCTCCGATGGCCCACGTAGCGAACGAATTCACCGCGGCGAACGAACGACCCTGGCGCACAGGCGGCTGCCACTGCGGGCGCGTGCGATTTCGCGTGCGTGACGACCTGCTTCGGGTCACCGAGTGCAATTGCTCGATGTGCGTGATGAAGGGATTCCTCCACATCATCGTCGCGCAGGAGGATTTCGAGCGGACCCCTGGCCTGATCGCCGAGGAGGACGCCCTCTCGACGTACCGCTTCAACACCGGCGTCGCGCAGCACCATTTCTGCAAGCACTGCGGGATCCACAGCTTCTACGTGCCGCGATCCGATCCGGACAAGATCGACGTGAATGCGCGCTGCCTCGACGGCATCGATACGAGCACGCTCCCGATTGCGACCTTCGACGGCCGCAACTGGGAGCGCGCAATCGCAGGTCCCGTCCCGTGGCGCGCCGCGCGCGCCCGGTGACGATGCAGCGAACGCTCTCTATTTGAGCTCGGAGATGCTCTCGATGATCTGGCCGACCAGGCCGTATTCTTTCGCGCCCTGCGCGTCGAGCCAGTAGTTGCGGCGGGTGTCGTTCTCGATCCGCTGCACCGTCTGGCCCGTCTGCCGCGCCATGATGCGATTGAGGCGATCGCGCATGCTGAGGATCTGTTGAGTCTCGATTTCGACGTCCGAAAACTGCCCGGACATGCCTCCGGACGGTTGGTGGAGAAGAAACCGCGTATTGGGTAGGCAATACCGATTTGGCTTCTCCGCCGCGACGTAGATGAGCGCGCCGGCGCTCGCGACCCAGCCAGTACCCACGATGCGCACGGGCGCGCGAACGAAGCGAATCATGTCGTGGATCGTGTCGCCGGATTCGACGTGGCCGCCCTGCGAATTGATGAAGAGCGTAATCGGCTCCTCGCTCTCGTTGGCCATCGCGAGAAGCTGCATCGTCACCTCGCCCGCCAGCGCCTGGTTGATGTCGCTGCTGATGACGAGGGATCTCTGCTTGTAAAGGCGCTCGCGGAGCGAATCCGTGACATGCGTGGTCTTGCGGTCGGCGTCCTGGGGCATGGTGCGATCACGGATAGCGAAGGGCAGCGCAAAATCCACCGCGGGACAGGATGCCGCGGATTTCGCGCTATCGGCGTCGCAGGCGCTGCTCTCTTTGCCAGCAGAGCCGTAGTACCGTTCGGTTGGGAGTCCGATAATGCCGCGCTCGTCGATTTCATCGATCCTCAGTCTTGGCGCCGTCGGCGGCACGGTCGGCGCGATGCTCGCGCTGACCGCTTCGGTCGAAGGATGCTCGGCAATCCTGGGCGATTTTTCGGTCAGTCCCGAAAGCGACGCAAGCACCGCCAGCGGCGCGGAGGACGGCGGAACGACGGCCGACGGCACGGTCGCCGACGCATCGGAGAGCGGCTCGCACCCCGACGCGGCCCTGCCCGACGGCTCCGATGGCGGATCCGCGGGGAACGGATCGGGCGACGGCGCACCGGGGAACGGAACGGGAAGCGAAGCCGGGCTCGGCGACGGCGGAGGGGCGGTTTGCTCGGCGGGCAGCACGCAGTGCGCCGACGGCGGTGTGCAAGACTGCGTCGACGGCACGTGGACGGCCCCCGTCCCGTGCACGAACTCGGTCTGCTCGATGGGCCAGTGCAGCGGAACGTGCACGCCGAACACGGCCCAATGCTCGGGCAACAGCGTGCAGCGCTGCGATTCCACCGGGCACCTCGGGACGCCCGGCCCTTGCGTCAACCAGGCTTGCGTCGGCGGCGCATGCCAGGGAGTGTGCGTCCCCGGCGGTACGCGCTGCGTCGATGGCGGCGCCGAGACGTGCGCCGTCGATGGCTCTTGGGGTACGCCTGCCGTGTGCGGCGCGCACCAGGCCTGCACCGGCGGCGGCTCCACGCCGGCAAGTTGCGCCTGCCAGACGACGGCATGCTCCGGATCCGGCACCGTCTGCACCGACGGCACAGACCTCGCCAGTTGCACGCAGGACGGGCAAGGCTGCTGGTACCCGTCGGCCCCGTCGGCCTGTACGAACGGCGCATGCTTCGGTTCTCCGGGAAGCGCGGCGTGTTGCACGAACCAGTGCACGGCGAACGCGACGAAGTGCGGCGGCGCCGGCTTGCAGACCTGCGAGACGCAGGGCAACGGATGCGCGGCGTACAATGCCGGGACGGCCTGCGGCACGCATCAGGCATGCACGGGCACCGCCCCGAGCGCGGCGTGCACGTGCACCGCGGATCCAACCTGCACTTCGGCGAGCAACGTCTGCTCGGGAACGACGCTGACGACCTGCTCCCAAGACACGCAAAGCTGCTTCTATGCAGTGAGCTCCGCGTCGTGCGGGACCAACGCGCAATGCTCGATGAACGCCTGCGCCTGCAAAAGCGGATTCACGTCGTGCAGCGGTGCTTGTGTCGACACGACGAGCGACGTCAACAATTGCGGCTCTTGCGGTCACGCTTGCCCGACGGTCGCATCGCCGAGCTCGATGGCCTGCGTTGACGGAACATGCACCGGGTACATCGGCGGCTTCGTCGCGGCTTCGACGCCGACGACGGCGGTCTCGACCAATCCGGATGGGATGTCGCAGACCACCGCGGCCGTCAAGGCCACGATGCCAGCCGTCGCCGGCACGTTCGCGGGCTTCGGCGCGGTCGTCGGGTCGACCGCGCCGTCGGGCGACAACACCCGGGTGATCATGGCGCTCTACACCAATAACGGAGGGATGCCGGACGAGGCGCTCATCGACACGTCCAACAGCGTAGTCACCTACGACGATCCATCGGCGCTTCAAACGATCCAGCCAAGCGGGTACATCTCGGACCAAACGGGGGGCTTCAGCCCGTCGCTGCCGGCGAGCTCCACCTATTGGGTCTATCTCAAGACCCAAGGCCAGTCGGGCGACACCGTCGGGGTAAGCACCGCGCAGACGGTCTGCCGCACGGGATGGGTCAACTTCGGCGCGCCGGTCAGCTGGACCGGGGGAAGCAGCGCCGCCACTTGTACGGGCGACTACGAGGCTTGGATGGTCGTGACCTTCCCTTGAGACTCGTCACGGCGAGTCGCTCATCTCGCAGCCAAAAGACCACGATGCGGCGCATCGAAACCGCTTACTCCTGGACGCCGTGGCCGACCGGGACATGGCCGGCGTCGCGGAGGGTCTTCTCCTGCTTTGCGAGTTCCAGGTCGTGCTCGACCATCATGGTCGCGAGCTCGCGGAAACCGACCCGCGGCGCCCAGCCGAGCGCCTTGCGCGCCTTCGACGAGTCGCCGCGCAAGTGGTCGACTTCCGCCGGACGGAAATACCGCGGGTCCACGTCGACATGCGCCTTCGGATCGAGGCCAAGATGCGCGAACGCGACGTCGACCATGTCACGCACGGAATAGGACTCACCGGTCGCGACGACGAAGTCGCCCGGCTGATCCACTTGGAGCATACGCCACATCGCGTCGACATAATCGCCCGCGAACCCCCAATCGCGCTTCGCCTCGAGGTTGCCGAGAAAGAGCTTTTGCTGCAGACCCACGCGAATCCGCGCTGCCGCCCGCGTGATCTTGCGCGTCACGAACGTCTCGCCGCGGCGCGGCGACTCGTGGTTGAAGAGAATGCCGTTGGCGACGAAGAGACCGTACGACTCGCGGTAGTTGATCCCGTACCAGTGCGCGGCGACCTTGCTCACCGCGTACGGGCTTCGCGGATGAAATGGCGTCGACTCGTCTTGGGGCGGCGCGGCCGCTCCGAACATCTCCGACGAGCCGGCCTGGTACATGCGCACTTTGCGGCCCGACAGAGCGCAGTAATCGCGCAACGCCTCGAGCAACCGGAGCGCCCCGGTCGCGACCGCGTCGGCCGTGTACTCGGGTTGGTCGAACGACACGCGCACGTGCGACTGCGCGGCGAGGTTGTAGACCTCGTCGGGGCGCACTTTCTCGAGAATGCGCCGCAGACCCGTGCCGTCGCCGACGTCACCGTAGTGGAGGAAGAGGCGCGCCGCGGGGTCGTGCGGGTCGCGATAAAGCGGCTGCAGGCGCTCCGTATTGAACGTGCTGGCGCGGCGCACGATGCCGTGCACCTCGTAATCTTTGCCGAGGAGCAATTCGGCCAGGTACGAACCGTCTTGCCCCGTAATCCCCGTGACGAGCGCGCGCTTCATGGCGCCTATGTAACAGAAGCCGCAGAAGAAGCGCGCGCCTCGGACGGCTACGGAGTCCCCGGGTCGATTCGAGCGACGAAGATGCCGACGATGTCGCCCGTGAGCATCTCCGTCCCGAGCGTCGCGTGCGTGTCGAAGACCCCGGAGACCCACAGGCTCTGCGTCGAATCCACGGTGATCGACGCGCCTCGCACGCCCTTCCCGGCGTCGCCCATCGTGGACGCCAGCAGATTCGTCAGCGGCGCCCCGGCCTCGTCGAAGTTGGCGACGACGATCGAGCCGCCGAGAGCACCCACGAGGTGCGTCCGGCCCGCCAGATCGAATGCAGCGCCGGTCGGAACGCTCCCGAGCGCACCGGCATCGAGGGTCGACGCCCATTCGGCCCCGCCGGTGCGATTGAAGCGAGCCGCCATCGGCGTGCCCATGCCGAAATCGCCGGTGAGGCTCAGGCCCGGAATGGCCAGCGATCCGGAGAGGATGCCGCCGATCACGACGTCGCCGTTGGGAGCGGGAGCCAGCGCGGAACCCTCGCTGAACAGCCCGTCTCCGAATTGGACCGCGGAAATGAGTGTCCCATCGGATCCGAACCGCGCCACGAAGCCTGAGATCTGCGTGCCGCCCTCGGCTTCCGTCACGAGTGTCGTGCCCCCGAGATCGAGCGTTCCCTCGAACGTCCCGGTCACGACCACCTCGTCGTTCGGCAACACGGTGACGGCGGTCGGCAGAGCCTCGAGCCCCATGGGAGGCGCTGCGAATTGCTTGCTGAAGACGTTCGTTCCCGTCGAATCGTATTTGGCAAACCAGACTTCTTCGGTGTCGGTCTCCTCAATCAAGATTTGGCCGACCACGTAGACGTTCCCCATCGAATCGGCCGCGATCCCGGCGGGGTCGACGATGTCGTTCGGGCCGACGCCCGCGACGCTCTCGTCGATTCCGTAGACGGAGGCGCCGGATGCGGTGAATTTCGCCAAGTAGAGGTCGGTCCCGACCCCTCCTACGGTGACCTGGTCGAAGTCGACGAGATACGGAGCCGCCACCACGATGTCTCCGGCGGAATCGACGACGATCCCCCGCGGCAATCCGGCAGGCGGGAGCGGCGCGCTCCACGCGAAGGTTCCATCGCGATTCAACCGGCC
>DATHQY010000582.1:0-8815 GCA_035482215.1 Polyangiaceae bacterium | reverse complement strand
CGGCGTGTGTTCCTTGTCGTGCATGCCGGACGACGCCGGAGACTCGTTGACGACGTGCGGCGCGGCTTGCGTCGATCTACTGGACGACTCGTTGAACTGCGGGACGTGCGGCACGCAATGCGCCGTCGGCGCTCGATGCACCGACGCGAAGTGCGCATGCAGCACCGGCGATACGCAATGCGGGACGACATGCACGAACACCCAGGCGGACGACGCCAACTGCGGCCGCTGCGGCAACGTCTGCCGGCTCGGAACGACGTGCCAGAGCGGAGCCTGCGTGGCGGGGTGCGGTACGGGCGGGCTGACGGCTTGCCCTCTCATGGGCTTCGGCCCCATGGCTGCGATGGTCTCGGCCTGCGTCGACCTCAGCACGAGCGCCACCAACTGCGGCGCTTGCGGGGTCGCTTGCAACATCGGGGCGACTTGCGTGGAGGGGCAGTGCACGTGCTCCGCAGGCTTCACGCAATGCGGCGCGGCCGGCTTTCGCGGTCTCGGCGATTGCGAAGACCTCACTTCGAGCAACGCCGATTGCGGCGCGTGCGGCCATGCGTGCCCGAGGGCGACGCCGCTCTGCTCGGAGGGCACCTGCGTCGTCCAGTGCCTTTCGGGCGAATCCCTATGCAACGGCACCTGCGCCTCGCTGGCGACGAGCAAGACGAACTGCGGCAACTGCGGGGAGATATGCGGAGGCAATCTCACGTGCGTGGGCGGAGCATGCGCGTGCAATTCTCCTTTCACCGATTGCGGCGGGAACTGCGTCGACACGACGACGAGCGGCACCAACTGCGGCGGGTGCGGCACGACGTGCACCGCGCCGTCGACGTGCCAGAGCGGCAAGTGCCAGTGACTGGGCGCCGCTTGGGCGAACGAAACGTGCCTCACATGGGATCGTAACCGACGACGGCGTGATCGCGCGCGAGCGTGCGTGCGACCTTGGGCTCGAGCTTGCCCTCTCGCACGACGCAGATCGCGTCTTTGTCGGCCACGGGGTAAAGCTTGCCGAGAGTCGGGCCGGCGCCGAAGCGGATCGCGCTGGTCGCGATGAGCCGTTTCTGACGCACGTCATCGTCGCTGTCGCTGTAGACGACGGTAATGCCGTGAGTGCGCGGCGGTAGCTCGATTCGCAGGCGCACGACTCCGCCGCTCTCTTCGCGAGCCACGGCGAGCGCCGCAGGGTCGGGGTGACCCGCGCCGGCGAAGACGCGACCGTCGCTCGTGCGGATGGCCCACTGCTTCGGCGGGTCCGCGTCGTGGGCCGGGAGGCAGAACTCCCCGAACGACTCATCCTCCTCGGAGGTCCATAGTTCCACGTGATCGTCGGCCACCCAGTTCGCGCTCGGCCCGACCCAGTGGTCGTCGTGAAGCTCGACGAAGAGCGTGCTCTTGGAGGCGACGACGCGCATGGAGGCGTCCTTCGCTGCGCCCGGCGAGCCGAAGACCACGAACCCGAGTCGGCCGGTCGAGTCGACCTCCGCGGCGCAGCCGCCCAGCGCCGTCTTGCGCCATAGGTCCTCGGTGAAGGCCGGCGCGAACTGCAGCTCCGGGATATCGATGTAACGATATTGCCGTGAAGCCGCGTTCCCGGGATCGTCGGTGACCCCGTCGTCCGTCGGCGGGTTGCCGTCGGCGTCGCACGTGGGCGAGGTCCACGCGTCGGTTCCACGGAAATCATCCCAGCTCCACTTCGCCTCTTCGGTCTGCGCGCCCAGAGTGAAGTTCCTCGTCGTGGTGTCCGTGCGAAGGTGCACCGGGTCGAGGCTCACGGTCCATTGCTCCGCGTAGCGCCAGTTCGATCCGCCCGACCGGGTGATGGTGACCGTGCGATCGCCGACATTCACGGTATCGGCGCCGATATCGGCCGCCCCGTAGCCATCATTGCAGCTCGTGAAGAGGAGCTGCGTCGTGAAGCTGGCCTTCACGGGAATGGCGAGCCAGTGCTCGTAGCGGTGGCACGGGCGCATCCACAGCGAGGGCCCCATGTCGTCCTCGCGGGCCGTCGCCTCGAAAACGGCCTCGTCCGCCCCGGCGTCATCGGTCGCCTCGCCCGCGGGAGGCGCGGCCGCCGAGGCGTCCGGGTCATCGGGTGGGGCGAGCCCAAGGTCGACGGTCGCGACGAGGAGTGGGCGCCCCTGACGGTCCTTGCCGGCCTGACGCACGATCATCGCGTGACACGGCTTGCGCCCGGCGCATACGGTCGGTTCGAGCCCAGCAGGGACCGCGATGCCGATGCGGGCGGCGACCGGCGCGGCCGCCTCCACCGCCGCGTCGCTTGCGATGCGTGCGTTCGCAGGCGCCGCCGCGTCGCTCGCGACGCGTGCGTTCGCGGGTGCCGTCGTCTCGGGTGCGTGGCATCCAACCGACAGGGCGAGAAGCGACGTCGCGCGCCACATGCCGACATCATGCAAGGACGCCGCACGAAGCGCCCGCATTTTCCGACCGCGCGAAGGACTACAAACACGCCACCGGTTGCGTCGGGCACTGCGCCGTCGCCGTGCCTTGCGCGGTGCAGCCGAAGGCGTCACGCAACTCGATGGCCGTGGGAGCGTACGCGCAATGATCCGAGAGCCACGTGTTTCCCTGGGCAGCCCGGCGCTCCTTTTCTTGGGCCTCGCCGAGCTCCTGGAGCAAGCGGGTATTCATTTGCCGCAAATCCGCGATTCGGCTTTTCGCGGAATCCGCGACGAGCTCCTGCGTCGCCAAAAGAAACGCGTCGATCGGATCGTGAATCGCGGCTCCCTCCGGCCCGAGGGGCCGATTGGCGTCCATTGCGGCAAAGACGGCCGCGCACAGAGCCGCGCGGTCCGGCACGCGCCCGCAGACCGACTGCGCCTCATTGTACAGATTGCACGTAAGGCTCTTTTGCGTGGCCTGCGGCGGGCTCGGTTGGTTGCAACCCACGACGAGACAGAGATCGAAGCCGAGTGTGATGTCGAGCCCGGGGGCCGCGCGTTGGCGGTCCGCGAAAGGCCCGTCGAGGGCGACGAGCGCGTCGGCGGTGGCTTCGAGTTGGACCGCGCGCGCGACCCGGACCCCGAGACCGATCCCGGGCCGGTATATCGATCCCGAAGGACTCCAAGTGAACAGAAAATCCGCGGGGCGCGCCAACAGGTACGAATCGAAGATGTCGTCCATGGCAAAGCTCCATCGGAACGCCAAAGACGCCTGAAGTCCCAAGAGCGAATGCGCGTCGTCGCCCCAGTGCCCAAGAACCACGTCGGCGCCGAGGCTCAAACGGAAACGCTGCTCGGCATCGAACGGACGAGCGACTTCCAGGCCCAGATAACCCGCAGGCCGCATGGTTCCGGGCGGCGCCCAGTCGCCCAGCTCGCCCGCCTTGATCCAAAGTTCGAGCACTCGCGGCCCGTAGGCCGGGAACGGCGTCGGCGCAGGTTGGGCAACGACCGTATCGTTGCAGACGGCCGGGGTGGCGGCGGCGGGCGTCGCCGCGGCGGGCGTCGCGGAGGCGCGGGTGGTGCCGGTCACGATTGTGGCCGCAAGGGTGACGGTCCCCAAACTGACGAGGGCTCGGAGGCGTGCGGTCTTCACGGGATCTCCGGGTGCTGGCGGCAGTCGGCGGTGGCGTCATTCGCCGGTGGCGGTACGACGCACGCGTTCGTGCCCGCGTCCGCTCCGGGCGACACGAATCCGCTGCACGCGTCGGCGGGCAACGAGGGGCTGCACCAAGCCGCGAGCCGCGATCGAAGCGGATCGGCGGGGTCGGAGGGCACCGGAATGCCGATGAGCTTCGCGACCGATACGCACGACGTGCGAATCGCTTCGGCTCCCGCGAGGAACAAGCGCTGCGACTGCGTCGGGTCGAACGCGTAGCCGTGCAGCGGCTCGACCCGCGGGTCTCGGAAGATCGACTCCATCTCCCAGAAAGGCTCCATCTGGATGTCGAGCGAAGGCTTTCCCAGCGAAGGCTTTGCCGGCAAAGGGGAAGATGGCGGCGGCGACGGGCCGGCCGGCGGGCTGGGCGCGCAGACTTGACCCCAATCCGCTTTGCAAAGAGCGTCACGACATCCAGGGCGGTCGGGGGGGCATAGCCCTTTGGAGTATCCTGTCGCCGGGTCGAGCTCGTCGCTGCAGGCGTCCATTTCCGCGAGTCGCAACGCCTGTGCGTACGCCTGCGATTCCGACAGCTCCGTTTCGACCAGACCGTCCAGAGTGACGTCGATGTAGCGAGCCGCCATGCGCAAACCGTTCGGCGGCAAGTTGGAGGAGCTCGCCACGGACGAATCGCTCCCGATCACGAGCACGCGCTCGGCGCCGCGGCGTACCACGGCCATCACGGGAACCTCGGAGCGAATCCCCCCGTCGAGATACCCTTGATTTCGCGACGGATCGGGGTTCGCAGGGAGCTTGTACACGGGGCGTACGATGACCGGCAACGCGGCCGACGCGATCGTCGCCTGCACGAGATCCTCCTTGGACCGAATCGAGAATTCTTCCTGGTCGCTCAGCGACAACAACCTCCCGGACCGAAAATCGACGGTATTCAGAATCAGCTCGGACATGTTCTGCGTTCCGCGAATCTGCGAGCACAGAGTGGCGCCCCGGAGCTGTTCGATGAGACCGCGGAATTCGAGCAACGAATCTTGCGCGCCAGGGCCTTCTTGAAGCAGAGAGACCAGCGGCGCGGAGCGGGTGCAATACAAGTCGCTGACGCCGCTGCAGGTGAAGTACCCGGTCATCTTTTTCAGTTCCGTCGTGCGCCCGTCGTGGGTCGACGGGGTGTTGAATGCGTCGACGGTGGTATTCACGACGGCGCCCGTGCTCGTCCCCGAAGCCAGTTCGAAGCGCAGGTCGGTTCCCGGCGGTACGCATGACGCGTCGTTCATGCATTCATTCACGAGATTGAGCACCGCCCACACCGCACCCGCGGTGAAGACCCCCGTGGCCGCTCCTCCCGAGGTCACGAGCGCCAGCGTCTTGCGGTCGAAAGACCGGTGCCAACCGCGATCCTCCATGTAGCGAGCCGCATTGAGAAACGCGCGTTGCGCCCCCTCTTTGACGTCGCGTTCGTGCACGAGGCCCTGGGCGAGCAGGCCTGCGGCGGCATGCGCGGCGCGGTCCACCGCCGCCTCGAAGCGGATGAAATCGAGGAACTCCTGGGCGACCGACCGTTT
This sequence comes from Polyangiaceae bacterium, assembly GCA_035482215.1. Classification (GTDB taxonomy): domain Bacteria; phylum Myxococcota_A; class Polyangia; order Polyangiales; family Polyangiaceae; genus Palsa-1150. The sequence continues at coordinate 3,686 of DATHQY010000582.1, read as the reverse complement.
CAGCGCGTTGCCGGTGCAAACCGAGCCCTCGGGCGCCCCCGCCGCCGCGGCCCGACCCAAGGTCGCACCCAAGTGCTTGCGCGCGAACGAGCGCACCTTGCTTCGCATCTCGAGCCGTCGCGCGTCACGGGACGATGTCGCCGGAGGAGCGGTGGCAACGGCGGGCGTGCCTGCATCGGCCACCGGGGGCGCGGGATAGGGGCACATGCTCCCGATGTGCAGGTCATTCAGGCAATCGAGCTCGACGACCAGCGCGACGAACGCGTCGACGTCGTTGGCGACGCCAGTCATCCAGGACGCAACGAGCGACGACGTGCTCCCTTGATCGAAGTACGCGTCGCCCAATTCTTGGGTGACCCGATCGACGACAAGCTGGGTCGCGGCATCGCGGGGCGTCACGAACGGGTCGCCATTCCCCGTGTCCAGCGCGCCGTTGTTGAACGCCGTGACCAATACGTCGGTCTTGAGGCCGACATCGTAACATCCGGCGATCGCAAGGACGCCGGCGACGGCCCCCGACCAGACAAACGAGCTTGCCCTCTTCATGACCATGCCCTCGAACACGGGCAAGGTACACGACCACGCTCCTCTCCACGGTTCAATTGCATGGAGTTACAGCGGAGAAACGCGCGTCAGCGACCGATGGTGCCGTGGCCCTGGCCCCCGAACCAGCGCGCCGCGGCGCGTGTGACCTCGTTGGGATCGGGGCTCGTATCGCCTGCCCAAGCCACGAATCCATCGGGACGCACGAGCAATGCGCGGAGGCCAAGGCGATCTTTGGCGTCGCAGGCCACGTACGTGACCCGGTCGCCCCAAACGCCGTCGAGCGCCTGGAGCTGCCGGTCGAAGTCGAGCAGCAAACCGTTTCCCGCGCGGAGGCGCGCGCCGATTCTCGTTCCGTCCTCCAGCTCGAAGTCCGGGCAGCTGCGTCCGACGAGCGGGTGCGCGTCGCCGAGGTCATAGCGGAGGGACACGTTCCACACGCGTTCCGCGAAGTACGTTGCGCCGTCACGGGTGCCGATCAAGTCGCGGACGACGGCCTCGAGTGCGCGGGAGTTTCGGTTCGGTCGCATCAGCGCGACCTGCGCCCGCGAGTAGTCCAGAATGCGCGCGCCAATCGGATGCCGCTCGATGGTGTAGCTGTCGAGCAAGCCATCCGGCGCATCGCCGCGAACGGTCGCCGCGAGTTTCCACCCGAGGTTCATCGCGTCGCCCAGTCCGAGGTTCAGACCTTGTCCGCCGAGCGGCGAATGAATGTGCGCGGCGTCGCCCGCCAGCAGCACCCGGCCTTTCCGGTACGTCGTGGCTTGCTGCGCGCGGTCGGTCCATGTCGAGGCGACCTTCAAGGCCTTGAGGGTCACGTCCGTGCAGGACACGCGCCGCAAGACCGCTTGTACGTGCTCGCATGTGATCGACTGGGTGCGATGAAATGCGCCGCCGTCGAAGTCGGACATCGCGATCGTGCCGGGCTGCCACTGCGTGTACACGCCGGTCGGCGTATAATGACGGCCCAGGGGTAGTTTCTCCGGGTCGGCGATTTCGACTTGGAGCGAATACCCCGTGAACTCCGGATCGGTGCCTTCGAACTCGAAGTCACCTTGCTTGCGGACCGTGCTGCGGCCGCCGTCGCAACCGACGAGCCAGCGCGCGCGAAGACGCTGCTCGCCGGCACGTACGATGACCTCCTCGTTCGAGGCCTCGAACCCGTCGACGCCGTGGCCGCGCCGGATCTCGACTCCGAGCGAGAGCGCGTGAGCGGCGAGGACGCGCTCGATATGCTCCATCGAACTGCCCAATTGGGTATCGGCCGGGCCCGCCAATCGGTAGGTCCACCGCGACGAGTCGATGTTCTCGTAAAAAAATTGGATGCCTGCGAAGTGGCCGGCAGGCCCGCGGCGCTCGGACCCGGACGCCATGGATCCAGGGCGCGGCTGGCCGGGACCACCCTCGCCGTCGCGACGTTCCGCCCCAATCGGTTCGAGCAGTCCACGCCGATAGAATGCTTCGATGCTGGGGCCCCAGAGGCCTCGCATGCCGAACGGTAGCCCCTTCAGCGGCGAGTGCGGGTCCTCGAGTCGTTCGAGCACCAGCACGGAGAGCGTCGCGAGGCGCAGCTCGCTGGCGAGGAACAAGCCCACCGGGCCGGCCCCTGCGATGATCACGTCGTACGTCATGGCGCCCTCATGGGACGATTGTCGTTCACACTCCGGGGCGTTGCCTCTCTCTTTTCGCGAAGGCTCCGCGCGGGTTGCGACGCAACGTCGGGCGCGACGGTACGCCGAAAGAAGGGATCGGACGATGAAGTGGGCCTGCGCCCGCGCCTGCGCGTTCCGATACGGGCGCAGGCGCTCGCGAGGCTTCGGCGAAGCGGAGGGCAGAGTCTAGGCGCACTTGCGACGCAGCTCGAGCTGATCGGTCTGTCGCACCACCTCGACGTCGCGGCGCTCGAGAAGGCCGTGGGTCGCGATCTCGTCGCTCGCGATCCCCGCGCCGTATTCGCTGGCGCCTTGTCTCGAACGATGCGGGTGATGGTTGCCGTTGACAGAATCCGTCTCCCGCCGTCCTCTGGGAGCATGCCGCGTCCGAAGGCTATCCTGTCGTGGAGCAGCGGGAAAGACTCCGCTTTTGCCCTTCACGAAACGCGCAAATTCGGTGAGGTCGAGATTGTCGGCCTTCTCACGACGCTGACGTCGTCGTTCGGCCGCGTGTCGATGCACGGCGTCCGCGAGGCGCTTCTCGACCGCCAGGCCGAAGCCGTGGGACTTCCGTGCTGGAAGGTCATGATTCCGTCGCCGTGTCCGAACGAAGTCTATGAACGCGAGATGGCGTCGACGCTTGCCGAGGTTGCCCGCGACGGCGTCCGCCATGTGGTCTTCGGCGATCTCTTTCTCGAGGACTTGCGCCGGTACCGAGAGGACAGGCTCGCGCAAATCGGAATGTCTGCCGTCTTTCCACTCTGGATGCGAAACACCGCGGTCCTCGCGCGGGAGATGATCGCCGCGGGCCTCGAGGCCAGGATCACATGCGTCGATCCGCGAAAGCTCGATCGGTCCTTCGCGGGGCGCGCCTTCGAACCCGCGTTTCTCGAAGACCTGCCTTCAAGCGTCGATCCGTGCGGCGAGAATGGCGAGTTTCATACATTCGCCTGGGCCGGCCCGATGTTCTCCCGGGCGATCGAGAACACGGTCGGCGACGTCGTGGAACGGGACGGGTTCGTATTCGCAGACGTATTGCCAGTCGACGCCAGGCGACACTAGAAGCGACGGATGGGTCCTGAAGTCCGGTCCTGAAGTCCGACATCTGCATCTCGCCTCCCGCGATCACGCCGCGAGCCGGCGTTTCTACGAGACCTACTTCGGCTTTCGGTTCGACAGTCTTTTCCCGCGCGGCGACCAGCCGGCGGCGACCATCTTACGCTCGCCCGCCGGTTTCCAGATCTACCTCGAGGGGGCGAGCGGCGATCGCCTCCCCGAGTGGTTCCACTTCGGATTCTTCGTCGAATCCGCCGCCGCGTGCCGCGAACTGCACGAACGAATGCGGCACGATGGGGTTCCGATCGCACGCCCGCTCGTCTCGGAGCCGTTCACCAATTACTTCTGCACGGATCCAGACTGTCACCTCGTGCAGGTCTATTTCGATCCGCACGCGGCTTAAACCCAAGGATCAATTGAGTCCGCGTCGATAGC
>DATHQY010000581.1:0-27563 GCA_035482215.1 Polyangiaceae bacterium | reverse complement strand
CGTCCGCAAGGCGCAGGGAGACGAAGCACAGCGCGCGCTCGACCTCGGGCTCCGCATCGGAAAACTGAGTGCCACCGTCGGCGTCGCGACGGGCCGCACGCGCATCGATCGCACCCGGCCCACCGGCGAAGTCGTCGACCGGGCCGCCGCCCTCGCGCGCGACGCGCTCCGCGGGCAAGTCCTCGCCGATACGACGACGACCGAGCTCACGCGCGGGCGCTTCGAGCTTCAGCTCCGGGGGGACGGCAGCGCCGTCATCGGTACGCCGCAGCGCGCGCGCCGCGAGGCCGCCGGCGGCGCGCCGTTCGTCGGCCGCGAGGCGGAGCTCGCGCAGATCATGTCCGCGTTCGAGCGGTGCGAGGGCGACCGCACGCCGATCGTGGTGACGCTCACGGGCGCGCCGGGCATCGGCAAGACGCGCCTCTCGCGCGAGGCGCTCTCGCGCATCGCCGGACACGCGAGCGCGCCGCGCGTGGTGCTCGCGCGAAGCGAGCCGTTCTCCAAGAGCCACGCGCTCGGTGCCGTCGGTGACATCGCGAGGGGGCTCACGGGGATGGCGCGCGGCGCTCCGCTCGAAGAGGCGTTGACGGCGACCCGCACGCTTCTCGATCAGGCCGGCGTGACCTGCTCCGACGCGTCGCGTGAGCTGCTCGCGCGCCTCGTCGCGAACGAGGCGCTGCCGCACCTCGACGACGCCCGCGGTGCGCGCGATGCGTTGTGGCTCGTCCTGACCGACGTGACCCTCGCGACCGCGCGACGTGGACCGCTCGTCGTGGTGCTCGAAGACGCCCAGTGGGCGGACGTCGAAAGCCTCTCGTGGATCGACCACCTGCTCGCCCGCGCGGCGGGCTTCGCGCTCTGCGTGATCGCCACCGCGCGGCCCGCCTTGTGGCGCGACGACGCGACCCGGTTCGAAGGGCGCGATCACGTTCGCATCGAGCTCCGTCCCCTCGCGCGCAAGCACGCGCGCCTCATCGCGCTCGCGATCCTCGGCGAGCGCGTGGGTGACCGCGGCGAGGCGCTGTCCGAGTCGATCGCCCAGCAGTCGTCCGGGCTGCCGCTCTTTGCCGAGGAGCTCGCGCGCATCGCGGCCTCCGGGCGGGACGCTTCCGACGCGCCTACGATCGAAGCGGCGATGCAGGTGCACCTCGACCAGCTGGACGACTTCGGGCGCGACGCCGCCGCGGAGCTCGCGGTCTTCGGCCAGGTGGGATGGGACGCCGGCCTCGAAGCGCTCGGCGTGCCCAATGCGGCCGTCGTGCTCCGCGAGCTGGCCGCGGCGGAGATTCTCGTGGAGCAAGCGCACGCGCGCTTCGCCGGCACGCGCGAATTCGGCTTCAAACACGCTCTCATGCGCGAAGTCGCCTATTCGTCGCTCGGCGAGGACCTGCTCCGCGAATGCCACGCGCGCGCAGGACGCTGGCTGGCCAAAGTGGGGGAGGACGACGCGGTGGTCGCCCGTCACCTGGAGCTTGGCGGCGACATGGTCACGGCGGCGGGCTACGTCGAGAAAGCCGCGCGCCGATCGCTGGCCGCGCACGCGCTGTCCGAGGCGGTGTCGCTCGCCGAGAAGGCGCTCGCGTTCGCGGAGGACAAGCCGACGCAGTTCGCGCGCGCGCAACTGCTCGACGAGGCATGGAACCGGCTCGACGCGCGCGCGGCCGAACGCGATACGGCCGTCCGCGCCATGGAGGAGGCCGTGTACGACGCCGCGAGCGCCGTGCGCGCGCGGGGTGCACGCGTGCGGTACGAGGACGCGAGCGGCGGCGGCCCCGAGACGAGCGCACGCCTCGACGAAGTCCGCGCGGCGGCGCAAGAAGCGCAGCTGCCCGACGAAGAGGCGCGCTGCGCGGCGGCCCTGGCGGCGCGCTACGCGTATGCGGGGGAGCTCGACGCCGCCGAGAAAGTCGCGAGCCTTCTCCTGTCGCTCTCCCAGCGCCACGGCATCGCCGGCGCGGGCGTCGACGCGTGGCAGACGCTGGCGGTCGTACGCCAGGCGCGCGGCGAAGTGGGCGCGGCGCTCGAGGCGAGGCGCAGCGCGGCCCGCACGGCGAGCGCGGCGTCGCTCAAGACGCGCGAAGCGATGCTCACGATCAACGTGGGGTTCGCGCTCACGACGGTGGGGGCGAGCGGGGAAGCGCGCGCGGCGATCGAGCAGGGCATCGCGCTCGCGCAGGCGATCGGATCGCCGGGCATCGAGCGGCACGGCAAGATGATCCTGCTCTGCTGGGCGGCGACGTTCGGCTCCGATCCGGACCTCGATCTGGCCCTCGCCGACACGCGCGATACCGCGAACGCCGCGCTCGCGGGCAGCTGGGTCCCCCACGACCGTGCGTCCCTCGGCGTCCTCTTCTATCGCGGCATGGAGCTCACGCGCAACGCCGCCGAGGCCGACAAGGCACGCACACTCCTGCGGATTGCCGCGCAGGGCTATCGCGCGACGAAGATGCTCGACGTGCTTCCCGTCGCGCTCGGACTCTGGGCGGAAGCCGAGAGGCTGGCGGGGCGGCCGGAGCAGGCGCGCTCGCTCGCGAGCGAAGCGGCGGCGCTCTTCGACGAGGGGTCGCCGAGCCTGCTCAACGAAACGCCCGTGTTTCTCGCGCTGCACGACGCGTGCGTCGACCTCGGCGAGCTACGCCTCGCGCGCCAGGCCATCGCGCGCGGCGTCCCGCGCCTCGTGACGCGGCTGCGCGGTCTCGCGGCGACGCCGTATGCGCAGGCGTTCCTCACGAACCTCGCGCCGAACGCGGGGCTCCTCTCGGCTGCAGAGGCATACGGTCTCGTGCCGGAAGAAGTATCGCTCGTGCTCGGACGCGAGGCGCATCACTACGGTTCGCGGTTGCCCGCGTCGTAGACAGTCATTCCCCGCAATGGACCGGCGCTGTAAGCTCTGCGCCCTATGATTCGACCCGCCCTCTCGTCTGCACTCGTTCTCTCGCTGGGCTCCGTGCTTTCGCTCGGGTGCGACCAGGCCTCGTCCACCGCGCCGGCCCCGTCGGCCGCGGCCTCCGCGTCGGCGGCACCGCCCGCGCCGCCACCGGAGCCGGTCGCGTCCACGCCGCCCGCCCCGAAGTTCGTGAAGCGCGCCGCGACCGACTGCAAGCCGCACGTCGTCGACTTCGGCGACGATGCCGTGCTCGAACACGAGGTTCGCCGCAAGCTCGGGAAGAACGACGGCGCCATCACGCCGGCGGATCTCGCGACCATCAAGTCGATCAACCTCGCCAGCATCGCCGGTCAGCAGCTTCACCAGATCGATCCGTGCATCTTCCCGATGTTGACGTCGCTGAAAGATCTCTTCCTGGGGCCGGGCGACTACGACGACCTGACCCCGATTCAGAGGCTCACGACGCTCGAAACGCTCCGCGCTTCGCTCAGCCAGGTGAAAGACCTGCACGCGATCGAGGGCCTGAAGCGGCTCGATCGGCTCGACCTCTCGCACACGCTCATCGGCGACGACAACATGAAGTCGATCGGCAACCTCGTGAACGTGACGGAACTCATGCTCGACGAGGACTCGGTCTCGGATTTGACGCCGATTGCGAATCTGAAGAAGCTCGAGAAGCTCAGCATCAAGAAGACCGAAGTCAAGAACCTGACCCCGCTGGCCGGCCTCAAGACGCTCAAGATTCTCTACATCGCGGACACGCCGGTGACGGACATCACGCCGGTGCAACCTCTGGTCGCCCACGGCGCGAAGCTCGTACAGAACTGACCCGCGTTTCGAACGTTCCGTTCGAAAGAGTCGTTTCTTCTACGCGTGCACGACCGCTTCGATGTTGTGCCCGTCGGGATCGAGCACGAAGGCTCCGTAGTAGTTCGGATGGTACTGCGCGCGGATGCCCGGCGCGCCGTTGTCTTTTCCACCTGCCTCCAAGGCGGCGCGATGGAACGCGTCCACCGCCGCGCGGTCCTTCGCGACGAACGCGACGTGCGACGGCGTGATGATCGCGAGTTGCTCCGCGGTTTGAAAGTCGGCGGGACCGGTCCCGATCCAGAAATCGGGTTTGCCGTTCGTTCCGAAGCCGCAGGCCTCCCCGAACTCCATGATCTTGGTGATGCCGAGCGGGGCGAGGGCCTTCTCGTAGAAGGCCACCGACCGGGGGTATCGGCTGACGGTGAGCGAGATGTGATCGAGGGTCGGCATGGGGTTCCTCTCAGAGATCTGCGGCATTCCGGCAGAGCGGAACGCCGTACATGCAGTTCGCGATGAAGTTTGCGACTCCCGACGGCTGGGCCGTATCGGTGTACGAGTCGTAGATTGACGCCGGGTCGTTCGGACTGAAGCCGGCTTCCTCCGGCGCGATGCAGACGCCGTCGGCCAGGCCTCCCTTGCAGTCGGGGGGGTCGGCGTCGCCGCAATAGCATTCGTTCGTGGTGTCCGAGCGCATTCCACAATACGTGGTGGCGGTCGACCCGCTGATCGCGCAGGCGAGCGTCGCCAAGCAAAGGCTCGTGTCCGTCGAAGAACCAGTCATCCCGGACAGGCTTTCGCACGGGGTTGTCAGGCAGTTCGCGAGGAGCGCGCCATAGGCGCATGGGTCGCCGAGCGCGTTCGAAATGACGGAGGTCGTGGTGACGGGGACGGTTTCCGCGTCGCTCCCTGCATCGACGAGATCCGCGTCGGCGCCGGTATCTTCCACGCTTGCATCGGTTGTGTCCGCGTCCTCCGTGTCTTCGGGAATGGCGACGTCCTCCGGCGCATCGACGGGGGTAGGCCCGTCGCCCACGACGTCGGGTTCGGCTGCGTCGAACCCGCCGCTGCCTCCCGCATCGACCGACGCGTCGACCGTGGCGTCGACTTCGCCATCCGTCGCGATCGTGGCGTCGCCTGCGTCGGCGCCCGCCGCCGCGTCCGCGCCGGGCGGCTTGGCCCCACCGTCGCCACCTTCGGCCGAGGATCCATCGTTGGGGCTCGCCGCGTCGCTGCCGTCCTCCGTCGTCGCGTCCCCCGCATCCGTGTTCCCGGACGGACCTGTCCCGTCCGGTTCACTTCCGTCCGAGCCTCCGTCCTCGACCTGCTCAAGCCCGGTGCCGTCGACCGAGCAGGCCGAAACGAAAACGGCACTCCAGGCGAGCGAGCCGGCGATCAGAAGAACTCGACTGGGGCGGAGCGACTTCATTTTGGGGTTAGGCGTCTAGCGCAGGTTTTTGTCGGTCGCGTTTCGTGATGCCGCCTACGGCCACGAGAAGACCGCGCCCGCGACCCAGCTGCTGCCTCCCGGCCACCAGCTGAAGTCCGTCGGGTGCGTCATCACCGAGGGCGTGAGCTGAATGACCTGGGCGATGATCATGATGTGGGCGGGGTCGAACGACGATGCGACGGTGGTCGTGACTCCCGCGTCCGGGACCCAGAGGGTCGAATTCGAGTAGGTGCCGGGAGGGGTATTGGCCGGGTAGTATTGGCCCGGCAACGGAGGCGTCGGATTGGGCTCCGGGGGGCTGATGCTCGGCTGGATGTAGGACCCCAGGGTCCATCCGAAGAGCTGAGGGCTCGTCGTCGGGTACGCCGCTGCCGCCCAGTAGAAGATGACCTGGGCATAAGCGGCCGGCCCGGCCACGCCATTCGCGAGCGTCGCGCTGACCGTGTATTGGCCGCTGCCGACATTCGTGAGCGTGATATCGGGCGAAAAGCTGGGGGGAGTCCCCTTCCGGATCGTGAGATTCATCGACTGGCCTCCGAACGTGGTCTGACGAAGCGTGGTGAGTATGGGAAAATGCGCGGCGCCGTTGCGTGAGCTCGCGGCGGTCCCCGCCGGGGCGACGCCGACGGATTGCGAATCAATCCGTGCCGGGCGGGCTAGGGTTCCGTGACAACCATATAGATATTTCGATCGATGACGTCGGTGGATATCGTTCCAGGCGGGACGACTCCATCGGCGAGGGTGCCGCCGTCGGGATAAGGGTTGTCGCTTTGGTAAATGGTCGTGGCGTATCCATTGTCCGAAAGCAGGGGGAGCGCGCTCTCGAACACAGCGCCGACCCAGTAGACCCCCTGCGTCAACGGAATGCAGAGTACGTCGCAGTCTACGGATTCCTCGGATCCGTCCGTAAGTTGATCGTACAGCGTCGTGACGTCCACTTTAGTCACGAAGGCTCCGGGCTGTCCTGACGAATCTTCGTAGAGCGCCAGCTCCCCGACTACGTTGTTCTTGGACGTCTGGATGCCGAGTCGTAGTAACCAGGATGGACTGGGGACGGCAATTTGCACGGCGACGAACGTGTGTGCATCGAGGACGCTCAGGCCTCCGCCCTGCTCGGGCAGGAAGCCGGGGCGATGGATGCTGCAAGAGCCAGGGCATTGCGAGCAAGTCCCCACCGGCGAGACGCTGCAGTTTCCGTCTCCCATCGCGCTGGCGTCATCGGCTGCGGTGTCCGTCACCGCGGCGTCGATCGCATCGATGCCGGTGGCATCGGCTGCGTCGAATCCGGGCGTTCCGTCCGCGATTGAAATCGTGCGGTCCGCACCGGTGTCGGTAGGCCCGGTTCCATCCGGTGGTGCGGCCCCTTCGGCTTCGTGCGTCGCGTCGGAGACGGCATCGGCCCCGCCCTCGGCGACGGTGGCGTCCCGGATGCCGGCGTCGGCATCCGGGGCTGCATCGTTCGGGCTACCGTCGACGGCCACCGCTCCGCCATCCCCGCCGTCCCCCGCCGAGCCGTCGGGGATGCAGGCGCCTGCTGCGCTGCAAAACTCGCCGTAGGGGCAATCTGCATTGGTCAGGCACTCGATCGTGGGCTCGTCATGAATTCCGAGGATGCCTCGGCATCCGGCGAGCGCCGCGAGGATCCCGCCGCTCGCGAGCGCGAATCGGCGAGCCGAGGCGCGGCGCCTGGCGTTCAAAACGCGCCCGTCGCGGTGAGGGACCACCGATTGGCCGTGATGCTCGGCGCGATCCGCACGAAGCCGGCATGCGCACTCGAACGGGCGCCGGAATGAGGCGCGTCGCCATGCGGGTCATGGGGCGCCAAAAACCAGATCGTGGTGCCCGCGACGACGCCCGCGATCCCGAGCGGGACGAGCACGCTCGCAATGTCGGCGTCGGTGCCAGACCGCGAGAGGTCCGCTTGGCCGGGGCCCCCGAGGCAACCGTTCTTGTTGCAATAGGCCTGGGAGTTCTCTTTCTCGTTGTTCGCGGCGAGGACGAACGCGAGGCCGATTCCGAGCGTCGTGAGCCCCGCAGCACCCACGATGACACCGATCCGCTTCATGTTGCTTTCGGCTCCATGGGTTCCATTCGCGGCGGTTCCATTCGCGGTTCCATTCGCGGTCCCGTTGGCTTCGTGAGGCGAGTCCAGCGGTGGGCCGGGGAGCCCGTTTGCCGCGTCGGGCGCGGCGGCTCCGGGGATCAGAACGGGAACGGTAATGGTCGCCGCGGGGCCCGGCGCGACGTCGAACGTGGATACCCACGGCTGCTTGCCCGGCGCGTTGGCCTCGATTTCATGGCGTCCCGGATCCACGGGTGTCGCAGCCCCGACATGCTCCTCCGGCAGGGGTTGTCCATCGAGCTTGATGGCCACGGCCCCCCCCGCCGGCTGCGGAGCGACGGCGATCGTCACGCGAAGGAGGTCCGGTTCGAGACGCCGGGCGCGGGCCTTGGCTGCAGTCTCACGCTCGGTCTCGCCCTTCGCGTGCGCGGCCGACGCGGCATCTTGGTAAAGGAGCCACGCGCTCGCCGTCTTTCCGAGCCCTTCGTAGCAAAGCGCGAGATTGAGCGTCGTTCCGACGCCGGGCGATAGCCGCCGGCTTTCGGCGAACTTGGGGCATGCGTCCGCGAAATCGCCCGCGGCCATCAAACGGCGGCCCTCGGTGAAGAGGGCCATCGCGGCGGCTTCCGCGCCGGCTTCGTCGGCGGCGCGTGCGGGCACTGCACCGGCTGTCGCGAGTGCGGCCACGAAGGCCGCGAGAGCCATTCGCTTTCGAAGATTCACGTGGACCTATTTGGGGTCGGCGAGATCGAGGGCACCGAGATCCGGAGCGCCCGCAGGCGGCGTCGCGGCGGGTGCAGTTTTCGTGGCGTCCGTTCCCGGGTTGGAGGGCGCGCTAGCGGACGGCGCGGCCGCGAGGCTCCGCGAGCTTCCGGAGCCCGCGGGAGGGGCCGCGGGACGTGGAGCGCTGCGACCCCCTTGCGTGGCCGGTGGAAGGAGCGCCGGCCCAACGCCGGTGGAGGGCCGCAGTGACGTGACCGACGGCACCAAGGATAGGCGATCCACGGCCGGCGCCCCGCTGGACGCCGGCGCAGGAGCTTCGTCGGTCGCGGCGCCACTGGATCCCGGTGCCGGCGTTGCGAGGGGGTCGTCCGCGTGAGCGCTCGTGGCGGTCGGAAGCGACGCGCTCACCGGACCGGGCGAAGCCGCCGGTGCGTCGCTCGCGCGCAGGTGCGGATGCAACGCGAGGAGCGAGACTCCCATCACGAGCAACAAACCCGCACCCGCGAGGGCGAGTCGCGCTGGCCGCGCGAGATGCAGGAGGAGGGCACGCCGAGGCGGTGACGGGATCGTCGCCGGAGCGGGATGATCTCCCCACGAGTGGAGCGTCTTTTCCGCCATCGCCGCGAGGTTTCGCGGCGACGCAGGCGACCAACCGGGTAGCGCGAGCGCGTCGAGCGAGCCCGCGGACTTCCTCGCTTCGAGCGTCCGCGCGATTCGATCCACGGAGGCCGCCGCGCGCTTCGGCGCGAACTCCGAGAGGGCCGCCGCGAGGTCGCCGACGTCGCGATACCGGAGTGACCGGTTCGTTCGGAGGCACTTGAGAATCACGTCTTCGAGACCGACAGGCAGCGACGGCGCCCACTCGCGAATCGACGGCTGCGGGTGCGCGACGATCTTCGTGTAGACCTCGGGCAGCGACTGGCCGTCGAACGGGATGCGTCCGGTGACGAGCTCGCAGAGGATCGCGCCGAGCGCCCAGACGTCGGTCTGCACGTCGACTTTGCGGGCCGACTCCATTTGCTCGGGCGACATGTATGCGGGCGATCCCATGACGACCATCGTGTCGGTCATGGCCACGTGCAGTGCCGGCTTGCTGTCCGAAAGGTTCTTCGAAATACCGAAATCGAGGACTTTGATCGACAGGAGCCCGTCGGCGCGGCGAATCACGAACAGATTGGCCGGCTTCAGATCGCGGTGCACGATCCCGAGCTCGTGGGCTTCGGCAATGGCCTCGCAGGCTTGCAAAATGAACTCGACCGCCTGCTCGACCGACAGCGGCCCGCCCTGCTGGAGGAACGCCGCGAGGTCGTTGCCCTCGAGGTATTCCATCACGATGAAGGGCGTGCCGTCTTCGAGGGTCGCGACGTCGAACACGTGTGCAACGTGCTCGTTCTTGATGCGGACAGCCGTCTGCGCTTCGCGCAAGAAGCGGGCGACCGCGTCGCCGTTGCCGAGCGACTGCGGAAGGAGAAACTTGATCGCGACTTTCTCGCCGAGCAGGAGATGGCAAGCGACCACGACGATACCCATCGCGCCCGTGCCGAGAATGCCGTCAATCCGGTATTTGCCGGCGACGATATCGCCTTCGCGGAGGCTGGACGGGAGTTGCGAAACGTCGTGCACCACGCTCCTAGGACCGCTCGCCACGGCGAACGGCCGATCGCGATATTGACTGCCGCGGTGCAGGCCCGTCAAGCATCCGGCCAATAGCAGTGGATTGCATTTTCGTGTGCGAACCCGCGGTGTCGCAGCCACGCTCTGCTCGGCACGCCCGCGTCCGACGAGTCGCCCCCGGAGCGGCGCCGAGTCTGCGCTCGCGGCCCACCGTGCCACACGGGCACCGAGAGCGCATGAACGCGACGCGTCGGGCAACGGGGGTGCCGCTGTGGGCGAAGGGCGCACGGCGCCGGCGGTGCTATCGTCAGTCCACCCCGATGGCTGAGTCCGAGAACGCCGGCGCCCAGGGTTCTCCGGTCGTGATCGGGGATATTCTCGCCGGCAAATACCGCGTCGATCGTGTGCTCGGCATCGGCGGAATGGGCGTCGTCGTCGCGGCGACGCACCTGCAGCTCGACCAGAAGGTCGCCATCAAGTTCATGCTTACGCCCGGTCTCCGGAACCCGGCGCTCGTCGAGCGGTTCGCGCGAGAAGCGCGCGCGGCCGTGCGGCTGAAGAGCGATCACGTCGCCCGCGTCCTCGACGTCGGCGTTCTCGAGTCCGGCTCGCCTTACATGGTGATGGAGTTCCTGGACGGGAACGACCTCGGCGACATGATCGGGCGCTACGGCGCCATGCCCGTCGAGACCGCCGTCGACTGCGTACTTCAAGCGTGCGACGCGGTGGCAGAGGCCCACTCACTCGGAATCGTCCACCGGGACCTGAAGCCGCGAAACTTGTTCTGGACGCGGCGGAACGACGGGCGCGCCCTCGTCAAAGTACTCGACTTCGGGATTTCGAAGCACAAGTCGGCCGCGCCGGATCTGTCGCTCACGCGCACGACGGAGATCATCGGCTCGCCCAACTACATGTCTCCCGAGCAATTCCGCGCGGCACGGGCGGCGGACGAACGGAGCGACATTTGGGCGCTGGGCGTCATCCTCTACGAGCTATTGACGGGGCACGTTCCGTTCGAGGCCGATACGATCACGCAGCTGACCGCCATGGTCCTGAGCGACTCGCCCCGCCCCATTTCCACCTTGCGAGCCGACGTGCCCGAGGATCTCGCGCGCGCGATCGCGTGTTGCCTCGAGAAGGATCCCGCGAAGCGCTTCCCGTCGGTCGCCAGGCTCGCCGAAGCGCTGCAGAGCTTTGCGCCGCTCGATACACGTGAACTCGCCGTTCGCATCGCGCGAATCGGATCGGGCGTGCGAACGGCGGCATCCGCGTCGCCGCCGTTTGCCGGCTCCGGCTCCGGCGGTACGTCGGGCAACTGGACGGCCGGGACCGGCGTGTCCGGGAACCGCCGCCGCAAGAGCGCGGCGCGCGTCGCCGTCGGCGTGGCGCTCGGCGTCGTCGTCATCGGAGGGCTCGCCGCGTTTCTGCACAGACCAAGCTCGCCGGCAACCGCCGTCGCCGAGGAGAAACGAACGGCGGGAAACGCCATGGCGCCCACCGCAGTGACTTTGGCGCCGATGGCGTCCCCGCCGCCTGCAGCTCCGTCGCTCGAGCCGCTCGCTCCGATGGCGCCGTCGGCCGCGCCGCCGCCGGAGAACGCGCCGCAGAATGGTCCCCAGTACACCGCGCCAGCGGGGGCGCGCGTTGCCGCGTCGCCGCAGGCCGCCCACGCGGGAAACACCGTGGCTCCGGTCCCGCACGGCCCACGCGACGCGCAAGCCCCGGCCTCCGGCGCGCCGGGCGAAGAGCCTCCGCGCTACCGCACGAACTGGTGACACGGCGCGGCGTCGTCGACGCTGGCGCGCCCGCGCGCGCTCTGCGAAACTCGCGCGCATGAAGAACGGGGCGATCGCCTGCATGGTGATTTCGTGCGTGTTGGCGGCGCCCGTGCGTGCCTTTGCCGACGGCGGAACGGACGTGGCCGCGACGGCCCTCTTCGACGAGGGCCGCAAGCTCATGGCCGCGCACCAATACAACGACGCCTGTCCCAAGTTCGCCGAGAGCGAGCGCCTCGCGCCGAGTGGGGGAACGCTGATCAACCTCGCCCAGTGCTACGAGCACACCGGGCAGACGGCGAGCGCCTGGCTCGCGTGGAAGGACGCCGCGGCACGCGCCAGCGCGGCGGGCAAGGACGACGCCGAGAAGAGCGCGCTCCACCACGCGGCGCTCCTCGAGCCCGCGCTGGCCAAGCTGACGATCGTCGTGGATCCCGCGAGCAACATCGCCGGCCTCGAAGTGAAACGCGACGGCGTCGTTCTCGGGCACGCCGAGTTCGGCGTTCCGATTCCCGTCGACCCGGGACCGCACGTGGTTTCGGCGACGGCGCCCAAGAAAAAGGACTGGTCGGCCCCCGTCACCGTGGTCCCCAAGGACGCGAACGCGCATGTCACCGTGGCGCTCGTCGACGACCCCGCGGCCGCAGCCGAGGCTACCGTGCCCGCGGCCGCGCCCGCTTTGGCGGCCGAGGTCACGCCTGCTCCGAAGGAGCCACCGAGCACGCCGCCGGATCGAACGAGCGGATCGAACGGCTCGGGCTTGCGCACCGCGGGTTGGGTCACGGCCGGCGCCGGCGTCGCGGGGCTCGCCGTGGGCGCGGTCTTCGGCCTGATCGCCAAGTCGAAAAACGACGAGGCGCTTTCGAACGACGGCTGCACCGGAACCGTGTGCCTCGGCCCGAACGCACAGGCGGGGGCGTCGGCATCGAGCGACGCGAATTCGGCCGCGACGATATCTACCGTGGCGTTCATCGCGGGCGGCGTGGTCGCGGCTACGGGCCTCGCTCTCGTGCTCTTGGCGCCCTCCGGACCGTCGATGCACGTGACGGCGGCCGTGGGCAGCGGTTATGGCGGTCTTTCCGCTTACGGGGAGTTTTAGGGCCCCGCGATCTAGCGGCGTCGCGCTAGCGGCGTGGCGCCAGGTCGCGCAGCGCGTCGCCCGAGAGCCACGCGACGAGCGTTCCGAAGCGAATGCGTTGCAGGCCGCCGCGCGAATCGAGGATCTCGACCCGCGCGCCTTCCGGGACGGGCGACGCTCCGGGCAGCGAGAGGCCTCGCTCGTCCTCCGGGCGCGCGCTCGCGCTGATCACGACCGCCTCGTGCAGGTTCAGTCGATCGCTCCGCGCGGCGAGCGTCATCGCCATGGACGCAGCGACGAGCGGCGCTGCCACTCCCGCCATCACTGCGCCGGCGACGCGCACGCGGGACTTCGTCGCGAGCCAGCGGGCGAAAAGCCCTGCGGCCGAAGCGAGGGCGGAGGCGGCGCAGAGGATTGCCCAGGTGTCTTCGGAGAGAAGACTCGAGAGCGAGCTCGCGAACGAGCGACCCGGATCCACCTCGGCCGGCTCCCCGGCGCGCATGCGACGCTTCGCGACTTCACTGCGTACGACGGTCAGCGCCGCGCCGGCGTCGGCTTGAAGGCGGGGGTCGCGCGACAGGTCGCGGGCTTCTTCGAATCCTTGCGCTGCGCGGCCCAGATCACCGGGAAGCTCGGCACCCGCGCGAACGCGAGCGGCATAAGCGAGGCCTCGGTCGTAGCTGGCGACCGGGTCTTCGAAGCCGCGGTCCGCGAGCGCCTCGAAGGTGGCAATCGCCTCACCGACGCGGCCGTCCGCGAGGGCCTTGGCTCCCGACGCGAACAAACGGTCTGGCATTTGTTCGACCGGGTCATCCGCGGCCGCCAGAAGCGGCCATAAGGAGATCGTTGCCAAGGCAACGATTGAGGCCATCCCAATTCTGGCCCATCGGGTCGGGCCGGGAATCAGCTTATAAATCGTGCATTTGGCCTTCATTCGCGCCTCTCGAGCCGCGCGATTGCGGCCTGCGCCCGCGACCAGCGCTCCCGCGTCGCTGCGAGCTCCGCGGCGTCGGGCGAGAAGCGCGCGGCCTCGCATTCGCGCAAGAGCTCGGCCACGTTGGTTGCCGCATCCGCTGCGACGCCCGCGCGCTCCAGCTTTTCGGTCAGCTCGCGCCCGACGGCGCCACGTACGTTGACCCCCGCATGCGCCATTGCGGCGGCTTCGAGCGCGCGGCCGATCGCCGAATCCGCCGCGCGCGCATCGCCTTTGACGCACGCCTCTCGGGCTGCCGAGAGGCGTTCTTTCAGCTCGGACGCGGGCGATGTCCGGCGCAGCTCCCACGCCGCCGCCACGCGTCGCGCAAGCCTCGACAGGCCTACGGACAACCCGAACGCGAGCGGGCCGCCCGCGATCGCAGCGACCCAGAACCACGGCGAGTCGTCCGGATGCGCCCGTGCCGCCGGGGTTCCTTCGAGCGACGTGCGAATCGCCGGCAGTCCTGCGAGCACCTCGGTGGCCTTGTCCGGTTCCTTGGCCGCCGCGGCCGCATTGGCCGTCACGTGGATCGTTCCGAGCGGCGCGCGGGCGACCGAATACCGCCGTTGATCCGGATCCCAATACGGAAGCGCCAATTCGCCGAGATCCACGTCGCCGGCGCGGTTCACGTGGACCACGAAATCGAACGAGCGCTTGCCTCCGTACTGCGTTCCGTTGGCGGTGGGCCCCATGGCTTCGTGGACGTCGGGCGCGAGCCATTCGAGCCCTTCGCGCGCGGGGGGCGTCACCGTGGCCGGCACATTTCCCGTCCCCGAAAGGTCGACGTGCACCCCCACCGCGCCTCCCTGTTCCGCTTGGCGGGGCTGCACTTGCGCGGCGAGCGCGAAGCGCCCCACGTCGCCGATCGCATAGCCGGGTGGCCGGCCGGCGAGCGGTGGCTCGGTCACGCGGACTCGAAACGATTCGGTGCTGCGGTTCTCCTTTTGCGGCGACCGACCGCGAATCAGCTCGATCACCGTCGGACCGATCGTCAGGTCGCCCGCACGGAGCGGAAAGAGCGCCCAGCGAAAGAAGAGCCGGACTTGCCACACGCGCCCGCCTGTCGACGCATACCCGAGGACCGGCGCGTCCTGGTTGTCGCCGACGAGCGGGCGTTTGACGAAATCGACGACGTCGGGGAAGTGCATGTCGTCGGAGGAGATGTCTCCCGACGGGGTGATATCGATGTATTGGTAAACGCTCAGCGTGACCTGCTCGCCGACGACGGCGGTCGTCTTGTCGACGGTCGCGTGCAAGAACACGGTGTCGCCGCGAGGCGCGTCGATCGACAGCTTGGGGTCGAGGCTGACCTCCGGCCGCTGCGGCGGAGGCTCGGGTACCGAGTTCGGGGCGCCGCCGAAGAGCTGCTTCCACGGGTCGAAGGGGCTGAAGCCGCCGAATGGCGACGGCGGAGCGTTCTGCCGTTGCTTGCGAGCCGGCGCCTGCCCCGCCGGTACGACGCGCACGTGAAGGGGGCTCACGGAATACCGTTTCGTGCCGACGACGACGCTACCGGGCAGCGCGAAGGATCCCACGCGGGTCGCCTCGAAGGCCCAGTCGCTCGTCAGCGTGTACTGATCGGATCGCGTCCCGTTCATGAACGTGTGCTGCTGCATCGGCGACGAGTTCTTGCCTCGAAGGAGGAGTCCCGCCGGCGGGTTGATGTCGACCGACGACGGCATCGCGTCCGGGCTCGTCGCCTGGATCTCCACCTGGAACGTCTCGCCCACGCCGACCGTCTCCGGATCGACGCTGGCGCTCACTTGCGGCACGGACTGGGCGGCGGCGATCCGCGGCGCCAGCGCGACGAGCGACGCTGCGAAGAACGCCGCCGTGAGCCCGGCCCGTCCCCCACACGAGCTCATTTGTCGACCGTGCCGCGCGCGTGCGTGTGATGCGCGCGCTTGGCCTCCTCTTGTTGCAGCGTGGGCGCGTTCTCGAGCTGGTCGAGCATGCGGTCGTCTTCGTTCTGGTTCGTCGGCGGCGGCGGTCCGGCTTCGGGCGGATTCTCGCCTGCGTCGGGCGGTTCGGGCGGGGGGGAAGGCGGGCTGCCGTCGCTCCCTGCGTCGTGTCCGCCGCCGCCCGCGTCGGGGCTCGAGGGAGCGCCCGAGTCCTTCGAGTGGTTGTCGCCTCCGTCACCCTGGCTGTTGCCTCCGTCGCCGTGGTTATTGCCGCCATCCGACGGCGGCGGCGACGCATCGCTGCCCGCGTCTTTCTTGTCGTCGATGCGGCGCAGAGCGATCGCGCGGTTCCAGGCCGCGTCCCGCCCGACGTCGTCGCCCGCGTCGTTCTGCCCGGGCGCGATCGTGAGCGCGCCGTCGTATGCGCGGACGGCGTCTTCGTACTCGCCGTCGAGGAAGGCGAGATTGCCCTGCAGGTACAGCGCGCGCGCGCGGAGCTCGGGACTCTGGGTCGGGTCGTCGACGACGACTTGCACGACGCGGCGCGCGCACTCGACCGAGTCGTGCCTCTTCTCGTGCACGTTCTCGTCCGACCGGCCGGCGCCCTCTTCTTCCTCGCCGAAACGCCGCCCGAACTGCTCGGCCGTCCGAAAGAGCGCGAGCCCGAGATCGAACGTGCCGTCGGCACGCTGTTTCAGCGAATCCGGCGTCCCGATGTTGCCGCCCTTGCACGGCCCTGTCGAAAGGTAGTCCTCCAGCGACGCGACCGCTGCGGCGGCCGCGTCCCCGCCGTTGATCTGCGTTATCGCTTCCGTCACCGCGGGCGCGTCTCGATCGAACGGCCGCGACGGGTTCCACCCGCACGCGCTGCACAACACCGACAAGACGGCAGCCGCGAGTCCGGCGCGCTCCGCGGAGAGCGTGCCGCGAAGCCTGGGTTTCATACGGCATTTCATGCGGCGCGCCTCCGCTTGCGCGGCGCTTCGCCGATGAACCCGTCGCAGAAGAGAAGCACGAGCGCGATCCCGAGCGGCCACGCGAATTCTTCCGCATAGACCGTCTCCACTTTCTCGCTCAGCTCTTCACGCATCATCTTCTGCAGGCCGCGTGCGACCTGGTCGATCCCCGTCTCGCCGTGCTCCGCGCGGACGATCGTGCCTCCTGTCGTCTGCGCGACGCGCGCGAGCTGCGCTTCCCCTTCGGCGGAGAGCTCGGTCGTGAGCGGCTTGCCGTCCTCGTCTTTGCGAATCCCGGTCACATGGCCGTCCGGCGCCACGTCCGGGATGACCTCGGGTGCGCGGCCGCCGATCTGCACCACGTCGATCCGCGTTCCGTCTTTTGCGCAATCCTGCGCGACCGACACGGGGTCCCCTTCGAGGTCTTCGCCGTCGGTCACGAGGACGATGACGCGCTCGTGGTCGGCCGCCTTGGGGTCGTGCGCGAACACTTCGCGTGCGGCTTCGAGCGCCCGCGCCGTCGCGGTGCCGCCGACGGGCATGTCGTTCGGATCGAGTTGCCGGAAAAACTGCGCGATGGCCGCGCCGTCGCTCGTGAGCGGAAAGCTCATCGGCTCGCCCGCGAACGCCACGGCACCGAAGCGCGCGCCCGGCAAATCGCGAATGAGCCGCGCGACCTCCGCCTTGGCGCGCGCGATGCGCGAAGGCGTGATGTCGCGCGCGTACATGCTCTTCGAATAATCGAGCGTGACGACGACATCGAGATTCGTCGCAGGGATGATCTTGGTGCCGCTCCCGAACTTGGGTCGTGCGAGCGCCACGAAGGCGAAGAGCAGCGCTGCGATCAAGAGGACCGCCTTCACGGCCCTCCGCGTGGTCGCGTCGTAGCTCACAAGCTCGGCGAGGATGCGCGGGTCGCCGAACGTGTGCGCCGCGCGTGCCTGCCGCACGCTGGCCCAGACGACCGCGCCGGAATACCCGAGGAACGCAGCGGCGCAGAAGATCGCCACGGCGATCCCCCACAAGGAGGCGAAGTCGTGTCCCCACCTCATGGAAACCGCCTCACGAGAGCGAGGCGCACGAGGGCCTCGAGGGCGAGGAGCACGACCGCGGGCACGAGCAGGAACGGGAACAGATCTTCCAGCGACGACGCCTGCGATTCGAACTTCGTCTTCTCGAGGTGATCGAGCACCGAGTGCATGCTGTTCTCGAGGCCCGACTTGTCGGTCGCGATGTAGGAGTCGCCTCCGGTCTCGTGGGCCATCGACTTGAGGAGCGCAGGGTTCACCGGGAAGTGCACGCGCTTGTACATCGGCTGGCCGAAGAGGTCGGTCCCGGTCTGCATGTCGACGTCGTCCCCGTTGCCGATCTGGATCGTGTAGATGCGGACGCCTTCGGTCTGGGCGAGGTGCGCTGCGTACTCCGGGGAGATGACCCCCTCGTTCGAGTCGCCGTCGGTCAAGAGGACGACCGCCTTGCTGCGCGCGTTGCTGCGGCGCATGCGCGCGACGGCCGTGCCCACGGCATCGCCGATGGCGGTCTTGCTGTCGTCGATGACGCCGAGCTCGATGCGCGACACGAGCGACGCGATGAGACCGTAGTCGAGCGTCGGCGGCGACAGAACGAATGCCTGCTTGGCGAAGACGACGACGCCGATGCGGTCGGTCTTGCGACGCCGCACGAAGTCTTCGAGCACGTCCTTGGCGACGTCGATGCGCGTCGGACGGTGGCGCGGATCGCGCGCGGAAGGCACGGTGGAGCCCGCAGACCCGTCCATGATCGCGGCCATCGATCCCGAGAGGTCGAGCACCAGGATGATGTCGATCCCCCGCTCCTCCTCGGTCTCGCCGTGGAGGACGCTCTGGGGCCGGCCGAGCGCCAGGAGCGCGAGGATGAGCGCGGCGCCGCGGAGCACGCCCGGCGCGTCGCGTAGAGGCGTGCGCCATCCGCGGGGTCCACGAGCAAGAGGGACGAGGGTCGGCAAGCCGAGGCGGGGCACGCGCGCGTCGGCGCCGAGGGTCATCCGCCAGACGACGAGCGGAACCAGCACGAGCCCGACGACGAGCGCGGCGCAGTAGCCGGCGCGCGAGAGCCACGCGAGCGCGTCGGCTGTCGAAGGCGATGGCCCGAGCGCCTCGGGCCATACGCTCCAGCGCGCCGATCGCCACGCGTCGCCGCGCGCCGCGATCGGCCAGATGCACGCAAGGGCGAGCACCGCGATCGTCGCCAGGACGACGACCGCGCCGCGCACGCTGCGGCCGAACGCGTCGGCAGGCCGCTTCACGACACGTCCTCCGGTTCGATTCGCGCGCGGTCCTGGGCGTGCGGCATCGTCTGGCGCACGACCCGCTCCGCCTCGCCGAGGGCGCGCTCGCATTCTTCCTGCGTCGGGATCAGGTGCGCGAACTTGACGAGGTCACAGTGCTGGAGGAACACCGCCACTTCGCTGACGGAGAGGGCGAAGTGCGGGATGCGTCGGAGCGCAACGAGCATCTCGTCCGTCGTCGACTCGAGCCCCTCGAAGCCGAAACGGGCTCCGAGGTACTGCCGTACGGCGTCGTTGACGCGATCGAAGAACTCCGCGAAGCGCTGCGTCTCGAGCAGGCCCGCATGCCTCGCCTCGTGGAGACGCTCGAGCGCGACCTCCCATGGAACGCGCGGCGGCGGGGGCGGCGGGACGAACTTCGGACGGCGCTGCCACCAGCGCACGACCAGGAACGCCAGGATGCCGATCGCGACGCCGATCGCGCCGTACTCGAGGGCGCGTTCGAGGGCGACCCATTCTTCGCGCTGCGGGCGCGGCGGCGGATTCGGCTTGGGCACGGCGTGGGGCGTCGAGGCGGTCGGATCGTCGACGACGAGGACGTGCGTTTTCGTGCAGATCGTGACCACGTCGCCGTTGGCGCGCGAGATGGCGATGGGCAACGGCGGCAGCGTCAGGACGTGCCGTCCCGGATCCTTCGGCAAGACGAGCAGCGGCAAGTCGAGCGTCGTGCGCTTCTGCGTCGACGCCGCGCCGCCGGCCGTCTCGACGTCCGCGACGGCGAGCCTCGCCTTGGCGCTCGCAGTCTGGTCGGGGAGCGAGAAGCCCGCCGCGCCGATCGCGCGCGCCGTGTCGCTTTCGCGCTGGAGCTCGAGGCCGCGCGAGAGGACCGTCTCGCCGCGCCCATGGGTGACGACGACGTGCAACGTCGATGCGTATCCGCTGAGGCCGTGCGCGGGGAACGACTCTTCGACCTTGGGCCGCTCCGCTCCGGTCGGCGCGGTGTCGACGCATTCGGCGCGCGCGCGCCGCGCGGAGGCCGTCGCCGCCACGGCGACCCCCGCGAAGACAAGGAGAGCGCGTAGGCGTGCGTGGCTCACCGGCGGATCCTCCGCGCGCGTCGGGCGAACAGATCGCGCAGGGGTCGCACGAACGAACCGCTCGTCTCGATCTCGACGGAGTCGAGCCCGAGCTTGTGGAAGCCTGCGCGTCGCGTCTGCGCGAGCTGCTTCATCGTCTCCGCGTACCACGCGCGAACGCGCGCGTCGCCGGTGTCGACCACGATGCTCTCCGCGCTCTCGAGGTCCTCGAAGCTCGCGAGGCCGACGTCGGGCAGCGTCGCGTCGCGCGGATCGGCGAGGACGACGGGAATGACGTCGTGCTTGGCCGCGGCGAGCGCCATCGCCCGCTCGTAGCCCGTGTCGTAAAAGTCGCTCACGATGAAGGCCACGCTGCGCCGCCGGGAGACGCGAACGAGCGCTTCGAGCGCCGCGCGCAAGTCGGTCGCCGCGCCCAGACGATGCCGCGTCTTCGGGTCGTAGGGGTGCGGCTCGGGCGCCTCCCGGGACTCGTAGCCGAGGATCTCGCGGACGACGCGCATCACGTGCTTCTCGCCCTTCTTCGGGGGCACGATGCGCTCGACCTTGTCCGTCGCCACGATGAGGCCCACGCGGTCGTTGTTGCGGATCGCGCTGAATGCGAGGAGCGCGGCGACTTCGCTAGCGACGCGGACCTTCGGAGCGCGGCGCGAACCGAATCGCTCGCTCGCCGACAGGTCGACGACCAGCATGACGGTCATCTCGCGTTCTTCGACGAAGACCTTGACGAACGGCTCCTGCATGCGCGCCGACACGTTCCAATCGATCACGCGCACGTCGTCGCCAGGCTGGTACGGGCGCACTTCGCGAAATGCCAGGCCCTGACCCTTGAAGCTCGAGCTGTACGTCCCCGCGAGCTGCTCGTTGGCGAGCCGCGCGGTGTGGATTTCGATGACGCGGAGGGCCGCGAGGAGGTCCTTCGGGATCACGGTCTTCTTCGCGCGAGAATCACGGAACTTCGATGACTTCGAAGACGCGTTTGACGATCTGTTCGCTCGTGACTTCTTCGGCGTCGGCCTCGTACGTCAGGACGAGGCGGTGCCGCAAGACGTCCGGCCCGACGGCCTTCACGTCCTCCGGTGTCACGTACCCGCGATGGCGGAGAAACGCGTGCGCGCGCGCCGCGAGGTTGAGCGCGATGCTCGCGCGCGGGCTCGCCCCGAACTCGATGAGCGGTGCCAGGTCCTTCATCCCGTGCTTCGCCGGCTCGCGCGTCGCGAAGACGACGTCGACGATGTAGTCCTTCACTTTGTCGTCGACGTAGACCTCCTTGACGACCTTGCGCGCTTCCAGGAGCTCGGCCGGCGTCACCACCGGCTCGGCATGGGTCTGCAGGGGGGCCGTCATGCGGTCCATGATCTTCCGCTCTTCTTCGCGCGTCGGATAGCCGACCTTCACCATGAGCATGAAGCGGTCGACCTGCGCTTCGGGCAACGCGTACGTGCCTTCCTGCTCGATCGGATTCTGCGTCGCCATGACGACGAACGGCTCGGGCAACGGATAAGTCTTCTCGCCGATCGTCACCTGACGCTCTTGCATGGCCTCGAGCAGCGCGCTCTGCACCTTGGCGGGGGCACGGTTGATCTCGTCGGCCAGCACGAGGTTCGCGAAGATGGGCCCGAGCTTCGACGTGAACTCGCCCTTCTGCTGGTTATAGACGACCGTGCCGACGAGGTCCGCGGGCAAGAGGTCGGGGGTGAACTGGATGCGTGCGAACTTGGCGTGGACGGCGTCGCACAACGTCCGGACCGTGAGCGTCTTCGCGAGGCCCGGGACGCCCTCGAGCAGCACGTGTCCCCCCGTCAGCAAGCCCACGAGGATGCGCTCGATCATGTAGTGCTGGCCGACGATTACCTTGCCAAGCTCGCTGAGCAGGCGGTCAGCGAAAGCGCTTTCCTTGGCGACGAGCTCGTTGAGGGCACGGACGTCATACATGGGCGGGCTTTCCTAGAAAGGGGGCTGACGGAAACTGGCGGAACGGATCGCGTTTCCCGGCGTTCGGCCGGGGGGAGTAAAGGGGCGTCGGGAGGGGCGGCGAAGCGCGCACCCTATACCATGATCGTGCCGCATGGTTGCGGTGTGGCGTTGGGGTTGGCGCGGGCGTGGCGTCCGGGGTCACGAGCGGTGCGGCGTCTGGTGTGAACCGGGTGTACGCGGCGGCGGACGTCCGGCGCGGGGCATTTATTCCCCGGTGTTTCGCTCGTAACTCGGCCGGCCGCGCTTGACGAAAGGAGGCGTGAACCGCGATCCTTCTTACGTGACCCGTGGAGCCAGCGAACCGCCCTCGCCACATCTGGCGCGCGTCGGTCAGTGGCTCAATGGCAAGTGGCATCTCGATCGCCTGATCGATGCCGGGTCGATGGGCGCGGTCTACGCGGCCACCCACCGCAACGGCCGTCGCGCGGCGATCAAGATGCTGCACGCGCACGGCGTCTCGAACCCCGAGGTTCGCAAGCGATTTTTGCGCGAGGGATACGTCGCGAACCGCATCGATCACCCCGGCGCGGTGGCGATTCTCGACGACGACATCGCCGAGGACGGGTGCCCCTTCCTGGTCATGGAGCTGCTCGAGGGCGATTCGCTCTCGGTCGTCCTGGGCAAGGCGGGCGGGACGTTACCCGTGCCGGAAGCGTGCGCTGTCATGGCGCAGGTGCTCGAAGTGCTGGCGGCCGCGCACGCGAACGGCATCATTCACCGTGACATCAAGCCGGGCAACATCGTCCTCACGAAGGCCGGGCACGCGAAGCTCCTCGACTTCGGACTCGCCCGAGTGCGCGACGGAGTGCTCTCCGTGATCCCGACGGCGGCCGGGATCGTCATGGGCACTGCGGGGTACATGGCGCCGGAGCAGGCGCGCGGCCAGCCCGATCTCATCGACGCGCGAAGCGACATCTTCGCGGTGGGCGCGGTGCTCTTTCGAGCCCTCTCCGGCAAGCGCGTGCACGAACGGCCCACGGCGTTCGATACGACGATCGCCGCGATGAAAGACCCGGCCCCTTCGCTCTCCCAGGTGATGCCCCACGCGGGACCTGCCCTCGTTCGCGCCGTGGACGGAGCGCTCGTCTTCGACAAGGCCGGCCGCTGGCAGAGCGCGCGCATCATGTTCGAGATGCTCCGCGCGGCCTACGAAGAAGTCCGCCACAATCCGAGCCCGGCGCGGCCCGTGCGGAGCACCGCGGCCGCGGACGTGACGACGCAGGACGAGCTGTCGAGCATCCTCGTCGATGTCGCTTTCGGCGAGGATCACACCGAAGCGATCGCGCGCGAGCGCCGGCGAACGCAAGAGGTCATCGAAGCCATGCCGAGCGTCTCCGTGGCCGTCGAGTCGATCCGCGGCCGCTGAAGGGCGTTGCGGGCCTGTAGCACGGACGTCGGCCTCGGGAACGCGGGCCTCGGCGCGGACGCGTGGCTCACATCCCGGCGTCGTCAGAACCCCCACCGCAGAAGCCGGGGCCGCCTCCCGCGAGCGACGTGTGCGGGCAATGGAAGGAAAGATTCGCCGGAGTCGGCGTCTCGACGGCGTTCTCGAGGTGGTACATGCGGCAGTTGATCGTGTTGCCTTGCGTCAACAGATCCGTGGTCACGTCGCCCGTGGGATCGATCGAATACGGATACCCCGGATAGCCGCCGTCGGGCTCGCACGCGGCCAGGCAAGCGGTCATCTGGTCTGTCGTCGACCCGCCCGGCGCGTACTGGGCGTTGTCGCCGTTGCACAGAGCGACATCGAGCCGGCAGAACGGAACGCAGTAATCGGTGCCGCCCGGATCGCAGTGCTCGCCGCCGAGCGGACCGGCGTGCGGGCAGTGCGTATGCGGGTCGTTGTTGGGGTAGCCCTCGAGGACGGCGTTGGCATGCCAGACGCGACAAGCGAGTGTGTCCGCGAGCGGCATCGGTTCGTTGGCCGGGTCGAGCGCTGGGCCCGACGGTTCCCAGCCGGTGGTGCACATGGTCATGCACTCGTCGAGGCTCTCGTATTCCATGTTGAAGAGCGTGTCGTTCACGGGACAGCCCTCCATGATGAGATTGCAGTAATTGGTGCAGCTGATCTCGTAGTTCTGCGGATAGGTGAGGGGGGGAGGCCCGGCGTCCGTGCTCGCATCGGGCGAGCCGCTCGCGCCCGAGCTGCCGCTCGCGCCCGAGGTACTTCCGCTCGTCCCGCTGGCCCCCTGTGCGTCCGTGGGCTCGGGCGATGCCGAGTCGATCCCCAAGATCGAATTGCACCCGAGGAGTGAGCAGGCGAGCGACGCTCCGAGGATGCACGCGATGCGTCCAGCGCGCGTCATCAGAAGGCCCCGCGAAGCATCGCGCCGCCGAGCGTCGGTGCCAGAACGAGCGCGGGCGTCGCAGCCGAGTCCTTCGCCTTCGTTCCGTTTGGAGCCGTTATCCATAAGGCCAAGCCTCCCGCGACCGCCGCTCCGCCAGCGATGAAAGCGACCGTCGCAATGTCTCCCGCCGTGCGCGCATCGGCGCGTTCCGTGAGCCCCGCCGGCGAGCACAAGTTATGATTGCTCGTTAAGCAGTTGCCGAGCGAAGTGTCGTATTTGTTCTTGGCGACGACCGCCAAGACGGCGCCCACCACGATGCCCGCAAGGCCCGCTCCCCCGATGACCAACGAGCTGACGCGCTGGGATGACCCGGCGCTTCCGTCGCTCTTCACGGGTGGCGTCGTCACGGTCTCGGGTGGCGGCGCGGTCGACGTCGGCGGCGGGACGACCGCAGGCGTCACGGGCGTCGCATCGGCGGGCAGCGCTTCGAGCACGGGCACCGTGACGGTCGCTTGCACGCTGTTCGGCGCAACGTCCACGCTGGTCGACCACCCCTTGTGGCCGGGCGCAGAGGCTTCGAGCGTGTGCGCGCCCGGATCGACCGGCAGGGCGCTGCCCCACTCCGCTCGCTCCAAGTTGATCCCGTCGCGCTTCACCTGAATTCCGTCGATAGGCGTGGGGACGTTGACCGTGAGCCGCGAAAGCGTCGGTGCAAGCGCCTCGGCATGGCGCTCCGCGGCGGTCTCGTAGTCTTTGCGGCCCGCTGCGTTCGCGGCGCTTGCGGCTTCTTTGTACGTGGCCCATGCCGTCGCGGTACGGCCGGCCTTCTCCCAGCAGCTGGCTAGATTGAGCAGCGTTGCCGCGGAGGGATCGAGTCGCTGGCTATCCGCGAACTTCGGGCACGCCTCCGCGTACCTCCTGTCGGCGACGAGCTTTCGCGCGTCTTCGAACAACGCCTCCGCCGTCACTTTGTCGCTGCCTGCGGACTGGGCCTTCGCCGGCACGCTCGCGGCGGCCATGGCGATGGCGACTGCAAACGCGACTCCGACGGCGCCCACGGTGCTTTTTGCGATGCGCATGGTGCCCAGCGAGTCTTAGCCGAAGGCGGCTCAGCGTAGGGCCGGAATGTCGTCGTCCGTCGGCGTGTTGTGAGCGCCCGGGGCCGAGTTGCTCGGACGCGACGGAGCCGCGTACACGGTGCGCATGGAGGGATGACCCACGGCATCGCGCGCATCGTGCCCGGGGTCGTGTTTCGGCGAGGTCGTTGCCGACCGCGTGTCCTCTGGGGCCGGCGTTTCGGGGAGGGGGGCTATGACCGCGCGGGCGACTTCGGCTGCGGGAGCTTCGGCGGTCGCCGCGTCGTTCGTCCCGGCCGCCGCTGCGCCGGCGTTCGTCTCGGCCACCGCCGCTGCACCGGCTCCCGTAGGGGTGCTGGTCACAATGGGCACGACCGGTGGCGTCGCGCGTATCGGCGATTCTGCGACGCCCGTCCCGGCTGCGGCGGCATTGCCGTCACCCCGCGAAGCGGCGGCGCTGTCACTCGTGCCGCGGCGAATGAGCCCGAGCGCGATGATACCCACGACGCCGATGACGACGGCCACGGCGATCGGCCCCGCCTTCCGGTTGCCTCCCGCTTTTCCCGGCTGCGAGCGCGACGAACCCCACGAAGCCGGCGTCGGTCCCGAGGGGACGCTGGGGGCCGGTGCCGCGCTGGTCGCCGGTGCCGCGGAACTGGTCGCCGGTGCCGCCGAAATCGAAGTGGGGTTCACGCCGGAATTCGCCCCGAGTGCGTTTTGCGGCGCGAGAGCCAACCGCGGGTACTCCGGGCTTGGCAATGTGGGTCGCCCTAGTTCGGGGCGAACGTCGGGGCCGGCGAGGCCGAGCGCCGTGACTGACGGCCGGTACCGCTCCGTACTGACACGCGCAAGCATCGGCGGCGCGAACGGCTCGAGCGCCGTCGCGAACTCGGCCACGCTGGCGAACCGGCCGCCCGGCTCTTTCGCGAGGCAACGCTCGATGATCGCTCCGACGCCCGGCGGCAATTCGGGTCGAAACTCGGCGAGGGGACGCGGCGGCTCCGTCACCACCTTCAGGCAGAGCTCCGGCATGCTCTCGGCCTCGAAAGGCCAGCGCCGTGTCAAGAGCTCGAAGAGCACCACGCCAAGCGCCCACACGTCCACGCGTGCATCGACGTCGCGGGACGAACGCATTTGCTCGGGCGCCATGTAAAGGGGCGAGCCGAGCATCGCGCGCGTGCGCGTGAGCGCGCCTTTGCCGTCTTGCGTGAGGCCCGTCGTCTTCGAGACGCCGAAGTCGAGCACCTTGAGGCGCGGCGAACCTGAAAGCGTGCGGGTCAAAAAGAGATTCTGCGGTTTCAGATCTCGATGAACGATGCCGGCCGCGTGGGCTTCGGAGACCGCTTCGCATGCCTGCAGCATGAACAGCACCGCCACGTCGAGCGCCATCGGCCCGTTCTCGCTCAGCACGTGCCCGAGGTCGTTGCCGTCGAGAAACTCCATGACCATGTAGGGAGCGCCCGATTCGAGCTTCCCCACGTCCAGCACTTTGGCGACGTGCTCACTCCGCAATTGGACGGCCGCGCGCGCTTCACGGAGAAACCGCTCCACGGTGTCGCCCTGATCGAGCGCCTCGTCTCGCACGAGCTTGATCGCCACGAGCTGTCCGAGCTGTTCGTGCCGCGCGGCGACGACGATCCCCATGCCGCCGGATCCGATCACGCGCTCAACCCGATACTTGCCTGCAAGAAGGTCCCCCTCTCGGACAGCGGTCGAGGCGAGTTGAACCATAGGCTCCTCACCCATTAGCACATTTGCAGGGCCGTTGCGCGGTTGACCCGCGCATGAAGCGCCGCCAAAATCGGGTCGGTGGCCGGCCCGCACCGGCCCCGTCGCTCGCACCGTCCGCCGGTCCGCACCGGTCCATGCCGGCCCGTCGCTCGCGCCCGGTCCCCCCCCCAGCGCCGCTTCGCCGGAGACGCAATCAGGACCGGTCGATGGCCTCCGAAGAGCAACGCCGCGGAACTAGTGATACGTTGGGCGCAACCAACCGGACGAGGTACGAGGCGCGCATGCGTGATTCCGCTCACCTGATCCCGACGACGGCCCCTATGGCGCTTTCGACGGCCCATGTCCGCCTCCAGTCCGCGCCGATGGCTTCCGCCGCTGCGCTCGGATCCCGCCGGTCGCGCAACGCTCCCAGAAGCGTGATGTTTCGTGCGACCGCGTTTGCCGTTGCGGCGCTCTTGGTCACGACCGCCACAACGGTCATGCAGCCGCTCGCTCACGCAGACGAAGTGAGCCCCACCGGCAAGGGTATTGCCGGCGGAGCACTGCTCGGTGCCGAGGCCGTAACGATCGTCGAGTCCCTCGCCGACGTGCGCGCAGGATGGGCGTATGCGGTCGGTGGGATCGTGGGCGCGGGTGCGGGCGGCGTCGGCGGCTATTTCGTCGAGCAGGGCAGCAACGATGGCCGCGCGCCCGTGTACCTCTTGGCGGGCGGCCTGGCGCTCGTGATTCCGGCGATCGTTCTCACGCTGAACGCGACGCGCTATCGCCCTGAGGCAGGAGCCACGGACGATCACGTCCCGACGGGCCCTGCCGCCGAGCCCGGCGTTCCGGGCGCCGGCGTCGTGGGTACTCCTGCCGATGCCCCTCCGCCTGCGGCCGCGCCTGCTCCGGCACCCGCCCCC
>DATHQY010000580.1:0-4288 GCA_035482215.1 Polyangiaceae bacterium | reverse complement strand
CGCCGCCACCACCGCCACCACCGCCACCCCTGGCGGGCTCTCGACGAGGCGCGCCGCCTTCGCGACCGCCCTCGCGGGGCGCTCCCGCGCCGTCGCCCCTGCCGCGACCCGGCAGAACGATGTTGCTCGCCACGACTTCCGTCGAATAGCGCTTCTCGCCGTTCTTTTCGTAGCTCGACGTCTGCAGGCGGCCTTCGATGAAGAGCGTGTCGCCCTTCTTCAGAATCTTGCCCAGGCCTTCCGCGCGGCGGCCCCACACGGTGACCCGATGCCATTCCGTTCGCTCTTGGCGGACGTTGTTTTTATCGAGATACGTCTCGTTCGTCGCGAGGCGCAGCTTCAGGATGGCCTGCCCTCCCGGCGTCACCCGAAGCTCGGGATCCGCTCCAAGATTTCCGAGCAGCATCACCCGGTTCAAACCTTCGGCCATTGGCGCATGCTCCTTGAACGAAACGCGACTGTAGGCGCACCGCTTACGAGGCGCTAGTCTCCCGACCACGTTGGCTTCTTCGTCTTCGCGACCGCCGAAGGATGACGGGTCGCTTCGCGACCACCTCGGGGATCTTCGAACGCGCATCGACGGGATCGATGACCGGATCCTCCAGCTTTTGGAGGAGCGGTCCGGGCTCATGGGGGACGTGGCGCAAGCCAAGCGCGACCTTCATTTGCCCGCCTACGATCCCGAGCGGGAGCGACTCATTCTGGAACGGCTGTCCGCTCGCGCCGGGCGCTTTCCGGCCGATGCGATCCGGGCCGTCTATCGCGAGGTGATGCGCGCGGGCCTTGCGCTGCAGGAGCCGCTCAAAGTCGCCTACCTGGGGCCGGAAGGGACGTTCTCGCATGCGGCGGCGCGCGGGTTCTTCGGGCTCGCCGCGACCTATTGCGAGGCGATGACGTTCGAGGGCGTGTTCGACGCGGTGGCTCGACGGCAGGCGAACGAGGGCATCATCCCGATCGAAAACTCGACGGAAGGCTCCGTCATCCACGCGGTCGACGCCCTCGTCTCGAACAACCTTTTCATTCGCGCCGAGTTCGAGTTCGAAGTGTCGCTCTGCCTTCTGACGCGCGCGGCGGGCATTGCGTCGATCCAGCGCGTTTACTCCCATCCGCAGCCGCTCGGGCAATGCCGCATGTGGCTCGCGAAGCACCTCGGCAGCGCCCAGATCGTGCAGTCGTCGTCCACGGCCGCGGCGGTGCGCGAGGCTCTCGCCGATCCGGGCGGGGCCGCGGTCGGCAGCCCGCTCGCGTCCGAGATCTACGGCGTGCCGATTCTGCGCGAACGCATCCAGGACTATGCGGAGAACTTCACGCGCTTCGTCGTCGTCGCGCGGGAGGACGCGAAGCGCACCGGGGACGACAAGACGACCGTCGCCTTCAGCATCCGCGACGGGCACGAGCGGGGCGCGCTCTTGCGTGTCCTCGCGATCTTCGACGAGGAGGGGATCAATCTCTTTCGCATCGAGTCGCGACCGAGCCGCGAGAAAGCGTGGGACTACGTCTTTCTCGCCGAAATCGAGGGACACCGCGAGGACGCCCACGTGGACAGGGCGCTCCGGAGGCTCGCGGAAAAGTGCCCTATGTTGAAGCCGCTCGGGAGCTATCCGCGAGCGCGCCGCGCCGACAATCCCGCCTGATATCTCCCGAAAGAGCATGGAATCGGTTCGCACCCTCATTTTAGGGGCCGGAGTCACCGGCCTCGCCACCGCGGCGGCGCTCTCCGAGCGGGGCGACGACGATTACATCGTTCTCGAAGGCGACGCGGAAATCGGCGGCTGGTGCAAGACGGTCAAGAAATCCGGCTTCGTATGGGACTATTCAGGGCATTTTTTCCATTTCAAACACCCTGAAATCGAGCGCTGGCTCGTCGATCGGATGCCCGGGCAGTCCGTGCGCGTCGTCAAGAAGCGCACGTTCATCGACTACGGGGGCCGGCGCATCGATTTCCCCTTCCAGAAGAACATCCACCAGCTCGAACAGAGCGAGTTCATCGACTGCCTGCACGACCTGTATTTCGCGCGATCGAGCGACGTCAAGCGCGCGGGTCCGGCGCCCGAAACGAACTTCAAGGAAATGCTTTACGCCCGCTTCGGCAAGAGCATCTGCGAGAAATTTCTCGTCCCGTACAACGAGAAGCTCTACGCGTGCGACGTCGCCACCCTCGACAAGAACGCGATGGGCCGGTTCTTCCCGTACGCCGATCTGACCGACATCGTGGCGAACATGAAGCGGCCGGACAACGCGAGCTACAACGCGACGTTCACGTACCCGGAAGGCGGCGCGATCGAATACGTGCGCGCCATCGAGAGGGCCGTCGCGCCCAATTCGATCGCCCTGCGGGAGGCCGCCCTCTCCATCGACATCGAACGCAAGATCGTGCGGACCCTTGC
Source organism: Polyangiaceae bacterium (assembly GCA_035482215.1). Classification (GTDB taxonomy): domain Bacteria; phylum Myxococcota_A; class Polyangia; order Polyangiales; family Polyangiaceae; genus Palsa-1150. Next base: position 1,901 of record DATHQY010000580.1, on the reverse strand, counting down.
GCGCGAAATCCGGTTCGACCGGCTGGTCTCGAGCGTTCCGTTCAACCGCTTCGCGGGGATGTGCGGCCTCGAGCACGACTCTTCCGTCTGGGCGTGGAACAAAGTCCTCGTCTTCAACCTCGGCTTCGACAAGAAGGGCGAGCGCGACGTCCATTGGATCTATTACCCGTCGCGCGACACGGTCTTCTATCGCCTCGGCTGGTACGACAACATCTTCGATTCGGACCGGCTCAGTCTCTACGTCGAGATTGGATTCCCGAAGGAGGCCCCCGTCGACATCCCGGCGATGCGCGAACGCGTCCTCGGCGACCTGCGCCGGCAGGGCGTGGTCACGAATCAGGATCTCGTCGCGGAGCACTGCGTCGTGATGGACCCGGCCTACGTGCACGTCACCGAGAAGTCCCTTGCCGAGCACAAGCGACTCACGGGCTTGTTGAAGGCTCGCGGCATCCACTCGCTCGGCCGCTACGGCGGCTGGACCTATTGCGCGATCGAGGACAACATCGTGGAGGCCCGCGCCACGGTAGCCGGCTGGAGTTGACGCCGCCGGCCGAGAACCCCTGTTCAAGTGGCGTTCGATCCCTTATTTAGGCACCCCTCGATGGCAGCCGCAGAGCGACCCGGTCCCGGCGCGCAACCCGCGCACTCTCACCCGCACATCTCGATCGTCATTCCGATCTACAACGAGCAGGCCATCTTGCATGCCGCCGTCGTCGATCTGCGCGAGCGGCTCAAGCCGCTCGGGTGGAGTTACGAGATCATCCTCGCCGAGAACGGCTCGAAAGACCGCACGGTGGAGATCGGGCACGAGCTCGCCGCGAAGTACGAGAGCGATCCGGACGGCCAGCTCAAGATCATCAGTCTGGGGGAGCCGAACTACGGCAAGGCGCTGAAGCAGGGCATCCTGCTCGCTCGCGGCGACCTCGTGATCTGCGACGAGATCGACCTCTGCGACGCGAACTTCCACCAGAAGGCGGTCGAGATCCTGGAGAGCGGACAAGCCGACATGGTGATCGGCAGCAAGCTCGCCGTGGGCTCGGCCGACGAGCGGCCCCTCATCCGCCACGCCGCGAGCATCGCGTACTCGACGCTGCTGAAGGTCCTCCTCGGCTTCCGCGGAACGGACACGCACGGGCTGAAGGCGTTCCGCCGCACGGCGCTGCTCGATTCGGTGCGGTCGTGCCTCGTCGACAAGGACGTTTTCGCGAGCGAGTTCGTCATCCGGGCCGACCGCGCGGGGATCGCCATCAAAGAGATCCCCATCCACATCATCGAGAAGCGCCCGCCGAGCATCAACTTGTTCAAGCGCGTGCCGAACGTGATGAAGAGCCTCGCGAAGCTCACCTGGTCGGTCCGCGTGCGAGGGTGACACGCGCTCGCGGCGCGTGACCGAGACGGACGGCACCCCATGCGAATCCTCTACGGCATCGTCGGCGAGGGAATGGGGCACGCGACCCGGAGCAAGGTCGTCTGCGAGCATCTGATCGCGCGCGGCCACGACGTGAAGATCGTCGTCAGCGGCCGGGCGCACGCGCTCCTGTCGAAGACGTTCGAGGACGTCGTCGAGATCCGCGGGCTCACGATCCGTTACGTCGACAACCGCGCCGATCGGGGCGGGACGGTCGCGCGCAACGTGCTCGCCGCTCCCTGGATGCTCGCGGCGAACGTGGGCGCGTACTTCGAACGGGTGGCTCGCTTCCGCGCGGATGCCGTCATCAGCGACTTCGACTCGTTCGCGTACCTCTTCGCCAAGCGCCACGGATTGCCGATCCTCTCGATCGACAACCAGCAGATCATCAGCCGCTGCAAGCTCGGCAAGTTCGCCAAGGAGGGCGTGAAGGTCGACTACCAGATGACCAAGGCGTTCGTGCGCGCCAAACTCCCGGGCTGCGACCACTACG
>DATHQY010000579.1:0-5501 GCA_035482215.1 Polyangiaceae bacterium | reverse complement strand
GGTGAACGAGAACACCCACCTGGCGTCGTCGGGCGCCAGGTTGATGCAGCCGTGGCTTCGCGGCGTCCCGAAGTCGTCGTGCCAGTAGGCCGCGTGGAGCGCGTAGCCCTCCTGGAAGTACTGCACGTACGGAATGTCCTTGAGCTGGAACTCTTCGCCGACGACCTCGGAGCTCATCGTGGTCGTCAAGTGCTTTGCGAAAATGCGGAATTCCCCGAGCACCGTGGACTTCGTGGTCGTCGGATCATTGAGGCCGGCCTCGCCGGTCGACACCAGCGTCGCGTAGACGGCTTTGGTCCCGTCATAGGCGACCAGCGACTGATCGGCTATGCTGACGTCGATCCAGTGCTCGCCGTCCTGCGCCCACTTCGGATACGGCTTCTTCAGCGCGCCGTCGATGCGCGAAGCCTGTGCCGACGAGAGCCACTTGCCGTCCGCGGTCTCGAAGTAACGGCGACCGTCGACGACTTGCTCCTTGCCGGACAGCTTGACGACCGTCCGTCGCGCGAGAGACCCGCGCTTTGCCATCGAATCGCCGCGCAGCTCGTACGAAGAGGCGCCGTCCCGGCGAATGATGGCAAACGGGACGTCGATGTCGTCGGGAATCCGTACGCCGTGGTAGTCGGATCCCTCGATGGGGCGTAGCCGATCGACCGGAACGACGAGGAGATCGGTCGTGATCGCGTACCGCCGGCCCTCGCTCACGGCGGTGTCGACGAAGGCGAACCCCTGGTGTTCCTGCGTGTGCCCGACGACGAGGCGCCGGCCGACGATCATGCCCGAGAGGTTGCCCGGCGGCGCGGCGCCGCCTTCGAGCCACGAAGGAATGTCCTCGTTGGTGCCGCTCTCCCAGAGCTCTCGCGCGTCGGGCGTCGGCTCGTTTTTCCAGCGCATCCAGTAGTCCGCGCGAAAGTTCGCGCCATCCTTCGCGCGGAGCCAGTGCTCGACGTGCGGGCGCAGGCCGTACTCCGAGTGGATGGCCTCGTGCATCGTCGGAATGCGCGAATAGATCGCCGAATGCTGCCGAACGAGCCCGTACATGTACGGGAAGCGGCCGTTCGGATCGGGCCTTCGCGACAGCGCCTGCGCCATCGGGTTGTTCGGATCGGTCGTGGCGACGTTCGATTCGACGCACACGAATCCTTTGGGTGCGATCGCGTACCAGCCGCCCTGGCACCCCTCGCGCGAAACGCGGTCGGCGCTCGCGGGGACGACGGCGCCCGCGCGCAGATAGCCGATCATCGGGCTTTGCAGGTTCGCCTCCGCGTGCACTTTCACTTCCCACGCGATCGCCGAAACGTGCCCCGGGAATCGCGGGTCCACGGCTTCGACCTCGGCATCGGTCGCCGGTCCGCCGTCCGACGTAGGGGCCTCCGCGGCCGCCGTCGCGGCGGATGTCGAAGGCGCGGGCGCTCCGTGCTTCGAGCACGCAGCGAGGGCCGCTGGCACCAAGAGTGCCGCGACGAGCGACGGGAGGGTGGGGCGGGACGAGGCGCTCACGTTCCGGGCGTGGGCGGCGGGGGCGTGCGCGCGGTGACCCCCATCGCCGCGATGCGCCCTTCGATGGTGCCGACGGCGCGGGCGGTGGCGTAGGACGCGGTCAGCGCGAGCTTGCCGCCATCGACCCGCGCGACGTACCCCTGATCGGCGAAGCTCCCGTAGGCGTTGTCGAACAAGGGCCGGCTGATCGATTCCCGGAGGCCAATTTCGCCGGCGAGGAACATACGTTCGCCCGTGGCGATTGCGCGCCGGGTAAGGTCCTTGTTCGCGAGCGGTCCGCGCAGGAGCGCCGCGAGGCCGCGCGCGGCGACGCGATAGCCCTCGAGAAAATTGTGGAGGAGTCGCGCGTAGAGGCCGATCTGCAGGCTCCCGTCGTTGCCTTTGGGAACGACGGAGATCACGCCTCCGGCCGCCAGGCGCTCGACCTCCCCATCGATCTCCATCGCCGCGATCTCCTCTTCGAAGATACGCTCGAAAGGCGCGTCGGCGCGGAAGGTTAATTCGTATTTGAAGAGGCGTGACAGCGCGAGGACACGCTCGCGCACGGAGTCGAGCGGCACGGGACGCTCGCCGTTGCCGCCGGGCTCCGCGCTCGGCGGCCCAGGAGGCGAAGCCAGGAGCGCCGTCGCGATGAGGGCGCGGGCCGCGAAAAAATGGATGATCGCGTTCTTCGCGAGATCGATCGACGTGCGCTTGTCGTCCGGGACGACGTAAATCGTCTCGGATGCGACGCGCCGCGTCTTGACGTTGCCGGCGCGCACGAAGAGGTCGGCCGCTTCGCGGAGGGCGTGGGTCTCGTTCGCGGCGCCGGCGAGGGAAGGACTGAACCGCGCGCCTTCGCTGCGGAGCGTCCGCGCCAGCCGTTCGCACGTCGTCAGGAGCTCCTCGTACGGCAGGCCGCGTCCTTCGTGCGCGAGGAGCGCCGTGGCCACGAGCGATCCAGGCGTCGCCGCGGTCGCCGCGTTGATCTCGTTCATCGCGCGGAAGCCGAGGCGCGTGATGAGGGCGCGCCGCCGCGCGGGCGGCATCGTCGCGAGGCTGTCCGGCGAGGCGTGCGGATCGATCTCGGCGAGGATCTGGCCGAGGCTGAGAGGCCGCCCGAACTGGACGTTGAGCCGGCCGTAATGGCCGACCATCACCTCCGCGGACTTCAGCAGACCGCGGATGGTTTCCTTCTGCTTTTCGCCGCCGCCGATCTCGCGGACGAACGCCTTCTCCTCGACGAAGCGCTCGTAGCCGATGCTCACGGGGCAAAACCAGGTCGTGCGCGTGGGCACGGCGATCGCCGCGTCCACGACGAGCGACAGGAGGCCGAGCTTGGGCGAAAGGGGCTTGCCGCTGCGCGAACGCCCGCCCTCGAGGAAGAACTCGAGCGCGGCGCCCTCCTTGAGCATGCGGCGCACGTACGCGTCGACGACCGCCGCGTAAAGCCGATCGCCTCCGAACGTGCGTCGGATGTAGAACGCCCCCGCTCTCCGGAAGATGGGCCCAAGGGGGAAGAAGTTCAGGTTGTCGCCCGCGGCGATGAGCGGCATCGGCAGCCGGTGCCGATACAGGATCCACGCGAGCGCCACGTAGTCCATGTGCGACTTGTGCGACGGTAGAAAGACGATCGTGCCGTCCTTGGCGAGCTGCCGGACCCGCTCGATGCCTTCTTCGTCGACCTCGATGGCCGAGAACATGCGCGAGGCGCCGTACGAGACGACTTGGTCGAGCGCGGCGAGCGCGTTCATGTCCAGGTTCGCCTGGAGCTCGCGCACCATGGCCTGCGCCCTGGCGTTGATGACGGCGCGCTCTTTCGCCCCTTCGCCTGCGAGATCGGCGATGACTTTCTGGAGCTTGGGGCTCCGGATCACCGCCTCCGCGACCCGGTCGGCGGGCTTTCGCGTCGGCCCCAGAATGGCGCTTCGCTCGCGCTCGAGGCGCCGCAAGAGCGCGTAGTTGAGGCGCCGCACGAGGACGTCGTCGCTCGCGCCCGCGCCTTCGCGCTCCAAGAAATCGCCGAGCGCGATGGCCTCGCCCGCGCGCAGCGTGGCATGCCCGCGGTTGCCCAGAAACTGCGCGACCGAACGCAGATTGCCGGGCCATTCGCTCGGCCCGAACACAGCGCTCGCGAGATTTCCGCCCCGCGTGCCGGCCGTGCGCGACCACACGAAGACCTGCGGCACGAGGAGGACGCGCGCCGTACCCCCCCGCTCGAGGCGCAGCAGCGCGGAAATCAGGTGGTCGCCCTCGATCTGGCCGCGCGCGCTCCCCTCGAAGAGGTGGGGCGGCCGCTTCAGGAAGAGCGCCGCGCTCGCGCCGCTCGACACGGCGTGCACGAGATTCGTCGCTTCGTCCTCCGGCGAGGGGGGCCGCAGCGCGTTCTGCCACCCGCGCATACGGATCGGCTCGAAGACCCGGAACCCGAGGTCGTTCGCGAACCGGATCCGCGGCAGATCATGCCGTTTCGTCAGGTAGTCGAGAGCCAGGAAGTCGACGAGCGACAGGTTGCGCAGAACGTAGACGACCGTGCCCCGCGCCATCGCCCCGCGGACGTCGCGGAGCCAGGCATCGTCGACTTCGATGCGCTCGAAGAAGCGCCGATAGAGGGCCGCGAGAACGGGGTTCGGGTCGTACTGGAGGAGGGGACGCTCTTGCATTCCTCGGCGGAGTCAATGCCCTTGGAAGACTCGCTGCGCGATCGAAACGATCTTCTTCGTAGTGTCTGGAGTAATCCCCGTCTGCCCATAAGGCCAGTTGAAATTGAACGCCTGGGTCTGCTCGCACGACAGCGAGACGAGAATGTCGGCAGGCGGGGGGGAGAGGGGCGAGGCAGGCGCCTGGGCGATCGAGAAGCCGAATTCGGCGAACATGCAGGACGTGGCCGCCTGCTGGAAGTTGCTCGAGTGACCGAACGTCTCGACGATGTCGTTCTTGACGCCCGGGTCGTTCACGGGCTGCCACTCGATGATGCGAAAGCCGTGGAAGGGGACCGCGTCCGGCATCACGGGGGCGGCGGGCACCGCCGAACCGGGCAAGAGCCCTGGCGGCAGAAGGCCCTGCGGCAGGAGCGAAGCGCCGGCCTGGATCCATTGCTGCACCTGCGGCGGCAGCTGAAAGCCCGTCACCGCGGGCGAAGTCTGGGCGACTGGCGGCGGCTCGACGTTCTGCAGGCGGTAGATCGTCATCTGCGAGTCCTTCATCTTGTCGAACGGCGGCGAGAGCGTGCTGCACCCCGTCATCGCCACGAGGGAGAGTGCCGCCGCCGCAAAGGGAGCCGGGGTCCAGGCCCTGCGGGCGCCGGTGCGCCGATGACGCGAAGGACGCAAACGAGGTTCGAGCATCGCGATGAAGATCTCTTTCGGGGCGGGGCGGGGCCGGGGGCGGGACTATATCCGAGAAGAGACCTCGGTCGCGGCCCAAGCGGCTAGCCGGCCGCCGCCGGCCTGAGTATTCTCGCGCGTGCGCCGGGCAGCAGCGCACCGTGAGAGGAGCGAGCGTCTTGAATAGATTGCGCAGGGTCGGGAGCAAATTCGCGATGGGGCTCGCAGCGAGCGCGCTCGTCGCGTCGGTTTCTCCGCGCGCGCAGGCCCAGGCCGCGCCCTCGAGTGCACCGGCGACTTCCGCTTCTCCGCCGGCAGCTTCGGCTCCCGCGACGGCGTCGCCGAAGCCGGCCGCGGCGCCGAAAGCTGCGTCGCCTTCGGCCGGCGATCTCGCCGCAGCGAAGAAGAACTACGCGGACGGCGAGAAGAAGTACAAGGCGGGCGACTTCGAAGGGGCGCTCGCGTCGTTCAAGTCGGCCAACGACGTGAAGGCGACTCCGCAAGCGGAGCGTTACATCGGCCTCTGCGAGGACGCGATCGGCCACTATGCGGTCGCCATCGACTGGTACGACAAGTTTCTCGCGCACGTCCCGGACAAGATGGCCCCCGCCGCCGACGATCTGAGGAAGCGCGAGGCCGAGATCAAGACGATGCCGGGCCGCGTGCACGTCGACTCGACGCCGCCGGGCGCGAACG
>DATHQY010000578.1:0-5584 GCA_035482215.1 Polyangiaceae bacterium | reverse complement strand
CAGGGTCGTCCTCCGCCGAAGCTGGCGTTCGACAATGTGCCGCGGCGATGCGCCTTCGCGAAGCAGGTACGAGACCTGGTCAACGCCGACGCGCGCGCCTCCCACGATCGCAAGCGCGTACGCGACGATGCGCACCGCGGTCTCGACGCCGAAGAGGCGGTCCACGGTGTTCCCCACGAGCGACGCGCCGCCTTGAAAGAGGCCGCGGATGTCCTGGACGACGAGGAGGGCGACGACGATCGCGACGAGCCTGAGCAGGATTGTCACGACCCTTACCTGCTCCCGAGAACGATAGGAGCGATGCCGCGCAGGACGCTTTCCTGCATCGCGGGGGGCGCATCGGTCGGATTCTGCGCGCCCTTGTTCGTGGGCGGCTGCGCGCGTGGCAGGTCGGGGATCGGCGACGCGACGACCTGCGTCGCGACGATGCGGACCTGCTTCAGGCCAAGCGTGATGACCGCGCCCGTGCCCTCGCCGGAGTTGCGCGAGTACGAGAGCGACTGGATCACCATGTTCTGCTCGAACTGCTTCGAGCCGAAGACGGTCATGAGCTGCGCCCTGTCCTTGAGCAAGAGCAGCTGACTGATTTGCTGTTCCACGAAGTCGAAGCCTCCGGGCCAGGATTGGCTCTTGCTGTCGGTCGTGATGGTCTTCTGAAAGGTTGGCGAGGCGCCTCCTGAACGGGCCGTGACCGTGCCCGTCGCATGCGGCGGTTGAAGGCCGGCCTGCGCGAGCTGCACCGGCTCGTCAACCTCGATGCCGTCGAAGATTGGAAGCGCGGCACCGAAGACGCCACCGACTGCGCCGGCGAGGGCGAGCGCGCCGACGGCCCCCGCTGCGACGCCGTTGCCGCCCGCGAGGCCTACGACGTTCGCCGTGGCCGCCCGGACCGCGATGAGATTCTCCCATGTCGGCACGACCACAACGCCGCTACCTGGGGTCCACGTCGGCATCGGAATCGTAACCGACTGCGGGGCGAAGGTCGCCTGCATGTACTGATTGGAGCCGAGCGGCTCGTTCGTCGCGTGGATCGTGAGCGTGACCTCCGGGACCTCGACGCGCACGTGGTCCGCGACGTTAGCGCCCTGCTCGACGGGATGCTCGGTGATCGTCGCGTCGTTCTTCCACTCCTCCGAGATCACGTTGTCGAAAACGAATTGATGCTTCTCGCCACCGTACGTCCACGCGAGATGCGCGGGCCGGTGGAATGGCATGAGCGCATTCATGGTCTACGGGCTCCCTTCAAGGCGTTGCTCTTCATCACGTTCTCGGGCTTCACGGCGAGCGTCGCCGCCACCTCGGCGAACGCCCCGTAGCAGAGCGCGTCTGCCAGCTCCTCGGCCCTTTCCCGTCGGAAGTCCCGCGCGTCGTGCGCGAGGTCGAGGCGCCCGTACGCGTGCTGGCCGGCGAGCAGACGGCGCGCGAGCACAAGCAAGACGTGTCGCTCCTCGCGCCCGCACTCCGCGAGCACGGCGAGTAACTCGGCGTCGACGTCCACCCCCGGCGCCGGCGGCCGGGTCGCGTCGCTCGCCGCTCGAGCAGTGGACGACGCGGCGCGTGCGCAGAAGGCCGAGCACCAAACGGTGCCGGCGATCTCGACTCGATGCGCGGCTACGTCGAGGCCGCACCGGGCGCAAACGGTCGACGCCGGCGACGCTGACCCGCCGGCCGTCACGTGAGCCCCACGATGTCGCTCTTCGAAAGCAGCGCCCCGCTGAAGACAATCGCCTGCGCCGGGCCGACGGCGATCTGCGCCGGTGGCTTGCTCCCGAATGCGAATGAACCCGGGTGCCACGTCACGCCGTTGTCCTGGCTAATCGCCGGGCGCCAGGTCACGTTGAACGGGTCCGCCTGCAGGATGATCCATGTCGACCCGATCGAGGCGAGCCCCGTCGACTGCCACGAATACGTGCCCTGCAACGTCCACGTCGTGAGGTCCGGCGACGTGTAGAAGTGCGAGTGCGTCCCGTCGTACGCCATGACCGCCCATAGGCCGGCCGCGTCCGACCTGGCGATGCCGGTGATGATCTGGCCGGAGAGGGCCGCGAACGTCTCACTCGTAAAGGTGTACGCCGAGCCAGTCCACACGACCATGAGCAGCTGCGCGGTGTCCGTGCCCGGCGTGACGCCGCCCATGGCGATCAGCGTGCCGCCGAAGCCGACGCTCGGCGCTGAGAAGAACTGGCCGATGTGATTTGTACCCGAGGCCCAGCCCGATGGCAGCGTAAGGGTCGTGTCGGTCGGATTCGAAATGCCGTTCGGCACGACCTTGTAGGCCGTCGCGGTGAACGTGCCCCCGCTCTGAATCGCGGAGATCGCGACGAATTGGGCGCCAGTGCCGGTCGGTTCGGCGAAGACGAGGCCAGCCGTCGCAAGACTTGTGGCGAGCTGCAGCGGCGTCGAGAAGCCCCCTTGCTGATAGACGTTGGCCAGGCACGTTTCGGTGCCGCCCGAGAGGCCAGCGTGGTCCGCGAACAGCACGATCGCATTGCCCGCGATGTCCGCCGCGAACCCGAGGACGTTGCAGTTCGTGGACGGCCCGCCAACGCCCGTGAGTGCGAAGTGCTGCACCCACGTCTTCCCCATGTCGGCCGAATCGTACCCGCATACCTGCGTGCTCGTGGGACTTCCGTCGATCGCGACCCAACGCTGATAGAACGAATCGTACGCGACGGCGTCCCATTGCCCAGACGTGACAAATGTCCCGTCGGCTGGCGGCGCAAGCCCCGAGGCCCAATTCATGAATCCTTGGGCGACGCTGAGCGCGAGGAGCGCGACGTGGTCTTGCGCGTCCGCGTTGAGCAGGTAATTCATCTGCGGCGCCGTTGCCGGCGTGCTGGGGATCCAGACGTCGCCCGTCGGCGGGACCTTCGTGGGCTGTCCAGCGGAGACGCCGGAGGCGTAGTTGGCTTCCGTCGCCCAACTACCGAATTTCAGAACCGGTATTCCGTTGCTCATTTCTCCTCCGATTCGCCGGGCCAAATGAAGCCGAACGATCCTGCGGCATCGCCCCAGACCCCTCCGGCCGTTCCGTCGGTGCCGGCCCAGACGAGCGGGGCCGCGCTCTGCGCGCCGGGCTTGGGCTCGACTTCCTCGGCCGCGGTGGCGCTCTTTTCCTCGGGGTTCATCGGCCACCTCGGGCGTCACGCTCACGCGCCTCGCGATCTCTGCGAGCCTGCACGCCGTTCTTTTTGCGGTCGTTCATCTTCTGCTGCTCGGTGATCGCATCCGCGTCGGAGAACGGGTCGGCATCCGGATAATTTGCAAGGTTCGGTTCGCGCGTCGGCAAGTTCGATTCGCGAAAGGGGCCCGCTACCGTCCGCGATTGATTGGCCAGCGTTGCAGCGGCCGAGCGTGCGGCCGTTACGATCTCGGCCGACCGGGCGCCCGTCACGGTCCCCCTTCCGTTGCCCGCCTCGCGATCACGGCGGGCCTGCACGGCTCCCTTCTTGCGAGCCACGAAAGCCGCATAGTCGCCGCTGGCATCACGCTCGTCGCCGGCGTCGCGCCGCTGATCTGCACCGTCTTCGATGATATCCATATCGCCGTTGCCTCCTTCGTCGTATCCCGATATCGCCGTCGCGGAGTCGAGCCGCATGCTCACTTCGCGCCCTGCACGTCCCCAGCCCGGCGGCCCCAGCGCTACATGATTGTAGCGAATGCCTCTTTGGATTCCGTCGTATTTCTCCCCCTCGGGAGTGACGCCCGGCGTCGGATCGAACATGCAGTCGTAGCCGCACGAGCAGTCCGCGAGCTCGCCGCCCTCCGCCTTCTCGATGGCGTCGCCGTGCTGAATATGCAGATCGGCGGCGACGAACTTGCCGTCGCGCTGCGGGGAGCCCGCGACGTGCCCGATGGTCATGCGGCGCCAGTTGTCCGGCGTCACCTTGCCCGGGTGATCGTCGGTCAGCGTCGCGTGAGCCAGCGAGGCCAGGCTGTCCGGGGAAAAGACCTCCTCCGGAGGCCGGTATTCGCGGCGCGTCGACCCGTCCGGAAGGCGGTACGTGAGGACGCCGGTGCGTGTGACGCGCGCGGACGCGACGCGCCCGCCGGAGGACGTCCGCGTGACCTCGCCCGAGCGGAGATCGTATCTTTGGATGCGCTCCATGGTTTACTTGCTCTCTTTCGTGGATTCGAGGAGCTCGCCGGCCGAGACGAAGTTCCCGCCGGCAGCGGCCTTCACCGCGAGTGTGGATAGGAAATCCGACATGATGTCGGACGCCGGCAAACGAGCGGGGTGCGGGACGTGCCGATCGAACTTCGGGCGCGGCTCCGTTTTGAATGTGGAGCCCCCTGCCCCCGTCTGCCATTCGTCGTCGGGCGGATACATCGCCTCGACCTTGCGGGCCGCTATCGATTGGTCCGTCTCGAACAAGATGTCCGGATTCTGCTCGGCGTGGGCCGCGTCCCTCGCGGTGATTGCCAGTTCCGCCGAGGTCTCGACGGGTAGCAACAATCCGCGCGTGAGCGCCTCCATCAAAAACGGCGCCTTCCACGCGAGGTGCGTCGTCAGCGGCCCATAGAGAAACCAGTGCCCCCGCGTGGAGAGGAGCTCGCGCGCGCGGTCAATATGCTCGAGCGTGAAGCGGCTGCGCGGGATAGCGCCCATGTCCAGTCCCTTCCCGTGGCGACTGCGGACCTCGCGAATGAACGCGATCGCGAGATGCGGCACCTCCTTCGCCGGCCGCGCGCCCGGCGGAACGTGCTCGTCGGGTCGCAGCGACCGCACTCCGTTTTCCTCGAAGATCGGCAGCGACAGACCCACGAGCTTGGGCCACGCATACGCCACGGATACAGAATCTTCCCACGCGGGCGTTGCGGTACTCCACGGCGCCTCGGATGCCGCCACGAGGCGATTGCGCCGCACGACCACACCGTCGAGCCCGAGCTCGCCGACGGTCCGCGCCCTGTTGCGCTCGGCCTCCGCGACGGCGAAAGCCGCGGCCTGCTTCTCGGCTTCCTTCGCAGCGGCGCGCGCCGCGTCAGCGAGGCGCTTCGCGTCCCGCATGGGCGGCACGAGCAGCTTGCCCTTGGTGAAGACGTGCCCCGTGATCTCGGCGATGACGTTGGGCGTGAGACCGTACGACCTGCCGACAGAGTGCGCCTGCCGGATGCGCGAGAGATTTTCCTCGCGGTAGAGTGAAAGTGGCGCGCGCGGGGGGTCTTTCAGGACGGCGGTGCAGGCGGCGGTCCCTTCGGCGAGGTAAGCGTCCGTCGTCTCGCCGTTGTCCTTCACGCCGGCGCTTTCGACGATCGCTTCGTAGAGCGCGAGCGTCGGCTCGATTGCCGGTTGCCCTCGGTCCGTCGGCGTGAGCGTGAACGCCGGCGCCCCGTCGACGTTGACCGTTACCGGCTCGGTGAACGGCGCAACCAAGCGGATGACGGAGCCCGTGCGGACCAGCGGATCCAGCTTGACCACGACGTCGGGCGCGTGGACCTCCGCGACGAACAGCGTCGCCGGGTCGTGTTCTGCGCTCTCGCCCATGATGGGCCGGGCTCTCGTTTCTTCGAGTGCGTGCATCGTCTTTGCCTTCCCATTCGGAAGATAGTCACCGCTTGTCTGATTCACTTCGTCCCTCCTTCG
>DATHQY010000577.1:0-2548 GCA_035482215.1 Polyangiaceae bacterium | reverse complement strand
CCGCAACGGGCGAGAGTACCGCGCGCCAGGACAGCACGTTTGCGCCGTTCCACGGCGTGAAGCATGCGACTACGCCGAGCGGGCGGCGCACGCCGATGGAGTGTACGCCGGGGATGTTGGTCTCCAGAACCTCGCCCTTGGGCAGATACATCCAGCCCGCCGCCTGCTCGATGGTGGCGGCGACGAGATCCTGCTGAAAGGTCGCGAACGAGATCGTGCTGCCGGTCTCCAGCGCCAGGATCTGCGCGATCTCGGCGCGTCGCCGCTTCACGACCTCGGCGGCCTTGAAGAACAGCTTGGCGCGCTCCGCGGGCGTCGTCTGCGACCACGCAGGGAACGCGCGGGCGGCGGCCTCGACGGCGATCTTGGCCTCCGCACGCCCTCCCGCCGGGACGCGCGCGTAGAGGGCGCGGTCGTACGGCTGAAACACGTCGAAGAGCTTGTCGCCTTCGGCGGCGCGCCACTCGCCGCCCGCGAAGTACTTGTACTGCGTGGTGCCGTCGATCTTGGTAACGCCATGGGCTTCCGACATGACTGCCTCCTTGCGGATCCGTTCCGCCGTCGTGTGCAGGTAGTCCTAGGCACTTGCCCGATTGACCGGCGTCGAACCTTGCGCCGATCGTCGTCAAAACCACGTCAAGGTGCGGACCGCGCAGTTGACGGCCCGCGGAGGAACTCGATCCATCGCTGTCGAGTTGACGTGGATTCGTCGGAGATTTGACGGGGACGCCGGCGCGTCTCCGCCTACGGTCCCCTCGGTAGAGGGCGACCGGTAGCAATGAACCGTGAGCGATGGTTCGTGGTCGGCATGGACTTCAGTCAAGGCGCTATCCACGCTTTCGACTACGCGCTCAAGCTCGCCGACGAACTGGGAGCGAGCGTCGCCTGCGTTCATGCCTACGAGGACGCCGACGAGATTCCGGCGGGCCTCGACCGGGCTCCCGCCATCCGGTTGCAAATGGAGCGCGTCGTCAGCGACTGTTCGCCCATCGACGGCCGCGTCCGCGTCGACGCTGTCGTGCGGCGCGGTGCGCCCTGGGACAAGCTGGTGAACGTGGCGGCCGAGCTGGGCGCCGAGCTCATCGTCGTCGGCGCGGATGGCCAGCGCGGCGCAGCCAGTGAGCACTTCCTGGGAACGGTGCCCAATCGCCTCGCGACGACGTCCTCACGATCGGTCCTGATCGTTCCGTCGCCATCCGCCCATCGCGCCGCCCTCTAGCGAGGTTCGACGGCGCGAGGAGCCGCCGCGCCCGGTACGTATGGCATCGCGTCATCGGGCGCCGCGAAACGCGCCCGGAATGTCCGCCAATTCTCCGCCTGAACGTGAAGCCGCGGATTGACGGTAGTTCGACGACCGTCCGAGCATCCTGGGGTTATGGTCCGCGTCATGGACGCCGACGCGACATGGCCATCGGCTCGCGCAGCGCGCGCGCATGCTCTCAAGAACTGCCTGGCCGTGATTGCCGCGATCAACCGGCTCGTCGAGCCCGAGGTGTGCGAACGGACGCGCGAGCGAATCGAACGCTCGCAGGACGCGGTGAGGCGGATGCTCGAGCTCCTTCAAGAGGACCTCGCGGCCGACCGTCCCGGATGCGCGGGCGACAGCACGCTCGTCTGCGTCGAAGAGGTCCTCCGGCGGGTCGTCGCGCGCGTCCAGGACCTGGCGCATCTGCGCGCCGTGACGCTCCTCGTTCAGGTGGAAGGGGGCGGCATCGTGGCGGACGCGGTGGAGATCGTCGAGGCCTTGGCGAACCTGGTCCTCAACGCCGTCGAAGCGACACCGCGGGGCGGCTCCGTCGTGGTGGCCATCCGTGAGTTCGAGGACGGCTCGCAGGTCTGGACCGTGCGAGATACCGGCCCGGGGATCCCCGCGCAGGTCCAACGGCGGCTCGGCGCCCCCTTCGTGGTCGGGCGATCGGGGGGCTCCGGGCTCGGCTTCGCCGTGGCGCACCGTACCTTCCAGCGCCATGGCGGGCAGCTGGAAGTGCGGTCCACCTGCGGCGCGGGGACAGAAATAAGCGTCCGCTTTCCGCGACCGCGGATCGAAGAGGGAGCGCCGATGGAATCGCCGGAAGAGGGAGAGAGTCGCGGGTGAGTCGGGGCAAGGACCGCCGGTCGTGATGCTTCAGCCGACCACGGCGCGAGCGTCGACGAGGTCCGGCGTGTCTTGCGCCTCGGTGATGACCGAGAGCAACCTCGCGACGTCGTCACGCGCGCGCTTCTTCTTCGCGCCCGTGGCCAAGGCGTGCAGGCTGAGCGTCGCCCGCAGCTCGAGGGAGCTCGCGCCGAGCTTTCTGGCGGCCGCGATGGCGGTTCCAAAGGCGCGTCCAGCCGCCACGATGTCGTCTCGCGATCGGAGCGCTTCTCCGCGCAGGCGGTGGATCTCCGGCTCGAGCCAGCGCTCCTCGCTCCGCTCGATCGTCGCGAGTGTGCTCTCGACCATCTCGAGCGCGCGCTCCGACCGTCCCAGGCGCACGCACATGGCGATGTAGAGCATCGCGTGCATCGTCCGGCCCACCGAACCTTCCTCCCACGGCTTGTTCAGGAG
>DATHQY010000576.1:0-8096 GCA_035482215.1 Polyangiaceae bacterium | reverse complement strand
ACGGCAGGGGGGAGATCGCCACCGGCGGAAGGGGAAGGACGAGCGCGTCGGCTCGTTCCGTGATGTCGCATGCGGCAGTGGCTGCGAAGTCGTGCACCGGGTAGCCGTCCGTGCCCCTTTGGCGATCGCCTACCAGGAGATTCCCGCTCACCCACGCGAGGCCCTCGAGATCGAAGCCAGGCGTGGCAAGAGGCGAATCCGTGACGGTGCTCAGAGTCATGCCCGTGGTCGGGTCGAACGTGACGAGGGCCGTCGGGTTGACGTTCGTGGCCGGGCCTGCGACGATCGCGGCTGCGCAGACTCCCGAGACGGCGACCTCTGCGACGCTCCCGCCGAGCGCGGTTTCGCTCGCGAAAAGTGACGTCGTGGAGGTGGACGTATCGAAGCGCTCGATGCCCGCGTCGGACTCGGTCGCGTCGTCGAAGTTGCCCGGGTCGGCCAACCATAGGATCGGGCCGGCTTGCGTGATTGAAAACGGGTTGCGGCCCGCGAGGACAATCTGCGCTTCGATTTGCGCCGTCGGGACATCGATCCGCAGCATCCAGGACGGCTGCACCGATTGCGGATACGGATTCAGGCGCCCGAGCGTGACGAAGGCTTTCTCTCCCGCGGGCGTGTCGACGATCGCGATATCGCTGGCGTCCGGATTTCCGTCCGAGTCGTAAGACGACAGGTCAATCGTCTGCGCGACGCTGCCGTTAGGGTTCAGCACGAGCACGGCCGCCGCGAGATAGAGAGGGATCCAGAGTTTGCCGTCGCTGGCGACAGCGACCGCATACGGATCCGACATTGCGGACGCGGTTCCGGTGTGCGCCGAGAAGCGCTGCTTCGGCGCGCCGCAGCCGTCGAGCTCGAAAATCGCGTCGAGGTCGCGCGCGACGAAGAACGCCCGGCCTCCCGAGACGGACAGCGCGGGATCCGCGCCGAGGTCGACCGCGCCCGTGACCGAAGTCAGCGCGCCCGCCAGCGAGAGCGACCCGACGGCACTCGACGAGTAGTCGCTTGCCGCCCAGACGGCCATGGCGGCGGGGCAGCTGGAGGGCGCCGCACTGCCCGACGGACTGCCACCGGTGCACGCGCCCAGTGCACCGAGGCAGGCCGCCGCCAAAGGAATCACGCTGCGTGCCCTCATCGTTCGAACTTCGCGCTCACGAGGAACGACCGCCCGGGCAGCGGATAGGCGTAGTAGTCACCGATCGGCTCGTGCACAGGGCCCAGCGCGCCCTGATACGTACCGGTGCGCTGATCGAAGAGGTTACGCACGTCGAGCGCCACGCGGACGCCGCGCGTGACATCGACGCGCGCGCCAGCCGAGGCGAGCACGCGCGCCGGAACGCCGATGCCTCCCGAGACGTCCGCTACCATGCCCGTCACGGCGTCGATTCCGATGCGTACGCTCGCTGGCCCGGCATAGCCAATGACGTTCGCCACCAGATCGTTCGCGGGACGTCCCGGGAGGGGCGGGTGGACGCACGGTCCGACGACCGGTTCGCACGCGGAGCCGTCCTCTGTCAGCATTCCCGTGTACGCGCCCCGGACCTCGACGGGCCCTGCGCGCATGCGCGCCTCCGCCTCGATCCCGGCGAGCTGCGCGACGCCGATGTTCGCCGCTTTGGCGCGCCCGTACGCCCCCTCCGGCACGAACGTAATGAGGTTGTCGGCCCACGTCGCAAAGCCGTCGAGCTCCAGCGCGACCGTCACACGCCCGAAGCTCCGTGACGACCGCGCGCCCGCATCCACGGTCCATGCGGACTCGGGCAGCAGGGACGGGTCGCCGATGAACGCGCCGCGATCGCCGTAGAGCTCGACGAAGCTCGGTGGCCGCGCCGTCGCGCCCGCGTGCGCGGTGATCGTGACGGCCTCGAACGTCGCTTCGGCTCCCACATGGCCGGTCGGCAACGCCTTCTGAATCGTGGTGCCCGCGCTCGCGTTCGTGAAGCCGTCGATGCGTCCCGACAGACCGACCACGAAGTGATCGGTCGCGCGCCAGTCCGCGTCGAGCGCTGCCCCCCCGGAAGCGCGCAAGGCTTGCGGCGGGATCGGCGCGCCCGTCACGAGACCGGGCTCGAAGTGCTCTCCGCTGCCGTCGAGGTGAGCTTCGATCGTCGCGCCGGCAGCGACGGGACCCCGAAAGCCGATCGATCCGCCGGCCGCCGCGATCGTCTGGTCGACATGGGTCGGGCCGAGCGCCGCGGAAGCCTCCGCGTCGCTCAGCGACAATCGCTCGCGGCGTCCCCATCCCAGCACGCTCCAGGTACCGGAACCCGCTGCGCCCGTGATCCTCGCCGATGCGAGCTCGCGGTCCGAGTCGAGCCGCGCGACAGGCGTTGGGCCGATCACCGTCCCGGGTAGGTCCTGATCGCGCGCCTGCGCGAGCGCGGTCACCGTGAGAGTGCCCGAGCTCTCCTTCGACCAACGCACCGGCAGCGCCCACGAGACGAGTCCGTCGGCCGCCGCGTGGCCCGCGTTCCGGCGGGTCGCATACACGTCGTGCCCGGGGGACGAAGCGATCGGATCGAGGTACGTGAAGTCGTCGTCGGCCCGCGACGCGCTGATCGCCGTCACCACGCGCGCATCGCCCACCGCGCGCACGTCCCCCACGCGGAACCTCGCCTCGCCGAAGCTGCCGACCGCGGCCCACGCCTCGGTCCCTGGCGGCGAGGATGGCTTCGGCGGCTCGAGCGCGAGCGTCCCTCCCAGGCTGCCCGGTCCGAGGGCGGCGGGCGTGAACGTCCGATGCAGCCGCACGACCGCACCGGGCCACAGCGCCAGCGACCCGAGATCCAGCGAGGGGTCCGCGCCGCCCGTGAGCGGCACCCCCGCGAAGAGCACGGCCACCTCTGTCGACGACGAGCCGCGGATGCTCAACGTCGAGAACGCGTCGTCCCCGCCGTAACGGCGCACATGCACCCCGGGCAGCGGCTCGACGAGGCTCGCCGCGTCCGTGACTTCACGCGGCGCGTCGTCCACGGACGCGCGCGAGACGAAGCCGCTCAGTTGACTGCCGCGCACGACCACCTCCTCCACGGCGTCCGTCTCTCCGCAGACGAGCGGCGGCAGCAAGACCACGTCAGGGCAGCTCGGCGTTGACGATCGCGATCGCATCGAGATCGAAGCCGTTGGTGGTCGGTCCGCCCGCGTCAGGGCAAACCTCCGCGGTGCGGTCAACGATCCGTACGAATCGCGCGTGCGTCGCGCCGATGTCCGCGAGGTCGTACGCGTTGCCTCCGGCGGTCGACGGGTCGAAAGGCGAGATGCCGTTTTCGGGGGTCGAGTAGACGACGCCCGAGCCAGCGCACGCACCGTACGGGGGCACGACGCCGGTCCCGTAGGGCGCCGCCGCGTCGAGCGCCGGCGTGCACGGGAAGGTCATCCACGTCTCGCCGTCGTCACTCACGCTGACCTCGCCCGGCTCGGCATAGACGTCATCGGAGTTGCCGCCGACCCAGAACGGATTCTCGAATACGATGAAGTCGGGGCCAGGCCCGTCCACGATCGCATTCGGAGCGAACGTCACGACGATGCTCCCGCCGCTCCCCAGGGACACGACGTCGGTGCTTCCTTTCGCACGGCCCCCGCCGACGGGGGGTCCTTCGACGATGCCGGGAAGCGACGATGCGCCGAAGCCGGTGCAGCTCGTGGGGTTGAACTGAACGACGCCGGTGATGAAGCGACTTGCGTCCGACGAGCCGCTCGCATCGAGGAGCGACTCGCTCCCATCGGGGACATCGCCCGGGCTTGCCTGGCCCGCGTCTCCCGTCGGTTGCGTTCTCCCCGAATCCGGTGGCGCTTCGCCGATCGAGGCGTCCGGCCCCGCGGGCCCCGCTCCGTCGTTCTCGGTGGTGGGCGGCGCGGTCCCGTCCGTAGCCGCGTCTCCCGGCGGCTGACTATTGCCCGCCTCGGACGCCCCGTCCGTACTGCGGCCGTTGGCCCCGCCGCACCCCGCCAAGATTCCGCAGGTGCTCATGGACATCCACGCGCCCACAATCCCCCAACCGACTCGCATCCGCGTCATGCTGCCTCTTGCCACACCACCCCGGTGTGGACGGTCACGAGGTGAATGCGCGCTGGATCCGGTCTCCGGACTCCCGGGTATGGCGCGGGTCGCGCCGCCTTGCTCGACCCCTTCCCAGCGCTCGCGACGGCGAAGCACCAGTGGCACGTGGTCAAGCTCGTTCCCGGTCACCGTGGCGGGGGCCGCGCCGGATTCTCACCGGCTTCCCAAGCGACCTAGCGCGTGATGGCTGCGCCCGGGGGCAACACGCCGCCGGACCACCACCGCAGGCGGTCTTACCGTAGCGCTCCAGCCGGTTCAAGTCGGGCTGCGAGACGCGTCGCTCAGAACCGCGCCCACCGCGGTGGGCGTGCCCTGATCGGCCGCATTTCCGGGAACCGACCGATTCGTGCAAGGACGAGCGCCGATCGCCCCTTTGTATACAAGGTGATGCGTTCCGCTTGTATGGTCGGGAGCGTGCTCGTCGTCCTGGGGCCGTCGCTGGGCTGTGGGTCGGGCACTGCGGTCCACGAACCGGCGTCCTCGGGTGTCTCCGGAGGAGGGGCCTCGGGCGGGGCCGGGAACTCGGATGGGTCCGTCGACGCCGGCGCGTCTGGTTACGCCGCGGAAAGCACGGGTGCGGGAAGCGGAGGCACCGTCGGTGCCACGAACTCGGGAAGTACGGGGACGACCGGCGCCCGGATGGTCGACGCGGGACGCGCGGGCTCGACCCCCAGTGGCGATGCCGGAGTCGATGCCTCGCAGCCTTTGCGTGCCGATGCGGGCGCGGTGGGCGGTGGGGGCCAAGACGCCGGCGCGGGCGACGCGTCGTTCACGGAGGGTGGCGTGGGCTGCGGCGGGCAGGTTCTGGGCGGCGGTCCCGTCACGACGAACGCCATGCACCTCGACATCGGCGTGCATGATCCCTCGATGATCTGGGACGGGTCACGCTATTTCCTATTCGCGACGGGCGGGACGCTCGGCATCCGCAGCTCGCCCGACATGTTCACGTGGACCAATGCCGGCAACGTGTTTTCGGCCGTGCCGGCGTGGGTCGCCACCGCACTCGGCTCGATCCCGACCGACCTCTGGGCACCCGACATCAGCTACTTCAACGGCCTATTTCACGTCTATTACGCGGGATCGAGCTTCGGCTCGAATGACTCCGTCATCGGGCTCGCGACGACGACGAGTCTCGAATCGCCTGCATTCAGCGACCGGGGCATGGTGGTCCAATCGACGACGTCCGACGATTTCAACGCGATCGACCCGAACGTCAGCTTTGATCAAGACTGCGGCCCCTGGCTCGCGTACGGCTCGTTCTGGTCGGGAATCAAGCTGCACAAGCTCGACGCGGCGACAGGAAAGCTCGCCACCGACGACACGAACACGTATTCGCTCGCGGCCCGCGGCGGAAGCAACGCGATCGAGGCGGCCTCCATCGTCTCCCACAACGGCTACTACTACCTCTTCGTGTCCTTCGATGCGTGTTGCAAGGGACTCGACAGCACGTATCGAACGATGATGGGTCGCGCGACGCAAATCACGGGGCCCTACACGGACAAGACCGGCGCCTCGATGATGACGGGCGCCGCCGAGCAGCTCCTCGTCACGTCCGGCCGGTACATCGGCCCTGGCGGGGGGACCGCCTGGAAGGACGGCGACCAATACCTTTACGTCTATCACTACTACGACGGCGACGATAGCGGCGTTTCGAAGCTGCAGGTCCGCCCGATCGCGTTCGATGACGACGATTGGGTCTCGCTCGGCGCCCCGTTATTTCCTTGATGCTCTTTTCGCGAAGAGGGCCATCGTGCGCGCCTGCACGACGACCTCGGGGCCGAGCGCTTCGCCGACCGCGTCGAGCAGCGCCGCAAGGACCTCTGGCGCGAGGCGGCGATGGTCGCTGGCCGTGCTCACATATCCCGTCCATTGGGATGCAGTGAAGACCCGCTCCGAGGTGTATTTCTGCGCCGGAAGCCTCGCGAAGTCAGGGCTCGACGCGATCGGGTCGACCCACGCGAGACCCTCGGGCCACCTTCCGTAGGCGCTCAGGCGAGGGGCGATGGAGTGATAGATCGGTTCGATCTTCGCGAACACGTCCGGAGCGAGCACGTAACCTTTGAAGAAGCGCACGAGCATGCCGTCCGGCTCGAGGATGGCAGCGACCTTCGCCACGCCCTTCGACGGATCGATCCAATGCCATGCGTCGCCGAAGGTCACGAGATCGAATCGGCGGTCTGCGTCGTTCCACTCCTCGAAGCGCGCGACTTCCACCTCGACCCCGTAACGCCGGGCGATCTCCGCCATTCGCGGATCGAGCTCCACACCGAGGACGGAGAGCTTGCGAGCCACGAGCGCACGGGCGACGAGGCCCGTGCCGCAGCCGGCGTCGAGAACACGTCTCGGCGCGAGCGCGACGAGGTCGTCGACGAGGAGGTCTGGAAAGGAAGGGCGATGCCGATCATAGGCTTCGGCGTAGGAGCCGAACGACTCGGCGCGCGCTCGATCGAGGTGCGGTTCGGACGGCACGGCGCGACAGCCTAGCCGAGTTCGGGCGCCCAACGTCTATGCGTCGGGCTCGGCGTCGCCGGCGCGGCGGTCCTCGTCAGTGCATCAACGCGCACTGTCCAGCACGTGCTTGAGGCGATTGCTCTACGGCAACTACTTCCGCGCCGTCGTGGAAACGAATGCCGAGGCGTGGAACTACACGCGGCTCGGCGCGCTTCGAAACCTCGAGACAGCGACGAAGGAACCCGGCGCTCGATGACGGCGACCGTCACCAGCGACCGTCACCAACTGGCTCGGCAACGTGTCGTGCGAGGTGGAGGGCGTCGACCGACCGAAGACGCTCGTCGAGCTGCAAGCGTGCGTTCGCCGCGCGTCACGTCTTCCCGTCACCGGTGGGCGCATGTCGAAGACGGCGCTCATCGAAGGGCGGGGCGGTCGCGCCCTCGATATGAGCGGGATGAACGCCATCCTCCATACGGGGGCCGACGACGTCCTCGTTCATGGCGGGATCACGCTCTACGATCTGAGCCGCGCTCTCTACACCGCCGGAAGACAGCTTCCCGGGTTCACGATCACGGCAAACCCGAGCATCGGCGGATCGATCACCGCACCCACCAAAGGCATCAATCACCCCTTCACCGAGGCGGGAATGGCGTGAGCAGCGCCGTGCGCGCCGTCCGTCCGTCAGGGGACGTCGTGGACCTGCATGTTGGGGTGGACGACCGCGAGCTCGCGCTTCTCAAAGACAGCTACCGCGCCGTCGGCGTCGTCGCCGAGGCGCGCGTCGCCACGATCCCGCCCGTGTCCGCCGAGGTCCGCGACGAGGTGATGCCGTTCCGTCGCTTCCTCGGAGACGCGGCGGAGCAGGCGAGGAGCCTCGAGCAGCGCACGCTGCTCTTTGAAGCTCGGCTTGGCCGTCGTGCGCGTGCACGACGACGTCGGCCGCGCCGAGCTCACCGAGCCGTTCGAGCGTGTCGTCAGCGGCCCCGACACTCCGTCGTTCGCCTCGTGAAGCGCATGCCGCGTGCCGGGCGCGCGTTTGTTCTCGCCGCCGCCGTGAAGCTCGGCGCCGAGCGGAAGTCGCGGCGCAAGCTCCACATCGAGAACCTGACGCTCTATCCGCGATGGAACGGCGTACCCAGACCGCTACATCGGACCGGACGACATGCGCCGAGTCTACGGCAGCCGCCACGACGCTTGGCGCGACGCGATCCTCGCCGTCGATCCGACGCGCAAGCTCGGGTCTGCGTACTGGACCACGTCCTCGGTTTCGGCGGCTCGCCGTCGTGACGCCCGGGTGGGGGCGGTTCGCGGCGCTCTGGGCCCCGCAGACGCTCGCGCTGACGGGGCGTGGACTGACGATGTTCGCGCTCGGCGTCTGGGTCTACGAGAAGACGCATTCGGCCACGTACTTTTCGCTCCTGTCGCTAAGCACGATGTTGCCCGGGGTCTTGGCTGCGCCGCATCGTCGACCGGCGCCTTCTCGTCTCGCGGGCTACATCGTCGCGAGCTACCTACCCGGAGGTCTCGTCCTCGTCTTGGCGACTCCGCTCGTGCTCAGCCTGGCGGGGCCCGAAGCGCTCGGTGCCGT